>JASGEG010000150.1:0-14842 GCA_047606605.1 Rhizobium sp.
CTCAACGTAAAGACAATTCCCATGCCCGATCTCCTTCTCGAACTCCGCTCCGAGGAAATTCCCGCCCGTATGCAGCGCAAGGCTGCCGGCGACCTGAAGAAGCTGGTGACCGATGCCCTGGTCGAAGCCGGTCTTTCCTATGAGGGCGCCCGGGAATATTGGACGCCGCGGCGCCTCACGCTGGACATTCGCGGCCTGACGGCGCGTTCCGCCGACGTGCGCGAGGAGCGCAAGGGTCCGCGCACCGATGCCAACGAAAAGGCGATCGAAGGTTTTCTGCGTGGGGCCGGCCTGTCCTCCATTTCGGAGGCTCAGGTGAGCAGCGATCCGAAGAAGGGCGATTTCTACGTCGCGGTGATTTCCAAGCCCGGCCGCGCGGCCGAGGAAATCGTTGCCGATGTCATGCCTGATATCATTCGCAATTTCCCCTGGCCGAAGTCCATGCGCTGGGGCAAGGCTTCGGTGAAGCCCGGCTCGCTGCGCTGGGTGCGCCCGCTGCAGTCGATCGTCTGCGTTTACGGCACCGAGCATGAGGAAACCGTGGTCATCCCCTTCGAGATCGACGGCATTGTCGCCTCGAACGTGACCTATGGCCATCGCTTCCATGCGCCAGGCCCGATCACGGTCAAGCGTTTCGAGGATTATGCCTCGAGCCTCGAAAAGGCCTACGTCGTGCTCGATGCCGAGCGCCGCAAGGACATCATCCTGCATGATGCCCGCGACGTCGCTTTCGCCAACGGCCTCGAACTGGTCGAGGACGAAGGCCTGCTGGAAGAGGTGTCCGGCCTCGTCGAGTGGCCGCAGGTGCTGATGGGCTCCTTCGAGGAGGATTATCTGTCGATCCCCTCGGAAATCATCCGTCTCACAATCAAGACCAACCAGAAATGCTTCGTCACCCGCCCGCAGGCCGGCGAGGCGCTGTCCAACCGCTTTATCCTGGTTTCCAACATCCAGGCGACGGACGGCGGCAAGGAAATCATCCACGGCAATGGCAAGGTCGTGCGCGCGCGCCTGTCGGACGCGCTGCATTTCTGGACGCGCGACCAGGGTAATCTGCCCGATCTCGAAACGTTGGAAGCCGCAGCCCAGAAATTCGGCCTCGACCTGAAGAAGCCGCTCGACCAGCGCATGGCCAAGCTCGATGCGCTGAACGTCACCTTCCATGCCAAGCTCGGCAGCCAGGGCGAGCGTGTCGCCCGCATCCGGGCGCTCGCCGCCGAACTCGCCAGGATCACCGGCGCCGATGCCGCCTTGGTCGACCGCGCCGTCGTGCTGGCCAAGGCCGACTTGCGCACCGAAGCCGTCGGTGAATTCCCGGAACTGCAGGGCGTCATGGGCCGTAAATATGCGTCGCTGCAGGGCGAGAACGCCTCCGTCGCGACGGCGATCGAGGATCACTACAAGCCGCAAGGCCCGTCCGATCGCGTTCCCGAGGACAAGGTTGCGATATCAGTCGCGCTCGCCGACAAGCTGGATACGCTCGTCGGTTTCTGGAAGATCGACGAAAAGCCCACCGGCTCGAAGGACCCTTACGCGCTGCGCCGCGCCGCCCTCGGCGTCGTCCGCATCCTGCTGGAGCGGGGCGTGCGCCTGCCGTTGCTCGCCACCACCAAGGATGCGGATCTTCTCGCCTTCTTCCACGACCGCCTCAAGGTCTACCTGCGCGATCTGGGCGCCCGCCATGACCTGATCGACGCCGTGCTGACGCCGGAGGCCGACGATCTCCTGATGGTGGCCCGCCGCGTCGAGGCGCTGACGGCCTTCATTACGTCGGAGGACGGCAAGAACCTGCTCGCCGGCACCAAGCGCGCCACGCAGCTCCTGGCAGCCGAGGAAAAGAAGGGCACCGTGGTTGCTGACGGCGTTTCGGAAGCGCTGCTGAAGCTCGATGCGGAAAAGGACCTTTTCGCCGCCGTCAAGGCTGCCTCCGCCGAGGCGTCCGAGGCGATCGCCAAGGAGGATTTCCGCTCGGCCATGGCAGCCCTTTCCAAGCTGCGCGCGCCGGTCGACCGCTTCTTCGAGGACGTGCTCGTCAACGACGAGGACGCCGCGATCCGCGCCAACCGCCTGGCACTGCTGCGCCTGATCCGCGAAGCGACCGGCACCGTTGCCGATTTCTCGAAGATCGCGGGGTAAGGAAGGCAGGCGCGATGACCGGAACGATCCTCGTCAGCGCCTGTCTCATGGGCCATGCCGTCCGCTATGACGGCCGCTCCAAGCCACTTGTCCATCCGGCGATCGATCGCTGGCGCGAGGAGGGCCGGCTGGTGACCATCTGTCCGGAACTGTCAGCCGGCATGGCCGTTCCGAGGCCGCCGGCCGAGATTGCAGGCAGCGCCACCGGCGAAGACGTGCTTGCCGGCACCGCGAAGGTGATGGAGATCACTGGCGGCAATGTCACCGCGGAATTTCGTCAGGCGGCGGAAAATGCCCTGGCACTCGCCGAGCAGACCGGCTGTCGTTATGCGTTGCTGATCGACGGCAGCCCGTCCTGCGGTTCCGGCTTTATCTACGACGGCACATTTTCCGGCGGCCGGCATGCGGGCCATGGCGTCACCGCCGCCTTGCTGAGGCGGGCCGGGATCGAGGTCTATTCCGACAGTGAGATCGACCGGCTGGTCGAGCGGATTGCCGCCGACGGCTGATCCTCTTTCACATTCAGACAAGGAAAAACCGCCGGGTGACCCCGGCGGTTTGTTCTGTCTCTCGTGGTGCAGCTCAGGCGGCGCGGCGATGATGGTCCATTGCCGGGCGGCTGTCGCTGACGCGGAAGTCGCGGATCAGGCCGAGCAGGTCCTCGGTGTCGGCAGCCAACGTTTCGGCCGATGCCGTCGTTTCCTCGGCCATGGCGGCGTTCTGCTGCGTGGCAGCGTCGAGCTGGTTCATCGACGACGAGATCGAGCGTAGCGTCGTGTCCTGTTCGGAGGCGCTGTAGGCAATCTTCGAAACGATCTCGTTGGCGGCCTTGATCTGGTCGGAGATGCGCTTCAGCGCTTCGCCGGCCTCGCCGACAAGGCGGACGCCCTGGTCGACCTGACCCGACGAGCGGGCGATCTGATCCTTGATTTCCTTGGCGGCCGCCGCGGAGCGTTGCGCCAGCTCGCGCACCTCCTGGGCGACGACGGCAAAACCCTTGCCGGATTCGCCGGCGCGGGCCGCCTCGACCCCGGCGTTCAGCGCCAGGAGGTTGGTCTGGAAGGCGATTTCGTCGATGACGCCGATGATCTTGCTGATCTCCGCCGACGATTTTTCGATGCCGCTCATCGCTTCGATCGCCTGGGCAACGACGGCATCGCTGCGTGACGCTTCGGTGCTGACGGAGTGAACGCGCTTGCTGGCCTCATGCGCGCCTTCGGCGGTTTGGCGGACGGCAACGGTCAGCTCGTCGAGCGCGGCCGAGGTTTCCTCCAGGCTGGCGGCCTGGCGCTCGGTGCGCTGCGACAGCTCGTTGGAGGCGCGGCGGATCTCTTCCTTGCTGACGCCGATGTCATTGCCCTTGGCATTGACCCGGCCCATGGCGGCTTCCAGATGCGACAGCGCCTCGTTGAAATTGTTGCGCAGCCCGGCATAACCGATGCCGATATCGCCGCAGCGCACGGTCAGGTCGCCGCGCGCAAGTTGTTCCAGCGCTTTGCCGATGGTCGAGACGACGCGGGCCTGTTCCTCGGCCTCGCTCTGCTGCTGGCGCAGGTTCTGTTGGCGCTCGCTGTTGATTTCCTCTTCCTGCGCGGCCTGGCGCTCGGCCAGCGCATGGCGCTCACGGATCTTTTGCTGCAACGCCAGCGTGGCCTTCGCCATCAGGCCGATCTCGTTGCGCATGGCGGCGTGTGGTATCGCGATATTCACGTCCTCGTCGGCAACGGCCTTGAGCGCGGCATGGACCTGGGTAAGCGGCTTGGTGATGCCGCGGATCACGAAAAAGGCGGCGCCGAGGACCAGCACGAAGAGCGCCAGCGTCGACCACAGGGTCGTCCAGATCTTCGTCGCGACCTGCGCGTCGAGATCGTCCATGTAGACGCCGGTAACGACAACGATCTTCCAGGGCTCGAAGGCGCGGGCATAGGCGGTCTTGCGGAACATGACGTCCGCCGGCTGGCCGGGCTTGTTGGCGTAGAAGTCGGAGAGGCCGCCGCCCTGCTGGCCGAGCTTGACCAGTTCCTCGCGATAGTAATGGCCCTTCGGATCGGGCTGCCCCTTCAGGCTCACGCCCACTTTCGACTTGTCGTAGTGGAAGGCCATGTTGACGTCGTAGTCATAACCGAACAGATAGCCGTCCGGCGTGTATTTCATGCTGGTGATGGTGGCATAGGCTTGAGCCTTGGCCTGTTCTTCCGTCAGCTTGCCGGCCTGTTCCTGGGAATAATAGAACTTCAGAACGGAGATGCCGGATTCGACCTGCGTACGCAGCATTTCGTAGCGCTCGCTATAGATCGCCTCGGCCGATGAGCGGATTTGCAGATAGGTCGCCATGGCGAAAACGGCCATGAGCACGCCCAGAAGGGCAAAGAGCTGATGTGCGATCTTGAGATTCTTCATAAATGCCTCGCAACAGGGTAGGGTGAGTACCGGCGCGGTTTCCTACCGCCTGTGCGATCGCCTGAGAGAGCCCCAATACGCTTGCCGCTGCTTGAAAGACATGCTGCTGTCCGGTCAAAGTAAAATCGCGATTTATATCTAAGAAAGCTTTAAACAGAACGGCGCGATCGGGAATTAGAGCAAATCTAGGAAAAGTGCGCAGCGGTTTTCCGTCCGGAATTGCGTCAAAACAAAAAAGTTGGAGCGTTTCAGCGGTTCTATGAAGGGCTGAAACGCTCTAAGTCGCGCTGAACGCGAGATATTGTTTCTCCATTAAAAACGAATACGCCCCTGCTTCTCCCAGGGGCGCATTGGTCCGCCTTGCGACGGACCCCGTCGACCGAAACTTAGGCCGGGCGGGGCAGGGAACGGGATGCCGCCGTTATTGGCGGAGCTGGAAGCCGGAGAGATCGAGCGGCGCGGGCTCTCGCGTCTTGGCGGGTTTGGGCAGGGCGGCGGTCTTTGCGGTCATGTCGATGCCGTCGGGCGCCATGTTTGCCGCAGCCAGCGCCTCGGGCGTCGGCTTGGAAATGAAGACGACCGGCGAACCGCCCATCCAGGCTTCGGTGCGCACCACCTTCTTCTGGCCGTCGATGTCGCGGATGACGATGGTCTGCGTGCCGGGTTTCAGCTCCGGCACGACATAATCCTTCTTGACCTCCGGCGGCTTGATGGTCGGGCAATCGGCGCAGGCCCTGTCGATGATGCTGCCGGCGCTGACCTCGGTCTTGCTGTCGATGGGCTGGATCGACGAGGCCGGAGCCGAGCCGGCGGCCAGCGCGAAAGTCAGGGTCAGGAAGAGGGCACGCATGACGACAACTCCATCTAAGATGATGGAGAGATTAGCGTGTCTTTGTTTCCATCCCGTCAGGAGATTAGGTAAAAGTTTAGTAGCGAACGGAATTCGGGACAGTCGCGGCGTTTAGGTTATCAGGCCTTTTCCCGCTCGATCGCCTGCCAGCCGATATCGCTGCGGCTGAAACCGTTTTCCCATTCCACCTTGCCGGCAAGGGCATAGGCGCGCTTCTGCGCCTCGCTGACCGTCTTGCCGGTGGCGGTGACGTTCAGCACCCGGCCGCCGGTCGCGACCAGCGCGCCGTCCTTCAAGGCCGTGCCGGCATGAAACACCTTGGCGCCGTCGCTGTCGGCGGGCAGGGCCGATATCGGCGTGTTCTTGGCATAGGCGCCGGGATAGCCTTTCGAGGCCATGACCACGGTCAGCGCCACGTCGTCGCTCCATTCCGCCGTCACCTGGTCCAGCGTGCCGTTGGCGCAGGCGAGAAGCAGCGGCAGCAGGTCGCTCTTCAGCCGCATCATCAGCACCTGGCATTCCGGATCGCCGAAGCGGACATTGTATTCGATCAGTTCCGGCCCCTTGGCGGTGATCATCAGTCCGGCGAAGAAGAGGCCGGAGAAGGGGTAACCGCTTTCGGCCATGCCGCGCATCGTCGGCTCGATGATCTCCTTCATGGTGCGTTCGACCATCTCGGCCGTCATGACCGGGGCGGGCGAATAGGCGCCCATGCCGCCGGTGTTCGGGCCGGTATCGCCGTCGCCGACGCGCTTGTGATCCTGGGCGGTGGCGAGCGCCAGCGCATGCTTGCCGTCGCAAAGGCAGAAGAAGCTCGCTTCCTCGCCGTCGAGATAGGCCTCGATGACGACCTCGGCGCCGGCTTCGCCGAAAGCGCCTTCGAAGCAATCATCGATGGCGGCAAGCGCCTCGTCGACGGTCATGGCGACCGTGACGCCCTTGCCGGCGGCAAGCCCGTCGGCCTTGACGACAATGGGAGCGCCCTGCGCGCGGATATAGGCTTTTGCCTTGGGCGCATTGTTGAAGCGCTGGTAGGCGCCGGTCGGGATATTGTAGCGGGCGCAGATGTCCTTGGTGAACCCTTTGGAGCCCTCGAGCTGGGCCGCGGCGGCGGATGGGCCGAAGACTGCGATGCCCTCGGCGCGCAGGCGGTCGGCGATGCCGGCGACCAGCGGTGCCTCCGGGCCGACGACGACGAAATCGATGGCTTTTTCCTTGCAGAAGGCAGCGACCGCGCCATGGTCTTCGATATCGAGCGGGACAAGCGTCGCGTGGTCGGCAATGCCGGGATTGCCGGGCGCGGCATAGAATTCCGTCATCAACGGCGATTGCGCCAGTTTCCAGGCAAGCGCATGCTCGCGTCCGCCCGATCCGATCAACAGAACTCTCATGGCTTGCCCTCTGCTCTTGCGTTCATGTGCGCGGTTAAGGGGGCGGAGGTCAAAGGTCAAGCGGCAAATCCTGTGGAGGCCGGGGCTGCAACATTGCCATGCCTTTTTATGTCGCTAAAGCCAGAGGCTGGTTTCGCGTGGCGATCCTTCCTGTATCGCCCCGATTGGGGCGATCTCGTCGGAAACCGCTTCGTACTTTCCGGGATCGCGCCTATGGTCCCGCCATCGAGTTCAGTTCAGAGAGACATATGGCCGCCGACATTCGTTCCCTTGCCGCAACCATCGCCACCGAGATCAATTCGCGCCCGGATCAGGCCAAGGCCGCGATCGAGCTTCTCGACGAAGGCGCGACCGTGCCCTTCATCGCCCGCTATCGCAAGGAAGTGACCGGCGGGCTGGATGACGGGCAGTTGCGCACGCTCGCCGAACGCCTCGTCTATCTGCGCGAACTCGAAGCCCGCCGCGCGGCCATCGTCGAGTCGATCGTCGGCCAGGGCAAGATGACCGATGAGCTGATGGGCAAGATCGGCGGTGCCGCCACCAAGGCCGAGCTGGAAGACCTTTATCTGCCTTATAAGCCGAAGCGGCGCACCCGCGCCGAAATCGCCAGGGAGCGCGGCCTCGGCCCGCTCGCCGAGACGATCCTTGCCGACCGCTCCCGGGAGCCCGCCGCCCTGGCCGAGGGCTTCCTCACCGCCGACGTGCCCGACGTGAAGACGGCGCTTGAAGGCGCGCGCGACATCGTCGCCGAAGGTATCGCGGAAAACGCCGACCTGCTCGGCAAGCTGCGCACCTACATGAAGGCGAATGCCGCCCTCAAGGCCAAGGTGGTGGACGGCAAGCAGGAGGCCGGCGCGAAATTCTCCGACTATTTCGACCATCAGGAGCGCTGGGCAACAGCGCCCGGCCACCGCGCGCTCGCCATGCTGCGCGGCTGGAACGAGGAGGTGCTGACGCTGACCATCGAGGTCGATGTCGACGCCGTCTCGCCCAACAAGCCGGTCGAGCGGATGATCGCCACGGCCTACGAGATCGGCGCGAGCCGCCCCGGCGACCGCTGGCTCACGGAGGTCGCGAGCTGGACCTGGCGCGTCAAGCTCTCCATGTCGCTGTCGCTCGACCTGATGCGCGATCTGCGCGAGCGTGCCGAGGAGGAGGCGATCCACGTCTTCGCCCGCAATCTGAAAGACCTGCTGCTGGCTGCTCCCGCCGGCTCGCGCGCCACCATGGGCCTCGATCCGGGCATCCGCACCGGCGTCAAGGTCGCCGTGGTCGACGGCACCGGCAAGCTCCTGGAGACGACGACCGTCTATCCTTTCCCGCCGAAGAACGATGTACGCGGCACGCAGGCGACCTTGGCGGCGCTGATCCGCAAGCACAAGGTCGAGCTCATCTCCATCGGCAATGGCACCGGCAGCCGCGAGACGGAGAAGCTGGTGGCCGACATGCTGGCCGAGTTGCCGGCGCCGAAGCCGACCAAGGTCATCGTCTCGGAAGCGGGTGCATCCGTCTATTCAGCCTCCGAAACCGCAGCACTCGAGTTTCCGGGCCTCGACGTGTCGCTGCGCGGCGCGGTCTCCATCGCCCGCCGCCTGCAGGACCCCTTGGCCGAATTGGTCAAGATCGAGCCGAAATCGATCGGCGTCGGTCAGTATCAGCACGATGTCGATCAGCAGAAGCTGTCGCGTTCGCTAGACGCCGTCGTGGAAGATGCGGTGAACGCGGTCGGCGTCGATCTGAATACGGCGTCGGCGCCGCTGCTGTCCCGCGTCTCCGGCCTCGGTCCGTCGATCGCCGACGCGATCGTCAAGCATCGCGACGGCGAGGGCCGCTTCGAGACCCGCCGCGATCTCATGAAGGTCGCCCGCCTCGGTCAGCGCACCTTCGAGCAATGCGCCGGCTTCCTGCGCATTCCCGACGGCAAGGAGCCGCTGGATGCTTCCTCGGTGCATCCAGAAGCCTATGGCGTCGCCAAGAAGATCGTTGCCGCCTGCGGCCGCGACCTGCGCAGCCTGATGGGCGACACGGCGGCGCTGAAGGCCGTCGATCCGCGCAAGTTCATTGACGAGAAATTCGGCCTTCCGACGGTGCGCGACATCATCGCCGAGCTGGAAAAGCCGGGCCGCGACCCGCGCCCGAGCTTCAAGACCGCGACCTTCGCCGAAGGGGTCAACGAGATCAGCGATCTCAAGCCCGGCATGGCTCTGGAAGGCACGGTGACCAATGTCGCCGCCTTCGGCGCCTTCGTCGATATCGGCGTTCACCAGGACGGACTCGTGCACGTCTCGCAGCTCGCCGACCGCTTCGTGAAAGACCCGCATGAAGTCGTCAAGGCCGGCGACGTCGTGAAAGTGAGGGTTGTGGAAGTCGACGTCAAACGGAAGCGAATCAGTCTCACGATGCGCAAAGATGGCGGCACTGTGGCGGGCGCATCCGGGCGTGAGTCGCGCGAGCAGGGTGGTGCGCGCAACGCTGGCGATAGGAACAATAGTCGCCAGAATGCGCCGCAGCAGGGCAGTTTCGGCGCCGCTCTGGCGGATGCATTCAAACGAAAATAAGCACTTAGCGGGAGATCGTGCAAGAATGTCACACTCTGGCAACGTTGTTGCCGGAGTGCTGGAGAGTGCGAAAAGGTGCGCTTGCCACAATGTTCTGAGGCGTTAGAGTCAGCTTCATTGTCATGTCATAACATTCGAGGCGTCCATGGCGTCGGCATTGTTCTCTCTTGTCAAGAAACTCGTCCGTAAAGGCTCCCTGAAACTTACGCTTGCCTCCGGCGAGACGCATATGATCGGCGATGGCTCCGGCGAAATGGTCGCCGTCCGCATTGCCGACCAGCAGGCGGAAGACGCGGTTGCGCGCGATCCCACCCTGAAACTCGGCGAAATGTACATGGAAGGGCGCTTCATTCTGGAGCAGGGGGATATTTACGAATTCCTCTCCCTGGTGAAGCAGAACACCACCAACGAAATCTTCGATCTGCGCATGGCCGCCTTGCTGGTCGGCCGCATTGCGTGGCAGCAGATCAAGAGCCGCTCGCCGATCAACCGCAACAAATACAATGTTGCGCATCACTACGATCTCTCCGCCAAGCTCTTCGACCTCTTCCTGGACGAGGACTGGCAATATTCCTGCGGCTACTTCAATCCGCCCGGCATCAGCCTCGACGAGGCGCAGGTGGCCAAGAAGCGGCATATCGCCGCCAAGCTCCTGGTCGAACCCGGCCAGCGCGTGCTCGAAATCGGTTCGGGCTGGGGCGGCATGGGCATGTATCTTGCCGAAGCCAATCCCGGCCTCGATTTCACCGGCATCACGCTGAGCGAGGAGCAGCTCAAGGTCTCGCGCGATCGCGCCGCCAAGCGCGGCCTGTCCGATCGCGTCCGTTTCGAACTGCAGGACTATCGCTATCTCACCGGCAAGAAGTTCGACCGCATCGTCTCGGTCGGCATGTTCGAGCATGTCGGCATCGGTGATTACGGTAAGTTCTTCCGCAAGGTTTCGGAACTCCTCGACGATAACGGCGTCATGGTGCTGCATTCGATCGCCCGTCCGAAGCCGAGCTTCGGCACCAACGCCTTCATCGAGAAGTATATTTTCCCGGGCGGCTACATCCCCTCGGTCGGGGAGACGACGCCGCCGCTGGAAAAGGCCGGATTGCTGGTCAAGGACGTCGAAGTCCTGCCGATGCACTATGCCTATACGCTGCGTCACTGGCGCAACCGCTTCGTGGCGCGCAAGGCCGAGGCCGTCGCCCTCTATGACGAGAATTTCTTCCGCATGTGGGAGTTCTATCTCGCCGGCTCGGAAATGGGCTTCCGCTGGGATGAGCTGTTCATCATGCAGATCCAGATGTCCAAGAGCCAGTTCGCCGTGCCCGACAACCGCAATTACATTGTCGAGCGCGAGGCGAAGCTCAGGGAATTCGAGGCGAGCCGCCCACCGCTGGAGAAGGTGACGTTCTAGGAGAATGTTGGCAACTACGTCGGCCGCATGGAGAACATGGGCCGGCGTTTTCTTATTTAACGACCCGAACGCTTACCGTGTGATCCATAACGCCGTTCGATGCATTCAATGCTGTCATCCGAATGGTGAACTGGTCGTTGCCGGTGAAGCCGGGATTGGGCGTGTAGAAGACGATCGTTCCTTCCGCCTGCTTGCCATTGCAGACATGCATCGGTTCGTCCTTCGGGAAATTGGCGCGCACAGGGCCGTGCGTGATGTCGATTTTGCCGTGGCTGCTCGGTTTGACGACGGCCGTGTACGGATAGGACGCGAAGGTGCAGTCGGGTTTCAGGAACGAAACGCCTCCCACCTGGATTCGTTTGCCCGCGCGAATGCTGCCCTTGGCCTCTGTCTGTTTTGCGCCGCCGATCGGTGCGCTGACGCAGCCTGAAAGCATCAAGCCCATGCTGACGAATGCACCGAGATAAATCCAAGATCTGGTTTTCATTTTGCCCCGTGTTCAACCTTGATATGAATAGGTCATCGCTCAAATTCTGACGCCCGGCCATTACTTTTGATTGAGTACTTCATATAAAAATTAAACCAATGCGACAGATCGGCGCAAGCCGGCAAGCCCTCGCAAATCGCATCGAAATTTTGGCGCTGATCCTGAATGCGATCCGGTGTGGTTAAGAGAGCGGTAATGCGATCCGGATAATTTGAGGCAACTCTCGGGGGCGAGTATGGCTCCATTGTATTGCGTATCAAGGAGTTGCATGTGTTTGCGAAGTCGCGTCTGCTTTTCACTTTCGGCCTGTTCGTTGCGTCCGCCGGCGCGGCGTCGGCCGGAGATGGCCAGTATCTCTGGTCGGGTAACTGGTATCTAAGCGTCGGTGCAGCCGGTTTCTCGGCGCCGAAGTTCGAAGGCAGCAGGCACAACAAACTGCAGTGGTCGCCATTGATCTCTGTCGGCAAGCAGGGCCCGGGCCCGCGCTTCTCCTCGCGCAACGACAATCCGTCTTTTGCCTTGATCGAGAGTGATGCCTTCCGCGCCGGTATCGTCGGCAAGTTCGTGCCGAGCCGCGACAGCGGCGATGGTCACGAGCTGAGGGGCCTGAAGAAGGTCAAGTGGGGCCTCGAGGCCGGCGGCTTTGCCGAGGCCTATCCGACCGACTGGCTGCGTGCCCGCATCGAAGTCCGTCAGGGCATTCGTGCCCATAGCGGCATCGTTGCGGATGCTGCCGTCGATGCCTTCACCGACATCACTCCGGAACTGCGCCTGTCCGGCGGCCCGCGCATGACGCTCGCCTCCAACGATTATCTCAACACCTACTACGGCGTGAATGCCCGGGAGGCGGCGGCATCCGGCCTCAGCCGCTACAATCCGGGCGGCGGGATAAAATCCGTCGGTGCCGGTGGTGCCTTGACGTGGAAGCCGTCCGAGAACTGGACCACGAGCACCTTCGTGGAATATACGCGTCTGACCGGCCCGGCCGCCGACAGCAGCCTCGTGCGTGAACGCGGCGACCGCAACCAGCTGCTGGTCGGCGTCTCCGCTACCTACAAGTTCAACTTCACGATGAACTGAGAAAAGCGCAGGGCTGCGGCCCTGCCGCTTGACCATGGCCGCCGGATGTCACTACTACTCGCTCATGCAAAAGACAGGCGACATCAACGGGCGCGTCGCGGACGCGCCGTCCGGCAACTGGGTCTACCGCATCCTGCCTCCATGGCTCTGGCCCTATGCGCAACTCGCGCGCTGGGACAGGCCGATCGGCTGGGAATTGCTGATGTGGCCGTGTTTCTGGTCGACCGCACTTGCCGCCAATGCCGCCGCGGCAGCGGGCCAGTCGCCGGGTTTCCTGGTGATCTATCACCTCTTTCTCTATTTTCTCGGCTCGGTCGCCATGCGTGGCGCCGGCTGCACCTATAATGATCTGGTCGATCACGACATCGACATGGAAGTGGCCCGCACGCGCTCGCGCCCCTTGCCCTCCGGCCGGGTGACGCGGCGTCAGGCAAAGATCTTCATGGCCCTGCAGGCCCTGGTCGGCTTGCTGGTGTTGCTGCAGTTCAACTGGTTCGCCGTCGTTCTCGGCGTGCTGTCGCTCGGCGTCGTCGCGCTCTATCCCTTCGCCAAGCGTTTCACCGACTGGCCGCAATTCTTCCTCGGTCTCGCCTTCTCCTGGGGTGCGCTGATGGGCTGGGCCGGCCTGTTCGGCAGCCTGTCGCTCGCGCCCGTCCTGCTCTATGCCGCCGCCATCCTCTGGACGATCGGCTACGACACGCTTTACGCCCATCAGGACAAGGAGGATGACGAGCTGATCGGCGTACGCTCCACCGCCCGGCTCTTCGGCGAGCAGACACGCCTCTGGCTCGTCGGCCTTTACGGTGCGGCGCTGGTGCTGATGCTGCTCTCCTTCGCGCTGGCGGGAGCAGGCTGGCTTTCCTATATCGGCCTTCTCATCGCCGGTGGCATGTTCGCCTATCAGATCGCCGTGCTGGACATCAACGATGCGCAGCAATGCCTGACCCTGTTCCGGTTCAACGGCAAGGTCGGCCTCGTCATTTTCTCGAGCCTCTTCCTGTCGTTCCTGCTTCTCGCTGCATGACGAATGCGGTCCGGGTTCTGGTCCGGTGCCCGAGCATGGGGATTGTCATGGAATACGATGTTCGCCCGGCCGAGGAAGACGATGCTGAAGGCATCAGTGCAGTCATCGTGTCGGCTCTTCGCCAAACCAATGCGAAGGATTATTCGCCGGAGATCATCGCTCGCGTCGCGGCGGGGTTCCATCCGGCCGCGATCCGAAAGCTCCTGGCAGGCCGCACGGTTTTCGTTGCGGCGACAGACGGCGACATCATCGGCACAGCCAGTCTTGATGGGGCGATGATCCGGACAGTCTTCGTTTCGCCCTCGGCACAAGGGCGGGGAGTGGGAAGGCGGCTGATGGCCGAAATCGAGCGGATCGCACGCGCAAAAGGAATTTCCGTCCTCACGGTGCCCTCATCCGTTACCGCACAGGCCTTCTACGCTGCGCTCGGTTTCCGACCGATAAGGGAAAGCTACTACGGGGACGAGCGGACGATCATCATGGAGCGTTCGCTGGAGGCATGAACGAAATCGGCCGCGAGGCTGGATGCCCGCGGCCGATCCTGGATACATGTGAGCCTGCCGATCTCAATGCCGCGCGATGATCTCGCGGCCTTCGATCTTCATCTTGATGCCGAGCTTGCCGGTCGAGCGGCGCACGAGGAAGCGCGGGCGGCGCTCGGCGAAATAGGAATGGCGGCGGCGCGGCTGGGCATCGCGGGCGGCAACCCCGCCGAGATGCTCTTCCAGCGGACGGGCAACGCCATCGGCTTCGATCATCAGCATGGGGATGCGGAAGGCTTCCGACCACGAGCGCCAGTCGGCGGCGATGTCGCTGAGATCGTGGGCGACGAGGAGGGGGATGCAGAGATCCGGGTCGGAATGATGCAGTTCCAGCGTCACGGTGACTTCGCCGTCGCCATGGTCGATGGCGCGGGCGGCGACGCCCTTGAAGGCGCGCTTCGGCAGGGCGACCGACAGCGGCAGGCCGCTGGACGGCAGGATCTTGCGCAGCACGGCGCCACGCTCGTCGATCGTGATGGTGACGTCACCCTCGGCACCCCGCATGGCGTAGCTGACCTGTTGCGGAAAGCGCGCCGGATCAAGCCGCAGTGTGTTTCCAGCCCAATCGGGCTTCAGGACGGTATTTGTCATCTAATCTCTACCCTTGCTTTACCTGAGAGCCGGTTTTCCGGTCTTCTTACGGAGAACGTCATGTCCTCTCGTTGGGTTCAGATTAGGCGGCGCCCCTTCCAGACAGCTTAAAAATCGCGGTTAAGAAAACTTTGCGTCCTCAAATGGTTAGCAAAACCGAATCGATCAGGGTTTCCATAAAATGAACGCACGGCGGAAGCGCTCGTGCCGATCCGGCACACGCAATGGCTGAAGTATTGTAAGTCTCGGGTAAGGTTTCAGTGCAATACTATCGAGAGATTCACTCGGTTTATATTAGAGATTTATTGGGAATCGCACTGATGGTATCCACCTATGTTGGCTACACGACCGCCACCAGGAGCATGGCGACGTCGCTCA
>JASGEG010000151.1:0-11297 GCA_047606605.1 Rhizobium sp.
CGTCGCCAGCGATGACAAATTCGAGACACCTCATCTAAATAGAATATAATTTCTATAGATTATAATATTTACTGCTAGCCTCTCTCGACTCTTAATCGCGGAGAAAACGATGACCCACAAGAAGCGCCAGCTCGGGCCTGGACTTTTCTTTGTTGCGGCCGAATAGGGGGCGGGAAACGAATGAGCAATCCTTCGCATCTGAAGATCAGCCATGTGACGCGGCGGTTTCAGGTCAATGGTGAAAGCCTCACGGCGCTCGACGATGTCAGCCTCGACATTGCCGAGGGCGAGTTCGTCACCATTGTCGGCGCCAGCGGTTGCGGAAAGTCGACGCTGCTACGCCTCGGCGCCGGGCTGGATACCGCCACATCCGGCTCGATCCTTCATGCGGGCAAGCCCGTCACCGAACCCAGCCTCGATCGCGGCATCGTGTTCCAGGAGCCGCGTTTGTTTCCGTGGCTGACGGTCGCCCGCAATATCGCGCTCGGTCTTGAGAATTCCGGGCATGGCAAGGCAGACAAGAAGCGGCTCGTCGAAGAACATCTCGAACTTGTCGGGCTTTCCGGCTTCGCCAAGGCCTATCCGCATCAGCTTTCGGGCGGCATGGCGCAGCGCGCCGGTATTGCCCGTGGTCTCGTCAATCGTCCGGACGTGCTGTTTCTCGACGAGCCCTTCGGCGCGCTCGATGCCATCACCAAGGCCCGGCTGCAGGACGAGTTGCAGGAGATCTGGGCAAAGGAGCGCATCACCATGGTGCTGGTGACGCATGATGTCGACGAGGCGGTCTATCTCGGCGATCGTGTCGTCGTCATGTCGCCGCGGCCCGGCCGCATCCGCGAGATCATTCCGGTGGAATTGCCGCGCCTGCGCGAAAGGACCTCGCCGGCGCTGACCGAGATACGCAACCGCGTTCTGGAAAGCCTCAATGCGACGACGCATTCCACGCCAAGCCCGCGCGCGGTCTCGGCGGGGGGAGGGCAACGCTCGGCCGACATCAGGCCGGCCATCGCCGCCGTCAGATAAATCAGGAAACGGAGTAGCTTTATGAAACTGGTATCTATTTCCCGCCTCGCCGCAGGCGTGGCTCTTGCCCTCGGCATGTTGACGGCATCCGCCCAAGCGGAAGAACCGCTGGTCATCCATGTCGGCTATGCCGCGATCGGCGTCGACAACCGTCCCTATTCCGAAGGCACGTCGGCGGCGACCGCGCGCGCCGGCGAATATCTGGAAAAGGAATTCGCCAACGATCCCAATGTGAAGATCGAGTGGACCTTCTTCAAGGGCGCGGGTCCGGCCGTGAATGAGGGTTTTGCCAACGACCAGCTCGACTTCGCCTATCAGGGCGACCTGCCATCGCTGATCGGCCGCGCCACCGGCCTGAAGACCAAATATCTTCTCGCCAGCGGCGCGCGCAAGCCGCTCTATCTCGCGGTCGCCAAGGATTCCGGCATCAAGAAGATCGAGGATCTGAAGGGCCGGAAGATCGCATTGCAGCGCGGCACCAACGGCCATCTTTCTGCGATCAAGGTCCTGCAGGCGCATGGCCTCAGCGAACGCGACGTGCAGGTCGTCAATCTCGACAGCGCCGGCACCGTCGCCGCCTTGAGCAGCAAGGATATCGATGCCGCCTTCGGCGATACGCAGCTGATCAACCTCGCCGCCAAGGGCAGCGCCGACGTCATCTATACGACCAAGGGCGACGATCCGCGCTTCGGCCGCAATGCCGGCATCGTTGCCCGCGAAGCCTTCATCGACGCGCATCCCGAAATCACGCAGCGCGTCGTCGACGCCTTCGTCAAGGCGGCGCAATGGTCCTCGGAGGAGCCCAACCGCTCGGCTCTTTTCGAACTCTGGCACAAGTCCGGCACCGAGATCCCGATCCTCGAGGAATATTTCCGCAACGATACGCTCGCCTACCGCAATTCGCCGCTCATCGATGAATTGCTTGTCTCTCAGTACAAGGAGCAGGCCGTAAAGAGCAAGGAATACGGCCTCATTCGCCGCGACGTCGATCTCAACGGCTGGTTCGAACCGAAATACCTCAACAACGCGCTGGAAAAGCTCGGTCTGAAGACGTTCTGGCAGCCCTACGGCGCGGATGGAAAGCCGGCGGCATCCTGACAGCGGCATTGGAACAGAGCGAAGGGGCGGGCATGGCCGCGTTTTCCGAAACCGCCGGACATGCCGGCATCCGGCTTCCGGCTCCGTGGCGCAGGCGGCTGGCCGTCGGGACCGTGGCTCTGGTCGTTCCGCTCGCGCTGATCGTCCTCTGGTGGGTCGCCTCCGCCAGAGGCTGGCTGCCGCAACAGATCCTGCCGGCGCCCGATTACGTCTATCAGACGGCGCGGGACATGATCCTCAGCGGCGAGCTTCTCTACCATACGGGCGTCAGCCTGCGACGCGTCGTCATCGGCTTTGCTATCGGCGCCAGCGCCGGCCTCGTTCTCGGAATCTCGATGGGGCTTTCGGAGCGGGTCGAAGATTATGTGAAGCCGCTCTTCATCGCCTTCGCCCAGATCCCGACGCTCGGCTGGATACCGCTCCTGATGCTGCTCGTCGGCATCGACGAGACGCTGAAAATCATCGTCATCGCCAAGGGCGCGATCGTGCCGATGACATTGAATACGCTTGCCGGCATTCGCGGTGTTTCTCCGCGATATCTGGAGGTCGGTCGGGCCTTGCGCTTCAGCCATTGGCAGACCTTGCGGTTTATCGTGCTGCCGGGGGCGGTGCCTTCGATGTTTACCGGCATTCGCTATGGCCTCACGCATTCCTGGACCTCGCTCGTCGGCGTCGAGCTTCTGGCCTCCTCGGAGGGGCTCGGCTATCTGCTGGTCTGGGGTCGGCAGATGTTCTGGCTGGACACCGTCATCGTCGCGATGATCGCCATCGGCCTGATCGGTTTCATCATGGATAAGAGCCTGGATCGTACCGAGACGCTGATCCAGCGTTGGAAGCGGCAGGAGATCTGATCATGGCCGGTGCGAGTAGGGCAGTCCGGTTTCGTCGCGGCATCACCTTGCCGATCCTGCTGTTCGTTGCCTGGGAGGTGTCGAGCCGGAGCGGCCTCGCCGACCCGCGCTTTCTGCCATCATTGGAGGATATCGCCCGAACGGCGAAGCGCGAGCTGTTCGACAATGACCTGATCGGCGAGCTCGGCTTCAGCCTGATGCGCAACATCGCCGGATTTCTGATCGGCTGCGTTCTCGGCGTGGGCTTCGGGACCTTTCTGGCGCTCTCGCGCATCGCCGACAGGCTGCTGACACCGACCTTCAACGGGCTGAAGCAGATCTCGCTGCTCGCCTGGATACCGCTGATCTCCGTCTGGTTCGGTTTCGGAGAACAGGCGAAGATCGTCTTCGTGGCGCTGGCATCCTTCATTCCCATCGCGCTCAACACCTATGACGGCATGCGCGATGCGCCCGGCGATCTCATCGAGGTCGGCCGCGCCCTGAAGTTCAATGCCCGGCAGCGGGTGCTGCGCATCTATCTTCCGTCCGCCATGCCGTCGATCGCGACGGGCGTGCATCTCGGCCTGATCTATGCGTGGCTCGCAACGGTCGGCGCCGAATATTTCCTTGCCGTCGGCCGCGGCGTCGGCGGTCTGGTCATCGCCGGTCGCGAACGGTTCGATATGGCTCTGGTGATGGTCGGCGTTCTCGTGCTCGGTCTCGTCGGCTTTTCGCTGAACCGCCTGGCGTATGCTCTCGAAGCCTATCTGCTGCGCTGGCGGCCCAAACAGCAGACATCCTAGGCTTATAGCTCGCGTGCATTCAGAGAAATTTCGAGCTGGCTCAGTCGGTACGGACGAAGCCAGCTTGATATGGGATGTAGTTCCATAATGTACGTTATGCAACATTGTATTGTAGCTGGGTGGGTTCTAGAATGAAGTGCGACTTGCTAATGATCCCAATGGGTTATTGTTATTCGCGCCGACACCTTGCCGAAACGCGCACTACTTTGCCACATAAGAGCAGAATGCGTCGTTGTCCGGCGCGTTGTAACGTCGCTGCGAAACCATCCAGAGTGACAACCGGCGTCCGGACTTTTCACGTGTCGTTTATCGAAGACGCCACCGAGGGTAACGTCGTTGTGACGGCTAACGACGTCGAAAAGGCGTTGAAGGCTGCTCGCCTCAAGCTAGCCATGCGGTTTGCTGCCGACATTGAGATCACCGGAGTTCGCAGGCAGGGTCTTGTCCAAATGTCGGCGTTTTGATCAGCGCGTCGGCTCCTCCGATCCAGCGGCAATGCTGCTGCAGGTGGCCAGGGTTATGCATGCAGACCTAACGCTGCTGGACGGCGACACGCCCGAATCCGCAACATTCTTCTTGTCGGCACTTTGCCTCGTGGACAACGGTCATGTTCTTCCCGACGAGTTGGTAACGGACTTGGAGCGGCTGTGGACGAAACCTCGATCTCCTGGCGTTGGGGTATCGATCCGTACGACGAATCCCGACCTCCCTTGGACCCGCCTGCCTGCATCTCAGATATTGCTGGCGAGCTGACTTACGCGTGGCGTCCGAGGCCGGCAGTTCTAACCGATCGGGATGTGTTCGAGCTCCAGCACGGGTACCGGGTCCCCGTCGATTTTGACGAAGGCGTAGATTTCACGGGTAATTCGATGGCCTACACCTACATCCTACTCGTAGGCGCGCACAAGCTGCTTGCCGAAAAACCGGACGAGTACCTTATCGCGCGTGCTCAACGCACCCTTCCCCGCTTCATGGCCGCAAATCCCACCGCTTCAGAAGCTATATCCGACGCGCTCCTTTCAGACCCGCTCCTGCAGGTCTGGGATGGTCTGGCGACCAAAATGTGATAGCGAAATTCGCTCAGGGATACGACGGTTCTCTCTTCCTGAGGACCAATTCATTTCCGTTTCACAGGAGGTAAGGATGCGGCATGCGCCACTTGTGCAATGGCGGCTGATTGTCGGACATTACCGACCGCAGGCGTGGAATCCGGTGGAACCCGCCCTCGCCTATTTCTTTACGGCAACCGTGGGCTACCGCTATTCTGAACAGACACCTTGCCGAACCGCGCACTACTTTCCCAAAATGAGCTAAACGACACCTTCAAGATCTGGCCGCCAGGCGCCGTTACCATTCCGCAAACCGGCCTATCCCTTGCACTTGTCTGGGCTCATCGTTGAGTTCGCGAAGATCACCGATCTGTTTTCGCTTTTCCAGCCAAAGATCGATAGCAACAGCGATGCGGACGACAAATGCAACAAGACGTCGGCCAGCGCCGCCGCCCGTGATTGGTTCTTTTGAAACAGATCGTTCCGATTCTGGTTGCCGCCGCTTTTCAAGATTGTTGGCTGGCACGGAGCCCGGATATTTGGAAATGCTTGCAGCACACATTGGACCGCTCCGATAGTAGTGGCGATCCCGCAAATTTAGCGCTATGGCATAGGCCTACTACCGGCGAATAGACATAGTTTTATGTTAGTAGGCCATGATGGATGGTTTCGATTTCACGACATTCGACGATGCGATTCCTCGGGATGTCGTCGCATTGGGCATTACGTACCCGGATGGATATATCGAGGAAAAGCACAGCCATCGGCGGGCTCAACTGCTCTATGGTACTTCCGGCGTACTGATGCTGACGACGGAACGGGGCGCATGGATGATGCCGCCCCATCGTGGAATGTGGATACCACCCGGGACCGAGCATGAAGTGAAGATGCTCGGTGCGGTGGCGATGCGGAGTATCTACATCGAGCCGACCGCATCGAGCGCGCTTTTCGATCACTGCCAGGTTGTCAGCATCTCGGGTCTGATGAACCAGCTCCTGATGGAGGCCGCGACACTGCCCCGCCACTATGACGAAGGCGGTCGCGACGGCGCGGTCATGACCCTCATCCTGCACGAGATTCGACGCCTCAGCCCGATACCGCTGACGTTGCCGCTCCCTGTCGACAAACGGCTTTCGTCGCTATGCCGCGCCTTCCTTCTGCGTCCGACGTCCCGCGATACCGTCGAAGATTGGGCCGATCAGGCCGCGATGAGCAGGCGTACTTTCACGCGCCGGTTCAAAAGCCAGACCGGCCTCAGTTTTGTCGCCTGGCGCCAGCAGGCCTGCCTTATGTCGGCGTTGCCGCGGCTGGCTCAGGGAGAAGCTGTGACGAATATCGCGCTCGATCTTGGATATGAAAATCCTGCATCGTTTACCGCAATGTTCGTGCGGCTGCTCGGCATGGCGCCTCGCGATTATTTGCGTTCGGGCATGGCGCCGAAGGCCGAGGCTGCGCGCGAGCTGCACGAAATCATGCCTCAGATGCCGTGACGCGTTTGTCATTTCGCACGATCCGGCTAGCAGGCTGACGACGCGACTGGCCGGAAAAGCGCGACGAACCCGCAATCGCCGTGGCAGAAAGGCACCGTCGAGAATACCAATGGCCGGGTCCGGAAATGGCTTTCGAGAGAGGTCGATCCATTGTCGGTCACAGATGCCGATCTGATCGAGATCTGCAACCGGCTCAACGCGACACCCCGCAAATGTTGTGGCTATCGAACACCAGCCGAAGTCTTCCGCAAGAAACTGCTCGCGCAGATCAGACATGCCGGCTAGCTTGATGAACCACAAAAATGGGCTGAAGTCAGCGCTTGCGCACGAACTCGGTGCGAAGAACCAGACCCTTGATCGCGTCGTGCCGGCAATCGATCTCTTCCGGGTTGTTGGTCAGCCGGATCGAGCGGATCACGGTTCCCTGCTTCAGCGTCTGGCCGGCACCCTTGACCTTGAGGTCCTTGATCAGGACGACAGAATCCCCGTCTGCGAGAAGATTGCCCGAAGCGTCGCGAACCTCCGCGCCCTTGGCCTTCTCCGCAGCGATTTCCGAAGCGGGCCGCCACTCGCCGGTTGCCTCGTCATAGATATAGTCGTCGTCCTGGTCGCTCATAGTCGTCATTTCTCGTGTCTTGATACGGCGCGCTCCACGCCACCATTCACCGGCCGTGGTCGGGCATTCGCGAACCTCTAACGGCTAAAGGTGTCCGTGTAAACCTTGGCGATGGTTCCCGCCGACATGCATGGCGCCCGGCAGTTGCGGGCGCCATGCATTGCCCGTCAGCCAAGCTCGATGATCGCGCAGCCATAGGCTTCAAGCGACAAGGCACCGGAAACCGATTTGCCGTTGTCGAGGAGGTCGATGCCGGCCGGAACATTGGCCACTTCCGCCCTCTGGTCCGTGTAGTTCTGGATGAAGAGCAGACGCCGATCCTCGTTCTGGCGCATGGTCACTTCGATGCCGGCGGGCAGGTCGGCGATCAGCGGTTCGACGCCCGCATCCGCGAAGGTACGATCCGAAAGCGCATCCGTCAGATCCGGCGTCAGATAGGTGCCGAGATAGAGCACCCTGCCCTTGCCGACCTTGCGCGACGTTGCCATCGGCTTGCCCTCGGCATAGCGGTTCGACCAGGTCGCCACCACCTCGACATCGTCGGAGACCGTCAGGTTCTCGTAGAAATGCGCGGCATCCAGCTCGCGGTTGCCGATAGTGAAGCGGCGCGCGCGCTGGCTGGATTCGGCCGGCCGGTTCGGCGGGATCACCAGGCCGCCGGAACGCTGCATGACGTCGAACAGCCCGTTGGCACCGGGCGCGGCAAGCCGGCCGAAATCCTCGACGATGACGCCGGTCAGCCGTGCCAGAGACGAACCGGGCGCGGCTTCACGGATGACGTGGTTGTTCTCATCGCGCGTGCCGGTGCGGGCACCGATGACGACCGTGCCGCCGCCCCGCGCGAACGCCTCCAGCCGTTCCGTCCAGCCGTCCTTCCACATCACCCAGTGCGGGACATAGAGAAGCTTCAGGCGCGAAAGATCGTCTTCCGGATGGATGAAACCGCAGGCTATGCCACGATCGTAGCAATATTGATGCAGAAGCACGGCATCGTCCTGCGGGCTCGGCAGGCCGATCGCATAGGTCTTGTGTGCTTCCTGATTGTCGAAATCCGAACCGGCAATGCCGACATCCATGCGGACATGAGTGCCGAGGATCTTGTCCTTGAGCGCGGTCATTTCGCCGGCGAAACGCTTAGCTTCGTCATAGCGATGGCGCGGCACGTCGTCATGATCGATGATGCCCATCCAGTAGATTTCGGCGCCGAAATGGGCGGGCCGCCAGCGGAAGAACATCAGGCCGTCGGCGCCGCGCGCCACCGAGGACATCGCCATGCGCCGCATCTCGCCGGGCTCGGGCGTCAGCGTGCAGAAGCCGGGCTGGCTGCCGAAGCCGGACTGTTGTTCGGGGATGATGTAATTGCCCGAAAAGCCGCGGCAGATGTCGAGATGCAGCGCCTGCACCTTGGCGTGATTGCCGATGCGCTGGAACTCGTCGTAAAGCATCGGATAGATGTCGTAGCCGACGAAATCGAGATCGGTGGAGAACTGGCCGCGGAAATCGATGTCGCGCAGGCCGCCGAGATTGTGGAAGATGAACCATTCCGCCTTGGTCGCCCGCAGGATCTCCACCTGATCGTGCTGGAAGCGCGCGGTCGAGAAGGCCAGGAAGCGGTGATAGTCCTGGACATGCCCCGGGCTCGGGAAGGTCGGGCCGAAATCGATGGGCAGCACGACCTGGCCGAAATCGTCATAGGCAGTCGCCCAGAAATCGCCGCCCCAGGCGAAATTGAGCTTGTCGATGGTGCCGTATCTGTCGGCGAGATAGGCCTGGAACTCCGAAAGCGTCGCGGCCGAGAAGGATTCCGGCATGCTGGTGTTGAGCTCGTTGTCGGTCTGCCAGCCGATGACGTGCGGATTGTCGCGATAGTGCTCGGCCATCGCCTTGGTGATGCGCTTGCTGTGCTCGCGGTAAACCGGGCTTGCCGTATCGGCATGCTGGCGCGAGCCGTGGCTCATCTTCCGGCCGTTGCCGTCGACACGCAGGACCTCCGGATGGGCAGCCGTCAGCCAGCGCGGCGGGGTTGCCGTGGGCGTGCACATGATGGTGCTGATGCCATGGCGGGCCAGTACGGCGATGGCGCGGTCGAAGAGATCGAAATCGAAGGTGCCGAGTTTCGGCTCGAAGATATGCCAGGCGAATTCGCCGAGGCGCACGACGTTGAAGCCGGCTTCGGCCATGCGGCTGGCATCGCGCTCCCAATAGCTTTCATCGACATGTTCCGGATAATGCGGCGCGCCGACCAGAAAGCGGTCGGTCTTGATGGTGCGCCATACGGAAAGGTCTTTGGGACTGGTATTGACTGACACGGTATCGGGCTCCTGAAGGATCATTTATCGAGGATGGATTTGCGGGCCGTGAGGGTCCGCTCGTCTTTGGCGGAAAACAGGTAGATTTCGCGTGGATCGAGGCTGAGGCTGACCGGCGCGTCGTTGGCGATGGCCGCGACATGGCCGATCTGCACGGTGATGCTGCCGGTGCCGCTTTCCGAACCGATGCATTGCAGCGCACCGGCATCGACATAGAGAATGGTTTCCCGCCCGAGATGCTCGACGAGGCGGACATGGCCGGAGATCGCGGCGCCCGGGGCCTGAGCATCCGTAACGGAAATATTTTCCGGCCGGATGCCGAGGGTAAGCCCCCCGCCCTTTTGAACCGAGACGCCGGGCGCCAGCTCGACTGCAACCGGTGCCAGGCCGGGAGCGGAGACGGTGGCGCTGTTTCCCGAGACCTGATCGACGGTCACGGCGAAGAAGTTCATGCGCGGCGCGCCGAGAAAGCCGGCGACGAAAAGATTTTCCGGGTTCCTGTAGAGTTCCAGCGGCGAGCCCACCTGCTCGATGATGCCGCGATTGAGCACCACGATCCGGCTCGCCATGGTCATGGCCTCGATCTGGTCGTGCGTCACATAGACCATGGTCGCGCCGAGCTCGGCATGCAGGCTGCTCAACTCGACGCGCATCTGCGTGCGCAGCGCCGCGTCGAGGTTCGACAGAGGCTCGTCGAAGAGGAAGACGTCCGGCGAGCGGGTGATCGCCCGGCCGATGGCGACGCGCTGGCGCTGGCCGCCCGAAAGCTGCTTCGGCCGCTTGTCGAGCTGGTCGGTGATCCTGAGGATCTTGGCGGCGCGCGCCACGGCGGCATCGATCTCCGCCTTCGGTCGCTTGGCCATGCGCAGGCCGAAACCCATGTTCTCGGCAACCGTCATATGCGGATAGAGCGCGTAGGACTGGAACACCATGGCGATGCCGCGATCCCCCGGCTCGGCCGTGCTGACATCGCGGCCGTTGATCATGATCTGGCCGGAGGAGATCGTCTCCAGGCCGGCGATCGACTTCAAGAGCGTGGACTTGCCGCAGCCGGAGGGACCGACCATGACGATGAACTCGCCCTGTTCGACGGAGAGATCGATGCCGCGCAAGGCATGATAGGAGCCGTAATTCTTGTTGACGTGACGAAGTTCGAGGCTGGTCATGCTTCTGGACTCGCAAGGAAAGGATTGATGCTAAGGGCGGGTGCGGCAGATGAGATCTTCATCCCTTCACAGCCCCCATGGTGAGCCCGGCGATGAAATGCCGCTGCATCAGGAAGAACATGATGACGGGCGGGACCGCCACGACGATCGTGCCGGTGGAGATCAGGTTCCAGGCCGAAACCCACTCGCCGCGCAGGTTGGCAAGCCCGGCGGTCACCGGCTTGACCGTGTCGCTGACCGTCAGCACCACGGCCCAGAAATAGTCGTTCCAGACGAAGGTGAAGATCAGGATCGCAAGGGCGGCGAGCGCCGGACGTACCAGCGGCACGACCACATGAACCAGCGTCTGGAAGGGCGAAGCTCCTTCCGCCCTCGCCGCCTGGAACAGCTCGTCCGGCAGGGCTGCAATGAAATTGCGCATGAACAGCGTCGCAAAGCCGGTCTGGAAGGCGATATGGAAGATGATCAGCGCGGCCGGCGTATCATAGAGGCCGATGCGCACCATCAGGTCGCGTACCGGGATCATCATGATCTGATAGGGCAGGAAATTGCCGCCGACGAACAGTGCGAAGACGAGCATGTTGCCGCGGAAACGGTAGCGCGCCAGCACGAAGCCCGCGAGCGTGCTGAGGAGCAGCACGCCGGCGACGGAGGGGATCGTGATCATCAGGCTGTTCAGGAAATAGCGGGCCATCGGCGTCTGGGTGAAGACCGAGGTATAATTCTCCACCAGGCCGAACTGCGTCGGCCAGCCCCAGAGATTGCCGCCCATCACATCCTGCGTCGAGCGGAAGGAGGTGAGGATGACGGCAAAGAGCGGGCACAGCCACAGGATGAGGATGGCGAGCACGGCGATGAAATAGAAGCGGCGACGCCAGATGGCATCTTCGGGGATTGGGCGCGGATACATCAG
>JASGEG010000152.1:0-17163 GCA_047606605.1 Rhizobium sp.
AGGCCGCCTTGTCGGGATCGTAGGCGCGCTGCTCGATGCCTTCCGGGAAGAGGGCGTAGGTCTCGTTGATCGGGAAGTCGTTGCCGACCTTGCCGTAGCCGCCGAGGATCTTCTTGACCATGGTCTCGCGGTCCATGGCGTATTTCAGCGCCAGGCGCAGGTCGTTATTGTCGAAGGGCGCCTTGTCGCAATGCATGATGAAGACGTAGTGGCCGCGGCCGGCGGTCGACAGGATTTCGACATTGGGGGCGCGCTTCAACAGATCGACCGTCTTCGGGTCGACACGGTTGATGTAGTGCACCTGGCCCGACGACAGCGCGGCGATGCGCGCGGTCGCATCGTTCATGCCGATGATTTCGACGGTGTCGACATAGCCGCGATCCTTGCGCCAGTCGTCCTTGTTCTTTTCCAGCGTGGCGCGCACGCCGGGTTCGAAGCTGACGAGCTTGTAGGGGCCGGTGCCGATCGAGGCGAGGGGGTCGTCATAGCCGCCATTCGGCTGGATGACGAGGTGGTAGTCGGTCAGAAGCAACGGCATGTCGGCGTTGCCTTCGGTCAGCGTCAGGACGAGATTGTCGCCGTCGGCCTTGATCTCCTTGATCGATTTCATGACGCCGAGCGCGCCCGATTCCGACTTGCTGTCCGTATGGCGCTTGAGGGTGGCGACGACGTCATCGATCGTCAGGTCCTTGCCATTGTGGAACTTCACGCCCTTGCGGATATTGAAGGTCCAGGTGGCGGCGTCCTTCGACGGCTCCCAGGATTCGGCAAGGGCGGGAACGGCAGCACCCGTCAGCGGATCGGACTCGACCAGCATGTCGCCCCAGCAGCGGCCGATACAGAACATGAATTGCGACAGGAATTTCGCCGGGTCCTTGCTGTCGGTAGCAGCGCCACCTTCAAGGCCAAGCTTCAGATGGCCGCCATGCTTCGGCTCGGCCGCCATTGCGCTTTCGGTGAAAAGCTGGTCGGCAAGTGCCAAGGTCATGCCGGCCGCCATGGCGCGCCCCATGAATTCGCGGCGGCTGAGCCCGCCCGAGGTCACACGGCTTGCAAGGTGTTTCGTGTAATCTTTCATTCCCCTGTTCCTTCTTCTTGATGCGTTGGTAGAACTCTCGGGCCTGGCTTCGATACGGTTTCCTCTTCCGCTGGAAGCTATGGTGCCCGCGATCATGCGGGAAGACGATGCGGTCGCAGCCGCCTGCTCATTTTCCTCTCCAGATTGGAGGCCGTTTTTCCGCGAAGGCCCTTGGGCCTTCCAGATGGTCTTGGCTCGAGTAAAGTGTATCGACCGTCGCAAACTGCCGCTTGGTGACCTTGTTCATGGCAGTCTGGAAGGTCGATCCCTCCGCTTCGCGGACGATTTCCTTGATGGCGGCATAGACGAGCGGCGGGCCGCTTTCGAGCAGCCGGGCAAGCTCCCATGCCCGCTCCATCAGCCGGTCGGCGGCAACGATCTCGTTGACGAAACCCCAGCGATGCGCCTCGGCGGCGTCGAGCCAACGGCCGGTCAAGAGCATGTCCATCGCGATGTGATAGGGAATGCGCTTCGGCAATTTGATCGAGGCCGCATCGGCAACCGTGCCGGAGCGGATTTCCGGAAGGGCAAAGGTCGCGTGCTCGGCGGCGATGATCAGGTCGGTGGAAAGGGCGATCTCCAGTCCGCCGCCGCAACAGATGCCGTTGACGGCGCAGATCACCGGCTTGTTGAGGTCGCGAAGCTCCTGCAGGCCGCCGAAACCGCCGACGCCATAGTCGCCGTCCACCGCATCGCCCGCCGCGGCCGCCTTCAAATCCCAGCCGGCCGAAAAGAACTTGTCGCCTGCGGCCGCAACAATGGCGACGCGCAGGTCGGGATCGTCACGGAAGTCGCGGAAGATCAGGCCCATCTCGCGGCTCGTCTTAAGGTCGATGGCGTTCGCCTTCGGCCGGTCGATGACGACTTCCAGAATACCGTTGTCGCGTCTGGTGCGAATGGGGCTGTGCAACTTCCGCTACCTCCTTTTCCGGATGAGGGCATCTGCGGCAACGACACCACGATCTCCAGACAGAACCATCAATGGATTAATGTCCAGTTCCTCGATCCGCGCGGCGTTTTTTACGACATATTCTGCCGTTGATAGGATAGCCTCGACAACCAGATCGACGCTGCCTTTTGCGCCGCCGCGATACCCTTCTATCAGTTTTTTGACCTTCAGCCGTGAAATGGCGTCGAAAATCTCCGCACTTGTTGCCGGAAGAGGCAAAATGACAGCATCTTCAAGCAATTCCACCAGAATTCCGCCAGCGCCGACCGTCAAGGCCAGCCCGAGAACGGGATCGCGGACAGCACCCACGATCAGCTCGCAGACCGGGCGATCGATCATCCATTCCACCAGATAGCCGCGCGCGACATCGGCCATCGCCTGCGCCGCACTTCGTACCGCCTGTCTATCGCTTAGGTTGAGTGCGACCGCGCCTGCCTCGGACTTGTGTTCGACGCCCAAAGCCTTCAATGCGACGGGAAAGCCGATGCGCTCCGCCTGCTCTGCCGCCTCGTCGGGGGTAGACGCCGTCGCGCCGAGGGGGACGGCGAGGCCGGCGGCTGATAGCTCCGCCTTGGCCGCCGCTTCGTTCAAGGTTTCGATTTCGCTGGCAAGAACCGCGACATCCAGCAGCGGAAGCGGTGCGGCTTTGCGCCAGTTTGCGCCGATCCGGGCGGCGGTTTCGACAGCCGCCAGGGCCTCGCTGATGCCGCAAAGCGGCACGATGCCGGTCTCGGTCAGCCTCAGGGCGATATCCTCGGGCATGTTTTCCGGCAAGCTCGCCAGGATGCCGGCGCGGGCGCCGGTACGTCTTGCCGCCGCTTCGATGGCCGCAACGGTCGTCATCCAATCCGCGCCGTCGCAGCGATCGGTGCGCGGGAAATCGAGGACAACGAGATTGAGCGCATAGCCGCCCGTAAACATGGCCGCGAAGGCCTCCGTCTGGCGGGGGAGATCGCCCCAGACGAAGGTGTGATAATCGAGCGGATTGGAGAGCGTCACCATCTCGCCGAGGCTCCGGCGAAGGGCGGGCAATTGCTCCGGCTTCAGGGCGCGAAAGTCCACCGCCCGCCCGACGGCGGCATCGGCCATCAGCGAAGCCTCGCCGCCGGAACAGCTCATGGAGGAAATGGCGCTGCTTGTCAGCGGACCGGCCACATGCAGCAGTTTCAGCGTTTCGATGAGTTCCGGCAATGTGCCGACCCGGCCGATGCCGAGGCGGGCGAGAACCGCATCGGCGACCGCGTCGCTGCCGGCAAGCGATGCCGTGTGCGAGACGGCGGCGCGTTGCGCCTGTTCGGATTTGCCGACCTTCAGGGCGACGACGGGCTTGCGCAGCTCCCGCGCTCGTGCGGCAAGCCGCTGCAACGCCTCGACGCTGCCAAAACCCTCGATATGCAGGCCGATCGCCGTGACACGGGGATCGTCGAGAACGGCGATGGCCAGATCCGACAGGCCTGTCTGCGCCTGGTTGCCCGCCGTCATCAGGTAGCTGATCGGCAGGCCACGCTTCTGCATGGAAAGATTGATGGCGATGTTGGACGACTGGGTGAGAATGGCGACACCGCGCTCGACGCGCACCATGCCATGCTGGTCGGGCCACAGCAGCGCGCCGTCGAGGCCGTTGATCATCCCGTAGCAGTTCGGGCCGATGATCGGCATGTCGCCGGCGGCTTCGACGAGATCGCCTTGCATGCTCACGCCGTCGGCGAGTTCGCCGACCGCTTCGCTGAAGCCCGAGGCATAGCAGACGGCGCCGCCGGCGCCGCGCAAGGCAAGGGCGCGGACGATCTCGACGGTCAGCGTCCTGTTGACGCCGACGAAGGCCGCATCCGGCGCGGCCGGCAGCTCGGCCACCGACCGATAGCAGCGGCGGCCGAGAACGCTTTCTTGCGTTGGATGCACCGGCCAGATCTCGCCGGCAAATCCCATGCGGTCGCATTGCTCGATGACCCGCCGCGCCTCGCGCCCGCCGAAGACGGCGATGGTTTGCGGTCTGATGAGCCGGTCGAGCGAGCGTTTCGTCATCCGGTCATGCTCCGAACGGCCGCAGGAGGTCGCGGCTGATGATATGCCGCTGGATTTCCGAGGTGCCGTCCCAGATGCGCTCGACGCGGGCGTCACGCCAGAAGCGGGCAAGTGGCAGGTCGTCCATCAGGCCCATGCCGCCGAAGATCTGGATCGCCTCGTCGGTGACGCGGGCGAGCATTTCCGAGGCATAGAGCTTGGCGGACGCGATCTCGCGATTGGCCGGGATGCCGGCCTCCAGCTTCCAGGCGGCCGACAGCGTCAGGAGGTCGGCGGCGTCGATCTCCGTGATCATGTCGGCCAGCTTGAACGATACGCCCTGGTTGGCGCCGATCGGTTTGCCGAACTGCCTGCGCTCGGCGGCATAGGGCAGGGCGAGCTCGAAGACGCGGCGGGCGCGGCCGACACAGGTGGCGGCGACCGTCAGCCGCGTGCCGTAAAGCCATTCATTGGCGATGTCGAAGCCGCGATGCACCTCGCCGAGCACCTGCGACTTCGGCAGGCGGCAATCGGTGAAGTTCAGAACAGAATTGTGGTAGCCGCGATGCGAGACCGAGTCATAACCTTTGCTGATGTCGAAGCCCGGCGTGCCGCGATCGACCAGAAAGGCGGTGATCTTCTTCTTGATCCCCTTCGCCGTCTCTTCCTCGCCGGTGGCGGCAAAGACGATGACGAAATCGGCGACATCGGCATGCGAGATGAAATGCTTGGTGCCGTTGAGGATGAAGTCGCCGCCGTCCTGCCGCGCGGCACATTTCATGCCGCGCATGTCGGAGCCGGCATCGGGCTCGGTGATGGCGAGCGCATCGACTTTTTCGCCGCGCACGGCCGGCAGGAGATAGCGTTCGCGCTGCTCGCCCTCGCAGGCCATCAGAATGCCGGAGGGGCGGCCGAAGAAGACGGTGAGGCCCATCGAGCCGCGGCCGAGCTCGCGCTCGACAAGCGTGAAGGTCGCATGGTCGAGGCCGGCACCGCCGATCTCCTCGGGAAAATTGCAGGCATAAAAGCCGAGCTCGACGCATTTGCGCCGGATCTCGTCTCCCAGATCAGGCGGCACGACACCGGTGCGCTCGACCTCGTTTTCGTGCGGATAGATTTCCGTCTCCACGAAGTCCCGGACCGTCTTGACGATCATTTCCTGTTCTTCGCTGAGCCCGAAATTCATGGCCGCTCCCTCCTAGCGTTTTTGTCCGACATGACGCCCGGCGCCCTCCGGCAAGGGCAATTGCGCATGGGCGGCAGCGATCGGCCTTAGTTTGTCCAGCACCTCCTCCGGTGCGGCGGCGGCCTTGCCGGCCTTGGCATCGACATGCAGCAGCATATGTTCGGCGGTGGCGATCACATCGCCGGTCACCGTATCATGCAGCCTGTGGAATACATGCAGCCGCTTCTCGTCGGATGAGAGCACCTGGCCGGTCGCGTGGATGGCCTGCCCGAGCTTGGCTTCGCCGAGATGGCGGATGTGGGTCTCCACCGTATAGTAGCTATGGCCGCGCTCGACATAATCGAGATCGACGCCGATCAGGCGCAGCAGCGCATCCGAGGTGTCGCCGAAGACCTGCAGGTAACGATGCTCGGTCATGTGGCCGTTATAGTCGACCCAGGCCGGGCTGACCTTGGTGTCGATCAGCCGCAGCGGTTTTGCCAGGTCGTAGAGCTTTCTGTCACCGCCGCCGGCTGCCCAGAGACTGGCCTCGAAATCCTTCAGCAGCTTGCCCGCGCCCCAGCCCTTGCCGCCATGGCTTCCCTTCAGGCTCTGCAGGATGCCGACGAGGTTTTCGTCGCGGATGCGTTCGAGTTCGCGGATCGACAGGCCATCGGCCTGCTCGTCCGACTGCTGGCCGATCTTTTCGACCAGCGCATCGTCGAGATCGACGACGTCCATCAGCTTCGTCCAGTTCCACTGCAATGCCGGGCCGAACTGGGCGAGGAAGTGACGCATGCCCGCCTCGCCGCCGGCGATGCGATAGGTCTGGAACAGGCCCATCTGCGCCCAGCGCAGGCCGAAGGAATAGCGGATGACGTCGTCCAGCGTCTCGACGGTGCAGATGTCGTCCTTGATCAGCCACAGCGCCTCGCGCCAGAGCGCTTCCAGCAGCCGGTCGCCGACGAAGGCCTCGATCTCCTTGGCGATATGCACGCCCTTCATTCCGATCGGCGGCAGACGGTCCATTGCCGCCTTGATCGTTTCCTTCGACGTCTTCTCGCCGCCGACGATCTCGACCAGCGGCAGGAGATAGACCGGATTATAGGGATGGGCGACGAAGAGGCGTTCGGGGTGGCGCATGTCGCGCTGCAGATCGGTGGGCAGCAGGCCGGAGGTGGATGAGCCGATCAGCGCATCTGGCCGCGCTGCCGCGTCGATCTGCGTCAGGACCTTGCGCTTGAGGTCGAGGCGCTCCGGCACGCTTTCCTGTATCCAGTCGGCTCCGGCGACCGCATCTTCCAGCGTCTCGCGGAATGTCAGCCTGCCGCGCGGGGGAAGCGGCGCGCCGGTCAGCATCGCATAGGCTTTTTCGGCATTGGCCAGCACTTCGCCGACAATGCGGGTCGCTTCCGGATGCGGGTCGTAGACATCGACATCGATGCCCGCCAGCAGGAAGCGCGCGATCCATCCGCCGCCGATGACGCCGCCGCCGATGCAGGCTGCCTTGTTGATCCTGGTCATCAGAGCCTCAGCGCTTCGTCAGTTTCAGTTTCTTGCGGACATCCTCAGGGCCGATAATGCGCGCGCCCATGCCTTCGACCACCTGCACCGCCTTTTCGACGAGCTGGGCATTGGTGGCGAGCATGCCCTTGCCGGCATAGAGATTGTCTTCCAGCCCGACGCGGACATTGCCGCCGGCAAGCACCGCCGCCGCCGGATAGGCCATGGCGTTGCGGCCGATGGAAAAGGCCGAGAAGGTCCAGCTCGAGGGAACGTTGTTGACCATCGCCATGAAGGTGTTGAGGTCGTCGGGCGCCCCCCAAGGGATGCCCATGCAGAGCTGGATGAGGACCGGGTCCTCAATGAGACCCTCCTCGGCAAGCTGCTTGGCGAACCAGAGATGACCGGTGTCGAAGGCCTCGATCTCCGGGCGTACGCCGAGATCGGTCATCTTCTTCGCCATCGCCCTCAGCATCGAGGGCGTATTGGTCATGACATAGTCGCCGAGATTGAAGTTCATCGTGCCGCAATCGAGCGTGCAGATTTCCGGCAGGCATTCGGCGACATGGCTGACGCGCTCCGTTGCGCCAGCCATGTCGGTGCCCCTGACGTTCAAGGGCAGGGGGCTTTCGACATCCCCGAAAATCAGGTCGCCGCCCATGCCGGCGGTGAGGTTCAGGACGACGTCGACATCGGCGGAGCGGATGCGGTCGGTCACTTCCTTGTAAAGATCATTGCGGCGGCTCGCAGCTCCGGTTTCCGGATCGCGGACATGGCAGTGAACCACGGCGGCGCCGGCCTTGGCGGCATCGATCGCGGAGGAGGCGATCTGCTTGGGAGTGATCGGAACATGGCTGGATTTCGAGACCGTATCGCCGGAGCCGGTGACGGCGCAGGTGATGAAGACATCGCGGTTCATCGCAAGAGGCATTGTTGTTCTCCCTCGTATTGAGGGCATTACGCGGCAAGCGGCCGTTTCATGCTTTGCATTTCTGGAAGCAAACGATACATTATCGGAAACATGCGAGATGCCATGCTCACGCCGTCCAATACGCCGCTCGATATCGACCTGCTCATCCTTCCCGAGACCAACCTGATCCTGATTGCATCGGTGATCGAGCCGCTGCGCGGTGCCAACCGCATTGCCGGCGCCGAGCTTTATCGCTGGCGCCTGCTGACACTGGACGCCTCACCCGTCGAGACCACGAGCCATATCCCGATCCCGGCATCGTGCGGCTTCCGGCCGGCAAGCGAGACCGCGCCACTCTTCGTGCTCGCCAGCTACAACTGGCGACGCAGCGCCACGCCGGCGTTGAAGATGCAATTGTCGCAGACGGCGCGTCATCGCTCGATGATCGCCGGCATCGAATCCGGCAGTTGGCTGCTGGCCGAAGCCAGCCTGCTCGACAATGTGTCGGCGGCCGTCCATTGGGAGGATACGGAGGATTTCGCGCTTGCCTATCCGCAGGTGCGAGCGGTCAAGGATCGCTTCGTCATCGACGGCAAGCGCATCACCACCGCAGGCTCCATGCCGACGATCGATCTGATGCTGGAGATCATCCGGCGGCGGCAAGGCTATTCGCTTGCGCTGGAGGTCAGCCGGCTGTTCATCTACGAGCCGGCCGCCGTTTACGGCGCCGCCGAACTTTCGCCATCGACCGCCGGCTTGCGCCTGCGCGATCCGCGTGTCGCCCAGGCCGTACGGCTGATGGAAGACAATATCGAGCAGCCGCTGGTGCTCACGCGGCTGGCGCGTCGCGTCGGCGTCAGCGCCCGCCATCTCCAGGCGCTGTTTCAGGAGGAGTTCGCCGCACCTCCACATGTGCATTATCTGGCGCTCAGGCTCAACGCCGCCCGGCGCAAGGTCATCGAGAGCAAGGCATCCTTTGCCGAGATCGCGGCGGCCACCGGCTTCAACTCTGCCTCGGCTTTTGCCCGCAGCTATCGGGCGAGTTTCTCCGAGAGCCCTTCCGGCACGCGGCGGCGTTTGCGTGGATGATAGCGATTCGATAACTGCAATCAACGCAATCAAAGGTCGGAATTTGAAGCAATGCCATCCATCACGATCCGCAACGTCCCGGACGAGGTGCATACTGATGGCGCGGGCGAAGCAGATAGGCAAGGCCCTTGGCAAGGCGGACGGTACATTGCCGCCACAGCCGCCGCGCGCGGCCCGACGATTACCACACGTAACACCGGTCCGTTCGAGGCGGCGGGCCTGAACGTCATCAATCCTTGGGATATCTCACAATGATGGCCGCCAGCGCCGTTTCGCGAGTGGCCCTCGTGACGGAATGAGCATGAAAGCCGTCGTCGAAGATCATAAGGCGGGTGCGCAGACCTATGGCTGTGCCGACATGGGCTGGAAGGCCTCGCGCACCCTCTCGGCAAGCTCGCGGATCGCCTCGCTGGAATGATAGGGATTGCGGCGCAGCACGACGCGGGAGGAATCGACCGGTGGAAAGCCGTCTTCGCTCGTCAGTTCCCGGCAACCATGTGGAATATTGCTGCGCGACAGCGTCGAGATGGCAAGGCCGGCGGAGACGGCGTTTTTCAGGCCGGAACTGGTGTCGCCGACGAAGGCGATGCGATAGGCCAGTCCCTGCTGCTCCAGCGAGCGCAGGGCGAAATCCCGGCACCAGGTCGAATCCCGATAGACGGCGATGGGCAGCGGCGCGGCTTCATGCAGGCGATGGACGAGCGACGTAACCCAGACCGTCGGATCGATGCAGAGCACCTCTCCCTTGGTCTGCTTGCTCCAGTCGAAGACGACGGCGAGATCGAGTTCGTCCCGCTCCAGCGCGGCAAGATTGCGGGCGGTGTAGTCGCAGGAGACCGTGACCTCGACGGCGGGATGGCGGACTGCGAAGGCGGCAAGTGCCGCCGGCAGCACGGTCTGACTGTATTCCTCGGGGATGCCGATCCTGACCGGCCCGTCCAGCGGCTTGGTGCGGATGGTGGCGGCCGCTTCGTTGAGGAGGTCGACCACGCGCTGCGCATAGGGCAGCAATTGCCCGCCCGCCGGGGTCAGTACGACGCCGCGGGCGCTTCGCTCAAACAGCGCCTCGCCAACGGTTTCCTCGAGGCGCTTGATCTGCGCGCTGACGGCCGATTGCGTCCGGCCGATGCGTTGCGCGGCAACGGAAAAATTCGACGTTTCGGTGATGACGAGAAACGTCCGCAGCAGGTCGCTTTCGATGGGGTCGCGCATCGGGGAATGCCATTAATATTTTCGATGACATCTATCTCTACTATTCGTTTGTCTGATGTCAAATATCGGCGCACACAGGGCTGGTCCATTCAGATTCCTGTTGCAGAGATTCCGCGCATGACCATCCAGCTTCCGGCCCGTTCCTTCCGCACGAGCGAATACGAGAAAGGGCTTGTTCTCGTCGTTGCGGCAACGCTGGCCTGGAGCGCCAGCGGCGTCTATACGCGGCTTCTGACGACGGATATGTGGACGGCGATCGCCTGGCGGTCACTGTTCGGCGGGTTGTTCCTGCTCATTCCGAGCTTCTTCCTCGAGGGCGGTTTCTCGCGCCGGCAATGGAGCTCGGTCTTTCATCCCTCGGGCCTGGCGATGATCGCCTGCCAGACCTTCAGCCAGGCCTGCTTCATCGGCGCGCTCTATAGGACCACGGTTGCGAACGTGACGATTATCTACGCCACCGCCCCATTCATCGCCGCCTTCTTCGGATGGGCGATCCTGAAGGAGCGCGTGCCCAGACGAACGCTTGTCGCCGGCGGCGTCAGCCTGCTCGGCGTTGCGGTCATCGTTGCCTCCTCCGTCGGCGGCGGCACGGGTTTCGGCGATCTGCTGGCGCTCGGCATGACGGCATCCTTCGCGCTGATCATCATCATTCCACGCATCGACCGCAGCGTGCCGAGCCTGCCGCCGACCATCGTCAGCGGCTTTCTGACCTTCGTCATCTTCGTGCCTTTCGGTTCGGCCGGCTCGCTGGACGCGCATAACTGGCTGGTGCTTGCCGCCTTCGGCGCGACCAATTTTTCGCTGGCGCTGGTGCTGTTTCTCGCCGGCGCCAGGCGCATGCCGCCGGCGGACGCCGCCCTGATCGGCGCGGTGGAGATCGTGCTCACGCCCTTCTGGGTCTGGCTGTTCTTTTCCGAAAGGCCGCCGGTCGCGACCTTCTTCGGCGGCGCCATCATCTTCGTTACGGTTGTCTGCCACACGGTTTTCGATCTTCGCGTCAGCCGGAACCGCCTGGAAAAGGTCTGGCAGGACGGAAAGTGAGCTTTCGAATGCTCAAGGCTTGGCCGGGGAGGGCGGCGCCACCGATCCGCGCCTGATCAGGCTGGTCTTGACCATGGTGCGCTCCACCGGCAGGTCCTTGCCGCTCAACCGGGAGATCAGCCTTTCGCCAGCCTTTTTTCCCATCTGATAGACCGGCTGGTCGATGACGGTGATCGGCGGAGCCGTGACCGTGGTCCAATCCGCATCCAGGAAAGAGATCATCGACATATCCCCGGGGATGGAAAGGCCGAGGGTCTGCAGCGAGCGGAACACTCTCAGTCCGACGAGGCTGTCCGACGCGACGAGCGCTGTCGGCGGATGCTTTTCGGCGAGCAGGTGCCTGACGACCTCATTGGTTCGTTGCTGGTTCGTGGCGCCAAGCCGCACATAGTGCCTGGGATCGGCGAGCCCCGCATCCGTCTGCGCGGCCAGGAAACCCTCGATGCGCTCGCGCACGGCGGAGTTGGAAATCTGCCGGCTGTCGCTGAGCGGAGCGCCGTCAATATCCATGGCGGTTATGTAGGCGATGCGGCGATGGCCTTGCTCGAGAAGATGCCGCGTCGCCGATATGGCGGCATCGCGGTCGTCGCCGGTCACCGCGTCGACGCCGAGTTCGGGAATGTTTCTGTCGAAGAGCACGAGGGGAACGCCGACGCCAAGCGCATCCTTCAGATGCTCCATCCGGTCGCAGCGCGCCGGCGTGACGATCAACCCGTCGACGCGCTTGCCGATCAATAGGTCGACCGCCGATTTCTCGGCCTCGAGTTCCTCGCCCGAATTGGCGATGATGACATTGAAGCCGGCCATGCGCGCCACATCGCTGATGCCGCGCACCGCCAGGCTGAAGAAGGCGTTCTCGATATCGCCGACGATGACGCCGATGATCCCGGACTTGCCCGTCGTCATGCTGCGGGCCAGTTCGTTCGGTCGGTATCCGAGCTCGGCTGCCGCGGCCATCACCTGCGCGCGGATCTTGTCGCTGACGACGCCATAGCCGCCGAGGACACGGGCTGCCGTGGCCTTGGAGACCTTGGCTGTCCTTGCGACGTCGGCGACGGTGACGGGGCGCTTCTGGGCGGCGGTGTTTTCCATGAGCTGACGGTTACAAGAGTTGTTGACGGAAGGTCAATCTCAAGTTAACAAATATGAATTGAGACCGGTCTCTTTATATATGAGACCGGTCTCTTATGCAAATCCTTCGGCCGGTAACGCCCGGCGAGGGAGCGCAGAATCACGCAGAAAAATGCCGATAAGAGCATCCCTTCAGAGCGGAGAACGAACATGAACAGATCAGGCATATTCACGGCCGTCATCGCGCCATTGCGCGCCGGCGTCCTGGCAGCTCTTCTGGCGGTCGGCGGCGCTTCGGCCGCGGCTGCTGCAGACAATCCCTATCATCTCATCGATCCGAACGGCATCAGCGTCGGAACGATGGGCGACGCAAAGCCCTATACTTTCGCCACGGCGGACGGCCAGTTCACCGGTTTCGATATCGAGCTTTTCCTCAATGTCGTCTCCCGCATGGGCTTTTCGAAGGACAAGGTGACCTTTACGGGCCAGGAGTTCTCGGCCCTGATGCCCTCCGTCGCCAATGAGCGTTTCGACGTGGCGGTTGCCGCGATCGGGACCACCGAAGCACGCAAGAAGACGGTCGATTTCTCCGACGGCTATCTTGCGGGCTATCTCTCCATCCTGACGCCGGACGCCGCCATCAAGGATGCCGCCGGTCTCAAGGGCAAGCGTCTCGGCGTCGTGCAGGGCACCTTGCAGGAGGTCTATGCGACGAAGAATTTCGCCGGCACCGATCTGGTGAAATTCCCTGACAACAATTCCGCTGTGGCCGCTCTCAACAACGGCACGGTCGACGCGCATTTCCTCGATTACGAAGCCGCCAAGCAATATGGCGAGCGCTATCCCGCGTTGAAGGTTGCCGTGAATATTCCCTCCTTCGACGCGCCTGCGGGTTTCGTGATCCGCAAGGGGAATGACGCCTTCCGCACGGCCTTGAACAAGGCGCTTCACGAAGCGATGCAGGACGGCACCTGGAAGACGCTTTACGAAAAGTGGTTTCCCGGTTCGCCGATGCCCGATCAGTATCTGCCCAAGAAGTGATGCCGCGCCGCCCGTAGCCTGCGGGCGGCGTTTCATCGTCAGCCGGACGCGGCGCGTCGCCGCGCCCGCGGGAATTGATGGGGAATTGGATGAACTGGCTTGAAAATCTCCGCCGCAGCTTCCTCGATTGGGATGCCATGGCGGAAGTGCTGCCGAGCATGATCAGCGTCGGGCTCAAGAATACGCTGATCCTGGCGGCCGCCTCGACGGTGCTCGGCGTCATCATCGGCATGGTGCTGGCCGTCATGGGCATATCGCAATCGCGGTGGCTGCGCCTTCCGGCGCGCATCTATACCGACATCTTCCGCGGCCTGCCGGCGATCGTGACGATCCTGATCATCGGCCAGGGTTTCGCCCGCATCGGACGCGACCTGTTCGGTCCTTCGCCCTATCCGCTCGGCATCATCGCGCTCAGCCTGATTGCCGGCGCCTATATCGGCGAGATCTTCCGCTCCGGCATCCAGAGCGTCGAGCGCGGTCAGATGGAAGCCTGCCGGGCGCTCAGCATGAGCTACGGCCAGGGAATGCGGCTGATCGTCATCCCGCAGGGTGTGCGGCGTGTCCTGCCGGCGCTGGTCAATCAGTTCATCGGCAACGTCAAGGATTCGAGCCTCGTCTATTTCCTCGGCCTGCTGGCCTCCGAGCGCGAGATTTTCCGTGTCGGCCAGGATCAGGCCGTGGTGACGGGCAATCTGTCGCCCTTGCTGCTGGCCGGCATATTCTATCTCCTCATCACCGTGCCGCTCACTCATCTCGTCAATCATATCGATGCGCGCTTGCGGCTGGGGCGGCAGGGGCGGGGTTCCGGCGCGGCCAGCGGGCTCGTCGAGGTGGGTGAATTGCAGGCTGCCTCCGCGCAAAGCCGGACGCGCTTCAAGGGCGGCATGCTCGAGATCCGCGATCTCAGCATGGCCTACGGCGATCTCGATGTGCTGAAGGGGGTCGATCTGAATATCGCCGCCGGCACAGTCACCTGCATCATCGGCCCTTCCGGCTCGGGCAAGTCGACGCTGCTGCGGTGCCTGAACAGGCTGGTGGAGCCGAAGCGCGGCGACATCCTGCTGGATGGCGAAAGCATTCTGATGATGAAGCCGGAAAGCCTGCGCCGGCGCGTCGGCATGGTGTTCCAGCACTTCAATCTGTTCCCCGATCACACCGCGCTTGAAAACGTCATGCTGTCGCTGACGAAGATCAAGAAGATGCCGCGGAGCGAGGCGCGCAAGATTGCCGAGATGCGTCTTGCGGAAGTCGGGCTTGCCGGCCGCAAAGATCATCGCCCGGCCGGTCTGTCGGGCGGACAGCAGCAGCGTGTCGCGATCGCGCGCGCTCTTGCCATGGACCCCGAGGTGGTTCTGTTCGACGAAGTGACAAGCGCGCTCGATCCCGAGCTGGTCAAGGGTGTCCTCGACCTGATGGCCAATCTCGGCCGTCAGGGCATGACCATGGCGGTCGTCACCCATGAGATGGGATTTGCCCGCAAGGTGGCCGATCAGGTGGTGTTCATGGACGAGGGTCAGATCGTCGAAGCGGGGACGCCGCAGCAGATTTTCGACAATCCCAAGAGCGAGCGCCTGAAACGCTTTCTCGCGGAGGTTCTCTGATATGAGATGGCCGTCCGAGCCTTCTTTCCATTGCAACGTCAATCATCAATAGGGTCAATCAACATGCATGCTTCCACTCAGCCTTCGAAGGTCATCGTCGGCGGCGGCGGGATTTTCGGGGTCTCGACGGCCGTTCACCTTGCGCGGCTCGGCGTCCGCACCGTGCTGATCAATGACGGCCCGCTGGCCAATGGCGCCTCCGGCCGGTCGCTCGCCTGGCTCAATTCGGCGCGCAGGCGTTCGCTGTCCTATCACCGACTGCGCCTTGCCGGCATCGATCGCTATCGCACGCTATCAGCCAAATATCCGGATGCACGCTGGCTGCGTTTCGACGGCGGCCTGACCTGGGACGCGGACGACGACCAGAACGAGATCGCCGAGGTCTTCGATTACGAGCGCAATCTTGGCTATCACGCGCAATTGCTCGCCCCGGCGCAGATTGCCGCAGCGACGCCCGGTGTCGACGCCAGTACGGTCACGCGGCAAGGCGCCAAATTCAATCCCGGCGAAGGCTGGGTGGACCTGCCGTCGCTGATCGGCCTTCTGGCGGAAGAGTTCGTGGCGCTGGGCGGCGAGATCGTCACGGATGCGGGGCGCGCTACCATCAATGTCGAAGAGGGCCGTGCGCGCGGCGTGACCACCGAAAACGGTGTTCGCCGGGAGGCCGATGCCGTCTTGCTTGCGGCAGGCGGCGCAGTTCCCGCCATCGTCGCCGAAGCCGGTCAGCATATTGCCGACGGCACGCCGATCGCGCTTCTCGTCCGGACGAAGCCGATCCAGCATCCGCTGAAGGCGGTGCTGAACACGCCGCGGGTCGCCATCCGCCCGACACCCGATGGTGCCTTTGCGCTCGATTCCGCCTGGTCCGAGGAGGAGGTGGGCGTCAATGCCGATGGCAGCTACGCAATCAGGCCGTCCACGCTCGAGGGCCTGCTGCGGGAAGCATCCAGGGTGCTCGAAGGCAATCCGACCCTGGAGCTGGCCGATTATGGCGTCGGTCCCAAGCCGATCCCCGGCGACGGCGATCCCGTGTTCGGCGAGCTGCAATCCATCCCCGGCTATTTCGTCGCCTTCAGCCATAGCGGCGCGACGCTCGGGCTGATCGCGGGCGAATTGCTGGCCGACGAAATCGCCACCGGAAAGCGCCATCCGCTGCTCGCCGATTTCCGGCCGGAACGTTTCTCCCGGTAGGATATGTATCGACCGAAGGCTCCGCCTTGCGATTCCCGCGGCCACGCTGATGTCTCCCATGCTCTCAATTCGAGCGGGTCCTGAAACGACGAAGCCGCCCTTTCGGGCGGCGTCGTTTCTAACGCCCCTTGCGGGGCGCGACGGAGGGTCTAAGATCCCTATATATGTCCCTCTTTCAAGGGGGCGGTGACACCGAAATGCCCCGCGGATGCCCCTTTTTCTTGATTTTCGGCATGCGTCAAACTACAAAGGTGGTCATATGTAGTCACGCGAAGGAGGGCCGTGCAATGTCAGTCGTAAGCCTGAAAGATGCGAAGGCGGGCTTTTCGGCCTATGTCGAGGAAGCCGCAAACGGCGAGTTTGTCACCGTGACACGTCACGGTAAGCCCGCTGCCGTGATCGTGTCGGTCGAGGCCGCGGAGGCTGCCAGGAAGGCGTTGAAGAACCCCAGACCGAACTTTGGTGAGTTTCTCATGACCTATCCCGGCCCAGCCGAACTGGAACGGAATCCCTCTCCCATGCGGGAAATCGACTTTGAATAACGGCTTCCTGCTCGATACGAATATCATCAGCAAGTTTTCCCCCGACCAGAAAGAAAAACCCTCCGAAACACTCCGGGCGTGGTTTCACGAACAGGGTGAAGCCAATGCGCTTTATATGTCGGCAATGACGGTGGCCGAAATCGAAAGGGGTATGCGCAGCCTGCACAGGCACGGCGGGGTGGACCGCGCGAAGCGGTTGAACGCGTGGCTCGATGTCATGCTGGAATCATTCGGGGATCGCATCCTGAACATGGACCCCGTTGTCGCGCGGATCGTCGGAGCGATAGACGACGCGGCCACTGCCAAGGGGCAGCATCCCGGCCCTGGCGATGTTATCATAGCGTCAATCGCTCGGGCCTACGACCTTACGGTCGTCACCGAGAACATCAAGCATTTCGAACCTCTAGGCGTGAAGGTTGAGCGTCCCGTCGAATAGGTGGGAACTCTCGCACATCTCTCGGGCCAAAGTCATGGGCTAGTGCAGCTGGAGAGATTTGAATTTTCTCAAAAGCACCTGAAAAGCCCGGAAAATAAGGCTTTTGACACTACCCCATTGGTGTCGGGTGTACCAATATTCTGGACCAGTTCTTTAACGCGGCCGACGGTGGTCTGCCCCCGTGGGGCGATCCGGGTTTGATGTTAGGATACTCCGAAGAATTACTGAATCGCTGGATTTCGCCTTATTTGCTCATGGGGATTCCAGTCTTTAGGTTATGGCTGTAATGTTGGGGAATGATTGATGAAGATGGCATTCGCTTTCGCTGGG
>JASGEG010000153.1:0-2970 GCA_047606605.1 Rhizobium sp.
ATGATAGCTTCCAGCTCCACCCCCCATTTTCTGTATCGCCATGTGGTTATAGTGACGTGTGTGGGCTGGAATTCAACTTGCTGGGCCAACTGCTGAACGACACCGCTTTCGACGCGAGTTAGTGACGTCCGCTGAAAGATCATCCCTTGCATCGGAATTTGGCGGACGGAATTTCCGGCGGGGGACTGAAAATCGACTTGGAATCCCTGAACTGCCTGGCGGTTAATTAGTCCGGCCGCGGTTGTGGTTCGTTCCAGCTCTCGGATCGCACGCTTGAGCACAATTGAACTGAGGGGTTCGCTAAACCTAACGGTCACAGCCATTGCCTCGATGGCGTTATCCGCGTTGATCATCTTCCACATGAGACACCCTCTGTCACTCTTCCATCGCATACAAAACTTGCACGGGAGTGAATACTCAAAATATCCTAGAACACAATGCTGTCCATTGCAGACAAGGAACAAAACTAGCCCCGATTTGTCCCACAGATTAATGATAGCAAAAAGTGAGACAAAAAACTTGTCTTTATCAAAGAAAATCAAAGCAATCTGCTGGAGATGGTGCCCCATGCCGGAGTCGAACCAGCACTTCTTTCGAAACTCGATTTTGAGTCGAGCGCGTCTACCAATTCCGCCAATGGGGCAACGGGATACTGACGAGGCGGCTGTCTAGCATGTGATCGCCGGGGGGCGCAAGCCGGGTTGGGCGGATATTCCGGGTGTTTCGGAAGGTTGCGGTCCGGCCCATGGCGGCGGTTTGGCGCCATGGGCTTTTTGGGTCGTGCGGTTCAGTGCGCCATGGCCGGCGCCCGGTCGGTCGAGGCGGATTTGCGGATGGTCAGCGCCAGGATGGCGGCGAGCACGCAGAAGGCGCCGGCGACGAAGAAGGCGGGCAGGTAGGTGTTGAGTTCGGTGCGGCTGAGGCCGGCGCCGTAGGCGGCGGTGGCCGCGCCCAGCTGGTGGCCGGCGAAGACCCAGCCGAAGACCAGGCCGGCCTTTTCGCGGCCGAAGCGGTCGGCGGCGATCTTGACGGTCGGCGGCACGGTGGCGATCCAGTCCAGCCCGTAGAAGACGGCGAAGATCGACAGGCCATAGAAGGTGAAATTGCTGAAGGGCAGGTAGACCAGCGACAGGCCGCGCAACCCGTAATACCAGAAGAGCAGCCAGCGATTGTCGAAGCGATCGGAGAGCCAGCCGGAGCCGATGGTGCCGACGAAATCGAAGATGCCCATGACGGCGAGCACGCTGGCGGCGGCCACCGGCACGATGCCGAAATCGCCGCAGAGGGTGACGAAATGCGTCTGGATCAGGCCGTTGGTCGACAGGCCGCAGATGAAGAAGGTGGCGAACAGAATCCAGAAGGTGGAGGTCGTCGATATCTCCCGCAGGATCGTGATCGGCGAGGCGAGCGCCGCCTTGAGGTTCCGGGTGGCCGGCGGCGGCGGGGTGATGTGGACCTCGCCGACCAGCGGCAGGTTGACGTCCGAGGGGCGGTCGCGCATCAAAAGCAGCACGACGAGGGCGGCAACGACGATCATGCCGCAGACGAAGAGCACGGTAGTGCGCCAGCCGTAGCGCGTCGTCAGCTCCGCCATCAGCGGCAGGAAGACGAGCTGGCCGGTGGCCGAACTCGCCGACAGCATGCCGACGACGAGGCCGCGATGCTTGGTGAACCAGCGCGTCGAGACCGTGGCGGCGAGCACCATGGCCGTCAGCCCGGTGCCGAAGCCGATGACGATGCCCCAGCAAAGCAGCAACTGCCAGACCTCGGTCATGAACAGCGAGCCGACGAAGCCGGCGGTGATGGTGGCAAGCGCGAAGACGATGACCTTGCGCACGCCGAAATGGTTCATGAAGGCGGCGGCAAACGGCCCCATCAGGCCGAACAGCAGAAGGCGCACGGCGAGCGCCGAGGAGATGGAGGAGGTGCTCCAGCCGAACTCATCCTCCAGCGGCTTGATGAGCACGCCGGGTGCGCCCATGGCGCCGGCGGTGACGAGCATGGTGAGGAAGGTGGCGGCGACGACGATCCATCCGTAGTGGATGTTGCGGCGGGCCAGCGTCGAGGCAAGGACTGTGGAGACCATGGGATGCGTTCCGTGGGGGTTCGTGTTTCGGCCTCAAGGCCGGGAGGAGCGAAGCAATGGCCTCGTCATGCTGGCTTGTATCGCAACGGCCCTCTCCCGGCTTGAACGATTGTGCAAAGGCATTTAGATGATCGCGATCATGTTTGTTGCTTATTGATGATGATCGTCATATAAATTGTCAATACAGATTTATTGAAGCTCTGATGGAGTTTTTTGATGAGAGTGAGCCGGGAAAAATTCGCCGAGAATCGCGAGAAGATCCTCGCGGTGGCGGGGGAGCTTTTTCGCGAGAAGGGTTTTGACGGCATCGGCGTCGCCGACATCATGAAGGCGGCGGGGCTGACGCATGGCGGCTTCTACGGTCATTTCGAATCGAAGGACGAGCTGGCCTGCGAGGCCAGCAAGGCGCTGGTGTCGCGCTCGCTGGAGCGCTGGAAGCAGGTGGTCGACGGTGCGCCGGGCGAGCCGCTGGAAGCGCTGCTCGCGCATTACCTGTCGCATCGCAATGTGGTGGAACATGCGACCGGCTGCGTCTTCGCGGCGTTGACGCAGGAGGTCAGCCGTCACGGTCCGAAAATGCAATCCACCTTTACCGGCGGCCTCATGGGCATGGCGGAGATACTCCAGGAGATCATCCCCGGAAAGACGCCGGAGGAGCGCCGCCGCAAGGCGCTCGCCAGCCTGTCGGCCATGGTCGGCGCCGTCATCCTGGCGCGCGCGATGGACAATCCCGAGCTGTCCGAGGAATTCCTCGCCGCCACCCGGCAGGAGCTGACGCCCGCGCCGGAAAGCGGCAAGGAATAGGAACGGTCAGAGCAATTCCAGGAAAAGTGCGGAGCGGTTTTCCGTCCGGATTTGCCTAAAAGCAGCGCTAGTCCCGGAAG
>JASGEG010000154.1:0-14948 GCA_047606605.1 Rhizobium sp.
CGAGACCGCGGTGCGTCTCGGCAAGGGCTATTCCTGGCACCTGTTCCGCATCTTCTGGTTCAGCGTCGAATTCGGCCTGATCAACACGCCCGAAGGCCGGCGCTGCTTCGGCGCGGGCATCGTCTCGTCACCGAGCGAAGCGAAGGCCGCGATGGAGGGGAAGGCATGCGAATTCCGGCCCTTCGATCTGCTGGATGTCCTGAGGACGCCCTACCGGATCGATATCGTCCAACCGATCTACTATGTCATCGACAGCTTCGCCGACCTTGAAGCGATCGTCGAGCAGGATATCGGCGCCATGATCCTCAAGGCGAAATCCCTGGGTGATTTCCCGCCGGCGTTCGAAGCCAAGGCTTCGTGAAGCGCCATGTCTGTCGGCTTCAATGCGTCGACAGGGATTCCGGCTGGCTCTGGCGGCTGCGGGCGGCTGTCAGTTCGGAGGTGGTATGATTGAGGCGGTCGGCAAGGACGCGCATGATTTCGACGGCCATTTCGGGGAAATCGCTGAGCAGCTTCAGGAAATGCTCCTTGCTGATCTTCAGGGCTTCCAATCGCGACGTCGCCTTGACGGTCGCGGTGCGGGAAACGTCGCAGAGAATGGCGATCTCGCCGACGATGGAATTGACATCGACCTCGGCGACCTTGATCTCGCCGGCGGGGCTGTCGACAAGAATATCAGCAGTTCCTGAAAGAACAACATAGGCCGCATCGCCCTGATCGCCTTGATGAAACAGCGCCTGACCGGCATTGTAACTGACGCGATCCGAGGTGAATGCCAAAAGTTTCAATTTTGCCGGCGCGATGCGCGAAAAAATCGGCACCCGTTTCAGCATTTCAACTTCGTCTTTCAGAAGCATGAGCTTCAAATCCCCAGTTTCAGGCCCCAGATACCCCTGCCTCAATAGGATATTACGATAACAGTTCTTTGAACATACCGTTTTTCTCCAAAAGGTCGCTCGTCGTGCCACTTTCGACCAGGCTGCCATGGTTGAACACCAGAACGCGGTCGAAAAGCTCGGCAAAGCTGGGGTTCGACAGCACCCAGATGACCGCCGGCGTATGAGCGCTGCGGGCAAGCCCCTTCAGGATGGCGCGCGCTATCTGCTCCTGAACCCGGTGGTCCAGCGCCGGCAGCGGGCGGTTACAGATGATGTAGTCGGCGCGTTTCAGAAGAGCGCGGCCGAGATTGAGCTTCTGGCGCTGCACGTTGGTCAGCCGCTTGCCGCCGGAACCGACGTCGAAATCGAGCCCGATCGACAGCACGCTGTCCTGCATGCCGAGCCGCTCGAAGACGTCGTACATGATGGAATGGATGCGCTCGGGCGCATTGGCCTGCTGGTGCGCGATCCTGCCGAACAGCACATTGTCCATCAAGGTCGCCGAGGCGGTGAAGCGCTCGGGATCGTAGCGCTCGATCACCCGCGCGAGATCGGCGGGGATGTGCTCGTAGAACTTGATGCGCGTGGTGACGATCTTTTCCATCAGCGTCTGCGTCAGCAGACCGAAGCGGTGACGCGGCTCGATATAGGAGAAGCTGAGGCGGATGATGGCCGCCCGTTCGTCCGGCGTGGCCGCCTCATAGCCCTTGCCGTTCAGCTTCTGCAGCATCGCCTCGTAGGTCGGAATATCTTCCGGCGTCATGAAGGTGAGCTGCTGGAAGAAGGGATGGTCCGGCGGCAGGTCGGTGAAGAGCTCGACCGCGTTCTCGGCGATTTCCAGACCCATGTCGTAGAGATCAGTATTGAGGCCGGTCTCCGTGAACAATTGCCGGAAATAGGGATGGGCGGCAAGCTTGCGGTTGGTCATCAGATGCCGGTTCAGCGTGCCGAACAGCAGGTTTTCACCGACGGTGGCCTGCGAATTATAGGCATCGAACTCGAAGGGAACGACGAGATCCTCGAGATTCTCCTCCTTCAGCCTCAGCCGCAACGCCTGGCGCAGCTCGACGATGCGCGAGGTAAGATCCTCATGCGCCGCCACATCGACCGTCGAGCGCAAGGCCATGTCGAGAATGTCCTGCGACATGGCGACGGCATCGAGCACCGGCCGGATGGCCGCGTAGATATCGTTCGGTCCGGTGGCGCCGGCGGCGGCATAATCGACCCAATCGCTGTTGAGATCGAGTTCCGGATTGCCGGCGCGGCGGGCCTCGGCCATCTGCCATTTCATCGCGCTCGCTTCGGCTTCGTCATAGACGGCAGCACCAAGCGGCGCGTGCTTCAGGCCGTAGAGAAGATTGCTGCGCAGCGTGCCATGGAAGAAGAACGTATCCGACGAGGCATAGGCGATACGTCGCCCGGTGAGCGATTCCGGCAGTTCCAAGAGATCGTGGCCGTCGATGGTGACCCGGCCGGTATCCGGCCAGACCAGCCGCCCGAAGGCCTCGGCGAGATATTCGCCGCCGGCACCGCTTTCACCGACGATCGCCACCGTCTCGCTCGGATGAATCTCCACCGAGACATGATCGAGCACGCGCGCGCCGCTGTCGTCGACGATGGTGAGGTTGGTCGCGACCAGCGGATGGGTCAGACGGCCGGCGGGTGCCGGTGAAACGAGCTGGATCTTCGGCTCGATCAGATCGTCGACGCTGAACTGCTCGACCACCTGATTGTATTTGACCTGCACGTCCTGGCGTGACTGATCCCAGTCGATCAGCTCCTTCAGCGGCCCCGGCAGGTCCTTGTAGGCATTGATGACGGCGACGAGCTGACCGATATCGAGCCGTCCCTGCAGCGCGAAGAAGCCGCCGATCGAATAGAAGAGGAACGGTGTCACCTGGGCAAGGAAGTTGTTGATGAATTTTACCAGGAACTTCCACTGATAGAGGTCGTAGCGGATCTTGAAGATCAGCCCGAGGCGATGGGCGATGTCGGCGCGCTCCAGATTGGTGGTGTCGTTGGCGTGGATCGTGCTGATGCCCTCGACGATCTCGCCGACGCGACCCGACAGTTCGCGCGCCGTCAACTGCCGCTGGCGACCGAGTTCGAGCAGCCGCTTGCGCATGCGCGGAATAACGATCGCCTGCACCGCGACGATCGCCGCGGCGATCATGCCCAGCCAGAAATTCTGCATGATGATGAAGACGAGCGCGGTGATCGCCTGGCCGCCGAGCAGGGCAGGCTGCACGAAGGCATCGCCGGTGAAACCGCCCATCGGCTCCACCTCGTCCTTGATCATGGTGGCGATTTCGGCCGGCTTGACCCGCTTGAATTGCGCCGGCGGGAAGCGCAACACCCGGTCGATCAGCTCGAAGCGGATGCGGCGCAGCATGCGCTCGCCGAGCCGGCCCTTATAGGTATTGATATAGAGCTTGAAGAGGCCGTTGAGGACGACGAGCGCCAAAAACACCAGGCTGAGCGCGATCAGCATCCAGAAACGGGTGAGCTGCAGACCCTGAAATACTTCGACATGCCCGAAAAGGGGCAGGTCGAACGCAATATGCATGAAGGTCTGGGTGTCGCCGGGATGCTCGAACCCCTTGCCCTGGATCGGCCCGTTGACGATCTGCTTCGGCAGGTCGAAGGACAGGAAATAGGGGATCATCGAGGCTGCGACGATCGTCAAGATCCAGATCTGTTCCAGCCGGGTGTTCGACCAGATGTAACGCGCTAGGCTTTTTTCCATCGCTTATAGCATGCTTCCAAATTCAACGAACGTCGCCGCGAATGTCGGCGCCGATGTTACAGAGGTGCGGGAGGAATTCATCGCGGATGTGCGGCCCTGGTTTGAAGCGGGACGCCGCCCGGTCTTTCGCCCAGCTATCCTCCCGATTCATGATTTCCTATTTTATATCACAAGATTGCGGAAAACGAGGGGGGCAAAACGACGAGAAAGGCGACAGACCGTCACCCTGCTTTCGACCGTAGCCGGCGAATGATCGACGCGGTTTTCTCGGCGCCGGAAAGGTCGATATCGAGGGTCGAAGGTTTCGGCCGCGACAACGCCTTGTCGATGGCGCCCACCAGAAGGTCCGTCGTCAATCCCGCCTCCGGCAGGGCCAGCGCCAAGCCGAGCTTCTCCAGCCGTTCGGCACGCACGGACTGTTCCGTTTCACCGCCGGCCGTGAACGGAACCAGGATGGAACGGCAGCCGGTGACGAGGAGATCCCCGACCGTATTGTAGCCCGCCTGCGAGATCGACAGCTCTGCACCGCGCAGCAGGGACGGGAAATCCTTGCGGAAGCGGACGACCGTCACGTTGCCGGGCGCATCCTTCACCAGGCCGGCGAAATCCTGTTCCGGCAGGTTCGGCCCGGTCACCAGCAGCCAGCGCCGCTCCGTCGCGATGCGGCTTGCCGCCTCCAGCGAGGCGCGGATGAGATCGCGCCCGACCGCGCCGCCGCCGGCCGACACCACGATGTCGAAGACCTCCGCCGGCTCCGGCGGCAAGGGCGGCGCGACGATGCCGGTATAGGTGATCTTGTCGGAAATCGCCGCCGTCAGCGGAAAGGTCTCCTCCAGCCGAACGAAGCCCGGATCGCCATGGACGAGAACGCCGTTGAAATGCTCGCGCAGCAATTTCACCGTCTCCTCGTCGCGGCCCGGCTTCTTCTGCTGCTGCAGGATATCGCGCACCGAGGTGAAGAGCGTCGGCCTGGGATCGGCCCGGGCGATGGCGTCGAGCAGCGGCAACAGCTCGAAACGCATCTGGCGGCGGCCGAAGGGGAAGGCCTCGATAATGACGACATCCGGCTCGGCCGCGCGAAAAGCCTGAAGCAGCAGGTCGCGCCGCGCCGACAGGAATTCCTCGCCGGCGGCATTCCCCGCCTGATCGGCGAGTCCCGAAAATCCTGCGCTGCTGGCGACGACCGGCGGCAAGGTGACGGAAGTGACATCGGAGCCGGGAAAACCGCTCACCGGCAGGCCGCCGGTGACGACCGTCACCTGACAGCCATCCCTTGCCAGGGCGCTGGCGACGCGGCTGGCACGGGCGAGATGGCCGATGCCGAGCAGATGCTGCACGTAGAAGAATACGCGCGGAAACGATGTCTGGGGGGCCGTCATGCCGATTTGCGCCACTGCTCTTCCTTTTGCCACTGCTCCTCGAACAGCCGCGACAATTGCCGGATGCTGGAATGATGGTCGAAATGCTCGCGCACCCGCCGTTCGGCGGCATCACCAAGCCGATGACGCAGCGCCGGATCACGGATCGCCCGTTCCAGCGCGGCCGCCAGCGCCTGCGGGTCCTCCGGCGGCACGACGAAGCCGTTTTCGTCATCGGTCAGGAGCTCCGGCACGCCGGAAATATCGGTGGAAAGGCAGGGCAGACGCTGGCTCGAGGCTTCCACAAGCACGTTGGGAAGACCGTCGCGATCGCCATCGGCCGCCACCCGGCAGGCCAGTGCGAAAAGATCCGCCTGACGATAATGGGACAGCACGTCCTCCTGCGCCAGCGCACCCTTCCAGGCGACGCGGTCGGCAATCCCGAGCGTCTCGGCCAGCACCTTCAGCTTGGCCAGCCCATCGCCGCCGCCGATATGGGTGAAGCGCCAGTGCAGATCGGCCGGCAGCAGCGCCAGCGCCTTCAAGAGCACGTCATAGCCCTTCTTCTCGACGGCGCGGCCGACGCTGAGGAGCAGGACGGGATCGGCGGCTTGCGAGCCGTTACGGTCGGAATGCGCTCCGGCAAAAGGGCCGAAACGGGCGAGATCGAGGCCGTGATAGCTCAGATGCACGCTCTCGCGCATCGGCGTCAGCATGCGCATATGCTCGTAGCCGCTGCGCGTGCAGGTCACCGTCCAGCGGGCGCGGGCGAGCTTTTCGGACAGTTCCCAGTCCGGCGAGGTCCAGATATCCTTGGCATGCGCCGAGCAGGTCCAGGGAATGCCGGTCATGATGCTGGCATAGGCCGTCACCGAGGCCGGCGTATGGATGAAATGCGCATGCAGCCATTCGCCGTTGTCGGGCCATTCATGCGCCAGCACCAGCGCCTGGCCGAAGCGGCGCACGCGGTTGGGCGTGATATCCCGCTTGAGGTCGGCCCAGAACTGCTTCAGCAGCGGCTTGAAGCCCGGCTTGCGAATGCCGGCGAAGAAGGCCCGCAGGACGCGCAGCGGCTCGTCATGCAGATATTCCGGCAGATAGACCACCCGCGCCTTGATCTCGTCATGGACGGGATGGCGCTTCTTGTCGGTCGGCCTGCGCATCGAGACCAGCGTCAGGTCGAAGCCGGCCTTTTCCAGGCCGAGCAACTCCTGCGCGATGAATGTCTCGGACAGGCGGGGATAGCCCTTGAGGACCACCAGGATCTTTTTGCGCATCGACGGGTTCCGATGCTCTATTCGGCGACGACCGACAGCGGCGGATATTGCTCGCGGTCGTCAAACCATTCGCCGACGATGCGGGAAATATGCACCAGTCCTTCCAGCCGCATGTTCTCGCCGCTCGCAGACGGCGGCGCGCGATCGGGCAGGCGCTTCAACGCCGCGGCGAGCTGCTTCGGATCGGCGGATTCCTCCGGCAGGAGCATATCGACGAGACCGAGCTCGCTTGCCCGCTGAGCCCGGATCAGCTGTTCCTCGCGCGGCCGGGTGCGCGGGATGATCAGCGCCGGCTTGTCGAAGGACAGGATCTCGCAATAGGTGTTGTAGCCGCCCATGGCGACCACGCCCTTGGCGCCGGCGATCAGCTCCTCCATCTTGTTGTCGAATTCGATCACCTGAAGACAGGCAATCTTGCTGGCGCGCTCCAGAAGCTGAATGCGCTCCTTGGCCGGCATGTAGGGGCCGAGCACGATCAAGGTCTTGTGCTGCAGGGTATCGTCCTGCTCGAAGGCGCTGACGACGTCCTTGACCAGATCGGCACCGTCGCCGCCGCCGCCGGTCGTCACCAGCAGGTAGTCTTCATCCGGCACATGTTCGGACTTCGTGCCCTGCGAGGAGACGCTGCGCTGCAGGAAGCCGACGAACTCCATCTTCCGGCGCACGCCGGCGGGCACATCGAGACCGGCGAGCGGATCATAGAAATCCGGCGGGCCATAGACCCAGACGCGGTCGTAGAACTGGTCGATCTTCTGCAGCGCGTTGTTCTTCTTCCATTCGGCGTCGAGCAGATAGGGGGCATCCATGACGTCGCGCATGCCGAGCACCAGCGACGTGCCGCGCGCCTTCAGATATTGCAGGGTCTCCTCGACCTCGCCCTTGAGGCCCATCGGCTCCTTGTCGACGATGAAGATGTCGGGCTGGAAGGTCTCGGCGGTGTGACGGATGATCGACTGGCGCATCTTCAGCGTTTCCTGAAGATCGACATGGCTGGCCATCGACGTATATTCGCCGTCGCGCAGCTTGATGACGCTCGGCACCTTCACGAAATCGACCCGCGCCCGATAGTCGAAGGCGCCGGCGATGGTCGCGCCGGAAATGATCAGAACCTTCAGCCCGCGATAATTCTCGACGAGCGCATGCGCGATCGTCCGGCATCGCCTCAAATGACCCAGACCGAACGTGTCGTGACTGTACATGAGGATTCGGGCATCTTCTAAGCGCCGCTTCATGGGCAAAAACCTCGGGGGTGGAAGTCATTTTCGCGGGGTGCCGGCAAGCGCCGCCCGCAGCCGCTCTTTAAATTGCAATCCATGTCCTGGCCACGCTTTCCGCTATTTGTAGGGATCGGCCGCGTCGCGCAAGCCATCTCCTAAAAAGTTGAACGCCAGAATGACCAAAATGACCGGCACCATGGGGAAAAGGAGCCAGGGATAAAATGCAATGACGCTGACGCTCCTTGCTTCGGTCAAAAGAATGCCCCAGCTCGTGATCGGCGGGCGAAGGCCGAGGCCCAGAAAGCTCAGCGCGGTTTCGCCGAGGATCATGCTGGGAATCGAGATCGTCGCCGTCGCGATCAGATGCGACATGAACCCCGGCACCAGATGACGACCGATGACCCGGGGCGTGCTCGCGCCCATGAGCTGCGCAGCAAGAACATAGTCTTCCTCGCGCAAAGACAAGAGCTTGGAACGCACGGCGCGCGCAAGGCCCGTCCAATCGAGGATGCCGAGGATGATGGTGATGCCGAAATAGATGAGGATCGGGCTCCAGCTCACCGGCATGATGGCGGCGAGCGCCATCCACAAGGGCAGGCTCGGCAGCGATTGCAGGACTTCGATGACGCGCTGCACGAGCAGGTCGAAAAGGCCGCCATGATAGCCCGCAAGACCGCCGATGACGATGCCGAGCACGAAACTGATGGCAATGCCGATCAGCCCGATCGTCAGCGAAATGCGCGCGCCGTAGATGATGCGCGACAGGACGTCGCGCCCCAGACGGTCGGTGCCGAGCAGATACATCTGTCCGCCGACGGCCGGACAGACCAGATGCACGTTCGAATCCACCAGGCCCCATAAGCGATAGGCATCGCCGCGGCAGAAGAAGCGGATCGGCTGCACGTCCGCGGTATTGTCGGTATAGACCCGCCGCAGCGTATCGAGCTCGAGCGTCATCTTGCGCCCGTAGACGAAAGGCCCGACGAACTGGCCCTTGTCGAAGAAATGGACGGCCTGCGGCGGCGAATGGATATATTCGACGTTGCGCGTATGCAGGCCATAGGGCGCCAGAAACTCGACGATCAGGGTCATGCCGTAGAGCAGGAGCAGGAAGATGCCGGAGGCAAGGGCGAGCTTGTGCCGCTTGAACTTCCACCACATCAGCTGCTTCTGCGAGGCCATGTAATAGCGCGCCTGACCGGCGGACATGGCTTCGAACTGCTCCGGATCGAAAGCGGCGGTCGAGACATAATGTTCGAGAGGGGCGCCGGGGCGCGGCAGGGGTGCGGTCACTTCGTGCTCCTGCCTTGCAAGCGGATACGGGGATCGAGGAAGCCGAGCGCGATATCGGAGATCAGCACGCCGACGACGTTGAGGAAGGCAAGGAACATCAGGAAGGAGCCGGCCAGATACATGTCCTGGCTCTGCAGCGACTTGATCAGCATCGGCCCGGTCGTCTCCAGCGACAAAACGATGGCGGTGATTTCCGCGCCAGAGATGATCGACGGCAGGATGGAGCCGATATCGGCGACGAAGAAGTTCAACGCCATGCGCAACGGATATTTCACCAGCGCCTTCAGGGGATGCAGCCCCTTGGCACGGGCGGTGATGACATATTGCTTCTGCATCTCGTCGAGCAGGTTGGCGCGCAGGCGGCGGATCATGCCGGCGGTCCCCGCCGTGCCGACGATGATGACGGGTATCCACAGATGCGACAGGATCGAGCGCGCCTTTTCCCAGCTCATCGGCTGCGACAGATATTTCTGGTCCATCAGATGGCCGATGGAGACGCCGAACCAGACATTGGCGAAATACATCAGGATCAGCGCCAGCATGAAGTTCGGGATGGCGATGCCGAGCAGGCCCAGGAATGTCAGCCCGTAATCGCCCCAGCTATATTGATGGGTGGCGGAATAGATGCCGATGGGAAACGCGATCAGCCAGGTGAGCAGGATCGTCGTCATCGACACCAGGATCGTCAGCCACAGCCTGTCGCCGACGACCTCGGAGACCGGCAGCTGATATTCGAAGGAATAGCCGAAGTCGCCATGCAGCATGCCGGCCGCCCAATAGACATATTGCAGGGCGATCGGCTTATCGAGCCCGTATTCGTGGCGAAGGGTTTCGATCTCCTGCAGGTTGGCGGTCTCGCCCTGCGCGCGAAGCTCGGCGAGCTGGCTTTCGAAGAAGTCGCCGGGCGGAAGCTGGATGATGGTGAAGACCAGTATCGAGATGACGATCAGGGTCGGCACCATGACGGCGAGACGCCAGAGGATATATTTAAGCATGGGGCTTATCCTCCTTCAGCCAGAAGGTGTCGGGCATGTAGACGCCGAGATAACAGGTCGGATCGAAACCGAAGAGCGCTTTCTCCGGCACGTTCTGCAGGCTGGTGGCATGCAGGATCGGCTGCATCGTGCCGTTGATCAGGCCGATGGAGAAGACCTGGTCGGTATAGATCGCCAGCATCTGATGCCATATCTGGGCGCGCTCGAAGGAGGACGCCGCCTTTCCCCATTCGCCGAGAAGCCGGATCAGTTCCGCCGCCTCCGGCACATCCGGCGCAACACCCTGGGTCTGGCGGGACAGATAATACATGCCCCAGAGCGGCCATTGCATCTGGTCGTCCATCGTCGGCGCGAGCTGACCGGGATTCATGTCGGCGGTCGCCACGCCATTGTCGAGGCCGTACCAGATCGACATCATGATGCGGCCACCCATGGCGCGGCTGCGGAAGATGTCGCGCTGCGAGACGCGGGTGAAGAGCGCGATGCCGATCTTGCGCCAATGATCGGTGATCAATTCCAGCACATCCGTGTCGAGCGTGCTTTCGCCGGGGGTCTCGACGGTGATCTCCGCCCTCCGGCCATCCGGCAGCAGGCGGATGCCATCCTCGTCGCGCTTGTCGAGGCCGGCGGCATCGAGCAGCGCATTGGCCTGATCGGGATCGTGCGAGATCCACGCCGCGGCATATTCCGGCCTGTAGAGCGGACTGTCGGGCAGGACGGTATCGGCGCTCTCCGTGCCGAGGCCATAGAAGACCGCCATGTTGATCTCGCGACGGTCGATCGCCAGCGACAGGGCCCGGCGAACGCGCACGTCGCGCAGTACCGCCCGCCAGACCTCATCGGCGCTGTTGAGGTTCGGCAGCAGGGCGACGCGTGAACCGCGCGTCGATTTCCAGAGATTGACCTTCACCGGATAGTGCTTCTCCGCCTCCTTGAGGAGCGTATAGTCGTTGAAGTCCATGCCGGTCGCCTGCAGGTCGCTTTCGCCGGCATTGGCCTTGGCCGTTATGATCGACGGCGAGCTGATGCTGAGCACGAAACGGTCGACATAGGGCAGCTGGCGGCCATTCTCGTCGACGCGGTGGAAGTAGGGATTGCGCTCGAAAACGAATTGCTCGGCCGGCGGCGCCGTCGTGTTGCGCCAGGGATCGAGCACGGGCAGCTTGGGGTTCTCCGGCCTGTAGGCGCGGCCCATCTTGATATGCAGGTCCTGCCATTTGCGCACGCGCTTTTCCTGCATCAGCGAGGCGAGGCGGATACTGTCCTGATATTTCTTGTGGAACTGCTTCAGGTAATGCGCCGGGCCGGAGATGACCAGCGGCTGCGGCGCGGCCAGGCTCGGCAGGAAATCCGGATTGGGCTCGTCCCAGGTATAGCGTACCGTCAGATCGTCGAGCACCTCGAAACGCGGCAGGCTGCCATGCGGACGCAGCTCCAGCGCGCCGCCGCCCGGCGTCAGCTCCTTGTTGAGAATGACGTCTTCCCACCAATAGCGGAAATCCTCCGAGGTGAAGGGCTTGCCATCCGACCACTTGTGGCCGGCGCGCAGCTTGAAGGTGAAGACGCAGTCGTTGAGGGCGGAATAGGATTCGAGAATATCCGGCTGCAGCGTCAATGTCTGGTCATAGCCGACAAGACGTGCATAGCCGTAGATGGTCATGAAGCGGATATCGTTCTGGCTGCCGATGATGGTGCGCACGGTGCCGCCATAATGGCCGGGCGCACGCCCCAAAGCCTTGACGTTGACGACACGCGGATATTTCGGGATGCGCTTGACGAGCGGCGGCATCTGGCCGGCGCGCAGCCAATCGGCCAGAAATTCCGGCTCGTTGTCCACTTCCGCCGCTCTCGACTGAAACGGCAATAGGCTGGAGGCCATAAGGCCGAGGAAGGTTCGACGGCTTACCACGTGCGCAGTTCCTGAACATCGGCGCCGCGGCGAGCGCGCACGAAATGACCGCCGCCAAGATCGGCATAGGCAAGATCCCCACCGTCGCTATCGGTGAAATGCGGCCCCCAGCTCTGCTTGGCCGCCGGACCTTCGCTGTTCAAGGCGGAGAAATCAAGCGGCCGGTCGAGATCGGGGAACGGCACGGCGGCGAGCAGCGAGCGGGTATAGGGATGGACGGGATCGCGCAGGATGATCTCGCGCGGGGCAATCTCGACGATGCGGCCGCGCGCCATCACCGCGATGCGGTCGGCCATGTAGTCGACCACGGCGAGATTGTGCGAAATGAACAGATACGTCAGGCCGAGCTGCTTCTGCAGATCCTTGAGAAGATTGAGGATCTGCGCCTGCACGGAAACGTCGAGCGCCGAGACGGGCTCGTCGAGGATCAACAGTTTCGGCCCGAGCGCCAGGGCGCGCGCGATGCCGATGCGCTGGCGCTGGCCGCCGGAAAAGCTGTGGGGATAGCGGCTGAGATAGTGCTGATCGAGCCCGATCGCCTGCATCAGCCCCTTGACCTTCTCCTTGCGCTCGTCGCTGTCGCCATGCCTGTGGATCTCCAGAGGCTCGCTCAGGATGTTGCGGATCGTCATGCGCGGCGACAGGGAGGAGACCGGGTCCTGGAACACCATCTGGATCTTCGTGCGCAGATCCATCAGCGCATCGCCCTTGGCGGCGAGCACGTCGATCCTGCCGTCGCCATCGTCGAAGGACACCGAGCCGCCATCGGCGGTGACGGCGCGCATCAGGATCTTGCTGACCGTCGTCTTGCCGCAGCCGCTTTCGCCGACGAGGCCGAGACATTCGCCGCGGCGGATATCGAAGCTCACATCGTCGACGGCGCGGAACGTCGTGCCCTCGCGCCGGCCAAACAGCCCGCTTCCCTTCGACGTATAGGTCTTGGAAAGATTGCGCACGCTCAGCAGCACCTCGGGCGCCGCCGCGGCATCGGCCTTGGCCAGCTTCTTCTTGCCGGAGAAGGTGCTGAGATTGACCGGCACGTCGCGCAGCGATTTCAGCCGCTCGCCCGGCTTCATGTCGAAATGCGGCACCGCCGACATCAGCGCCTTGAGATAGCGATGCTTCGGCTGGCGGAAGATGGTCTCGACCGGTCCCGCCTCCATGATCTCGCCGTGATAGATCACCACGACCTCGTCGGCCATGTTGGCGACGACACCGAGATCATGGGTGATCAGCAGGATCGCCATGTTGAACTTCTGCTGCAGATTGCGCAGCAGGCCGAGGATCTGCGCCTGGATGGTGACGTCGAGCGCCGTCGTCGGTTCGTCGGCGATCAGAAGCGCGGGGTTGCAGATCAGCGCCATGGCGATCATCGCGCGCTGGCGCATGCCGCCCGACAGCTCGAAAGGATACATGTCGAAGGTGCGCTGCGGATTCTGGAAGCCGACGAGGCTCAGCATCTCTTCGGTCTTCTCGCGCTGTTCCGCCTTGCTGCTGGCGGGATCGTGAATGCGCAGCGCCTCGCTGATCTGGTTGCCGACGGTGTGCAGCGGCGACAGCGAGGTCATCGGCTCCTGGAAGATGTTGGCCATGCGCGCGCCGCGCAACTGCCGTATCTCGACGCCATCGCGCGGCAATTGCAGAATGTCGGTGGTGCGGCCGTCGAGCGGATCGGTGAACAGGATGCGGCCGCTCGCCTGCGCCGGCGTCGGCAGGATGCCCATGATCGACTGGCTGATGATCGATTTGCCGGAACCGGACTCGCCGACCAGCGCCGTCACCTTGCCGGGCAATACCCGCAGGTTGGCATTCTTGACCACCCGAAGCCTGTCCCCATAAATCGAGAACGCGACGTCGAGGTTCTCGATACGCAATAAATCAGTCCCTGACGCCATGCCTGAGTAGTCCCGCTTACACGACCGTTATGGCCCTGTGCGGCACACTAACGTAGGCCATAACAGGTGTCCAGTTGGGTCAAAGAAGGACCTGAAACTGTTAAGAAACTGTCGTTTTTCCAGCGCCCGGCCGAAAGATGCTTCACTAAGCATGCCTTAATATCATTGAATGAACTTTTCGACTTGCGGGCGCTTCTCGAATTTCTTGGCATCGCGATGCAGGAGAATGACCTGTTCGGCCTCCGACAGGCCATCGATGCCGGCATCGTCAAAGATGTCCATTGGCCTACCAGCCACGGCTGCGGGCTTGGGATGCAGTACCGTGAAGCGCTGGCGCACGCCACGCAGCTTCTCTTCGCCGAGCGTGACCCATTCGCAGTCGGTATAGCCGGAGAAAGCCTGGCTCGCGACCACTTCGGTCAGATATTTCTTGGTCAGGCCCTGCAGCCGCTGCACCTCGTTGACGGCGGCGCCGAAGGCGGAGAAGGTCAGGCGATCCTTCAGCCCGACATTGCCGAACATGACATTGCCGACATGCAGGCCGATGCCGTAGCGAACCTCGCCGAAGCCCCTGGCCTGACGATCCCTGTTGAGCGCGGCGACCCGGCTCTGCGCCTGGAAGACGGCCGAAAGCGCCGCCTCGCAGGCAACCTTGGAAGGGTCCTTGTGCCGGCCGCAGGGATAGACGGCGAGGAAGCCGTCGCCGAGAAAACTCAGGATCTCGCCGCCATTGCGATTGAAGGGTGCGGCAATCGCGTCGAAAAACTCGTTGAGCGTATCGATATAGGCCTGACGGCCCTCTTTCTCGGCATAGACGGTCGATTGCCGCATGTCGCCCATGACGAGCGCCGCGCGGATCGTCTCGCCGTCGCCGCGGCGAATCTGGCCGTTCAGCACGCGCTTGCCGGCATCGCCGCCGAGATAGGTGGTCAGCATGTTGTTGGCGAGCTTGCCGAGAACCGCCATCTTGGCGGCCATGGCGAGATGGTTCTGCAGACGCATCAGCGCGCCGATCATTTCCTCGCTGAAGCCGCTCATGCTGTCGGTCGACCACGAACCCATCATCCCCTGGGCCGAACCGGCGCCGAAGGTCTGCACGAAGGCGATATAGTCGGTGATCTTTTCCTGGCGCAGATCCTCGAAGACGGGAAATTCCAGCGGCCCGTCCGCATCGATGCGGCGGCGCAGATGCAGGAGATTGTTGGAAAGCAGGTAGTAGTAGGGACTCTGCACGAAGCGTTCCGGCTTGTCGTTCACATGCCGGTAGCCCTCGATCGTCAACCCGCCGGCCTGCCGCCAGGTGAAGCCGAGCGCGTCATAGAGCGGATGCAGCATCGAAAAGGTCAGGTGCACGCGGGCGATCGGCAGCCCGGAAGCCGC
>JASGEG010000155.1:0-4479 GCA_047606605.1 Rhizobium sp.
GACCCGCTGCAGCATCACCGCAAGTACAGGCACCCGCAGGACATAACCGCTGATCGCATAGGCGGCCGCGACGCCAATGGCGCCCCATTTCAACCCGATGACGAAGGCGGCCACCGTGGTCAGGGATGAATAGATGCCCCAATGGAACATCGCCTTGGTCTCTCCCTGGCAGATGAAAATCCATCCGGTGGTGCTGCCGACCGGCTGGATGAGCGCGGCAATGCCAAGCCAGACGAAGATCGGGGCGACCGGAAGCCATTGCTGGCCGAAAAGCAGGCTGACGACCGGCTCGGCACTGCAGGTGACGGCGGCGATCCCCGGCATGGTGCAGGCGGCGAGCAGCCAGTTCGTCCGCATATAGATGTCCCGGAACCGGACCTTGTCATCCTGTATCCGGCTCATCAGCGGGATCATGACCCTCGTCAGCGGCTGGGTGATGTTCTGCAGGGGGAAAAGCAGCAGCTTGTAGGCACGGTCGTAATAGCCGAGCTCGACCGCACCGGAATATTTGCCGACGAGGATATTGTCGAGGTTGCGGGAGAAGAAATTGACGAGGTTGAAGCCGGTCAGATTGGCGCCGAAGGAGATGATGTCGCCATCGACGCGCAGGACCGGTCTGCCGGGCAGCCAGCGGGTGGTCCACCAGGCGGCCAGAAGCGTCACGGCCGCCGTGACGGCCGGCCCGATGGCGAGCGACCAATAGCCGAGCCCTTTCCAGGCGGCAAAGGCGGTTGCCACGAAGCCGGCGGCGGCGGAGATGACGTCGTTGAGCGCCAATTGCCCGAATTGAAGATGGCGGTTCATCAGTGCCAGCGGCAGGGCGGCAAGGCTGCCGAGAAAGAGCGGCAGCGCGGTCGCGACCGTGATCGCCGTCATGCGCGCATCGCCGTAGAAAGCCGCGACGGCCGGGGCCGCGATGGTCAGGACCGCCGTACAGGCGATGCCGATGAAGGTGCTGGCCCAGAAGACCTGGTTGAGCTGATGCTCGGAGATCTCCTTGCGCTGAATGACCGCCTGCTGCAGGCCGAGATTCTGGAACAATCCGACAAAGGCGGCGATCGGGCTCACCGATGCGATCAGGCCGAAATCCTCTGGAATCAGCAGTCGCGCGAGCACCACCACCGAGAGGAACTGGATGATGATCTTGAGAACCTGGGCCGCGGCGGTGATAAATCCGCCGCGCAAGGCCAGGCGGCCCATCGAATGTTTCTGCGCGCTCGTCACACAGGGCTCCTTGATCCCGAAAGCTTCGTCACCATCGCCGCGAGCTGATCATTGAGGCGATCGGTATTGTAATCCGTTTCGATCTTTTGCCGTGCGGCATCCGCGATACCGTCGCATGGATGCGGATTTTCGATGATCCAGGCGATCTTGTCGGCAAGAGCGTCGACATCCCTTTCCGGGGCCAGGAAGCCTGTCGTGCCGTCCTCGATCAGTTCCGGTATGCCCGAATGATAGGAACTCACGACCGTCAGGCCGGAGGCCATGGCTTCCATGAGGGCGACCGGGATGCCTTCCACGTCGCCGTTGGCCGCCGTCACGCTCGGCAGGATGAAGGCATGCGATTGCGACAGCCATTGCTTGACGTCGTGGTGGGGGCGGCTGCCGAGGAACGTCACCTGCTGCAAGAGCCCGAGCTCCCTGGCAAGATGTTCGAGGTCTTCGCGCAGGGGTCCGTCTCCGATGATCGTATAGTGCCAGTCGAAATCGCCATGGGATGCGCGAAGCTTTGCGAGCGCGCGCAGGGCGAACTCGATGCCCTTCTTCTCGATGAGCCTGCACACCGAGATGAGCTGGAGCGTCGTGCCGTCGCGTCGGCGCCGATGGTAAGGGATCTGTTCCACATCGATGCCCATATGGTGCACTGCCGTATGTTCGCAAGGTGCCCCGCCTTCGATCAGCATATCGCGGAAGCGGCTGTTGACGGTCAGGTTCAATGCCCCGAGCTTGAAGAGGTCGCGATACTGCGAGAGGCCGTTTTCACGAAAGGGCACGCCGACGTCGAAACCGTGGAAGATGGTGACGATGGGCGGCCTGATCTGGCATCGCTTCTTCAGGCGGGCGACCCGCGCTCCGTTCTGGCCGAAATGGGCGATGACGGCATCGAACTCGTTGAGCCTGCGCACGGAGAGCATGTCCAAAGCGGTCGACACCTTGTCCTTCAAGGCATGCGGCAGCTGCTCGATCTGCGGTCTCAGTCCGCCGATCCTGCCCCACCAGTCCCGCGCATGCGGCATCAGGCTCGCCAGCGGCTCTTTTTGCCGTTGCTGCTCGCTGGTGGCGGCCATGCCGTCGCAGACGATCCCAACTTCGAAGCCACGCTCCAGCATTCCGGCCATCTGGCTGATGACGAAAGTTTCCGACAAAGTCGGAAACCGGCCGACGACGAAACCGATACGCATGAATGGCCTTCTCTGATGTCTGTCATTGTCCGGAGAGCAGATGCCTGACGAAACGCCGCTCTCTCGCTTCGGGAAAGCGTCCACCGCCGGCAAGGCCGGTCGTCACTGCAGGGCGTGGCCGACAGCCGCGCTCGAAAGCACGTTCCTGAAGAGTTCGAATTGGACGGCCGGCTGCATCTGGGGACGCTTGGAGAATTCGAGTGCCGCGGCGGAAAGCTGTCCATAAAATGCCTGATCGCTCCACAATCGCCTGATCGTCTGCACCCAGTCGGCAAGGGGTGCATCGTAGTCCAGAACCATGCCGCCCTCGCCGATGGCCTCGGGAAGTCCGCCACGCTGCGAGCCCACGACCGGGATGCCGCTGCAATGAGCCTCGGAGGCGACGCGACCCCAGGCCTCCTCCCACTTGCTGGGGGCAAGCAGGATCTTCGTTCGTCCATAAACGGTCTTCATGTCGCTTGTGCGGCTTTTCAGATGAATATTCTTGAAAGGCGCGATCGCCTTTTCGACCTGGCTGCGATGTTCCGGGGTCAGCGTCCAGCTTTCGACGAAGAGAAACGGGATCTCCGGGCACTGTCCCGCAATGCGCACGGCGAGCTCGAAACCTTTTTCATTGTAGGGATTGATGAAGGTAACATATTCGGCGCTGCTGTTGGTTCTGTAGAGCATGGGGTCGATCGTCGGCGGTATCACGACGGCGCTGATGCCGAATTTTTCCTTATAGGTCTTTGCGGTGAACTCCGAATTCGCGATGTAGAGCGCAGCTTGCAGCTCGCGCAAATCGCCGGCAAGCTCATGGAATTCGATGTTTCTGAGATAGACGACCACCGGGATATTGTGGGCCTGCAGCGCTTTAGCGATCGGCACCGATTTGTGGCACTGCACGACGGCAACGTCAGGCTTCAGCTTGTCGACGGCATATGCGGCGGCTTCCCAAGGAAACCATGCGCGCAACACCGGATAGCCCGGAAACGTGTCCATCACCGCGGGCTGTCGAAGCAGCTTCATTTTCGCACGGGCCTTGAAGCCGAAAACGCCGCCGCCGAACAGGGCCGCCAGGACCGCCGGCTTGTGACCCTCCAAGCGCAATTGCTCGACAAGGTGATGGGTGCTCGATTGAACACCCCCGCTGAATTCCGGATAATACCCGTTGCCACTGGCGAAAAGAACATTCATTCGCGCAATCCCCTCGGGCGCAAATCCCGGTGCATTCCTTCGATATCTCCGTGCGAGCGCACGGCGAAGCATCCCATTCCCAGGCCGATAGTGCCTGTCCATGACGCATTGCACAAATGTTTTTTCATGAAAATCCAGGCGTGTCATCATGTGCCGATCCGGCACGGCAATTCGTCGGACGGCAGCACTGGATGCAGCCCGGCGCCGACGACGATGCGCAGGGCAGATTTCATTGAAATGTCTTCTTCAAAGACAGCCAGGGAATTGCCGTCAGGCGCTGTCGAGGGCCGATGCCAGGTCGGCGATCAGATCGTCGGGATGCTCTATGCCGATGGAAAGCCGGATCGTCGATTCCAGCACGCCGATGCGGTGGCGCACCTCCACCGGAACGCCCGAATGCGTCGTCGTCGCCGGATGAGAGGCGAGCGATTCCGTGCCGCCGAGGCTGACGGCCAGCTTGAAGATCTGCAGCGCGTTCAGGAACCGGAAGGACGCCGGCTGGCCGCCCTTGATGTCGAAGGAGAAGGTGGAGCCGGCTCCGCTGCATTGGGCGGCGAAGGTCCGGCCGACGGCCGATGCCGGATCGGCATAGGCGAGATAGTGGATCGTCTCGACCTTCGGGTGATCGCGCAGGAAATCGGCGACCGCCCTCGCATTGCTGTTGGCCCGCTCCATGCGGATCTGCAACGTTTCCAGCGAGCGGCCGAGCATCCAGCAGGAATGCGGGTCGAGCTGCGTGCCGATTGCGCCTCGCAATGCCTTGACCTGTTTCATCACCGCCTTCGAGCCGAGTGCCGCGCCCGCGATCAGATCGTCGGGATGCTCTATGCCGATGGAAAGCCGGATCGTCGATTCCAGCACGCCGATGCGGTGGCGCACCTCCACCGGAACGCCCGAATGC
>JASGEG010000156.1:0-4717 GCA_047606605.1 Rhizobium sp.
CTTCGCCTAGCTGTGGATTTTTCTCGATTTTCCGCTTGCGGGAACGGAAGGTGCTGACTATAAGTGCGCCACAGCACGCGCCCTTCGTCTATCGGTTAGGACGACAGATTTTCATTCTGTAAAGAGGGGTTCGACTCCCCTAGGGCGTGCCACTGCCTCCTCCCCTAAAGCATTGATTACCATAGTAAAGACCGCGAATTTCCTTCGCCGGTCAGACGGCCTTGGCGGCATCCGTGACGCGGAGCTGGACGCGCCGGCTTCCCTGCCAGTGATCGGCGCCGAGCGTGCCGGCGACATGGAGTTGCGCGCCGCGCGAAGACATCAGAAGTTCGCCGAGCGGCGTCTCCGCGGCGCGGAAGGCAATGCCGTCGAGGCGCCCGCCGTCCTGCGATTCCAGCGTGACCTTGATGTGCGATTGGCCGACCAGGCGCGAATCGCGCAGGCGATGACTCGGCAGGGCGAAGATCGGTTGCGGATGGCCGGAGCCGTAGGGGCCGGCGGTTTCGAGCTGGTCGATCAGTTCCAAGGTCGCGCCGCTGGCGCCAAGCGCGCCGTCGATCTTCAGCGTTTCGTTGGCGACAAGCCCCGCCACCTGCTTTTCCGCCTTCTCGCTAAAGAAGGCGCGCAATTTGCCGAGATTGCCGCGCTCCACGGTGAGCCCCGCCGCCATGGCGTGGCCGCCGCCCTTGACCAGCAGACCGGCATCGACGGCGGCGCGCACCATGCGGCCCATGTCGAAGCCGTTGATCGAACGGCCGGAGCCCGTTCCCTTGCCGGTGGGATCGAAGGCGATCGCGAAGGCTGGGCGGCGGAACTTGTCCTTCAGCCGCGATGCGATCAGGCCGACAATGCCCGGATGCCAATTCTCCCGCGCCGTGATGATGACGGAAGCACCGTCGCCGTTGCCATATTCGGCCAGCGCCTCGGCCTCCGCCTCCTGCAGCATGGCCGCTTCCATGACCTGACGCTCGCGGTTCAGCTCGTCCAGCTTCTCGGCAATGGCCTCCGCCTCGCCGGCATCGTCGAGCGTCAACAGGCGCGCGCCAAGTGCCGCATCGCCGATTCGGCCGCCGGCATTGATGCGCGGGCCGATCAGAAAGCCGAAATGATAGGGTGTCACCGGTCCGCCAAGGCCCGCCTTGCGGAAAAGCGCGGCCAGGCCGGGATTGCCCTGATGGCGGGCGGCGATCAGGCCCTTGACGACATAGGCGCGGTTCAGCCCTTTGAGCGGCACGACATCGCAAACCGTCGCCAGCGCGACGATGTCCAGCAGGGCCAGCAGATCGATGGAGCGGACGCGGACATCTCCAGCCTCGCGCAATTGCCGCAAGGCGGCGACAAGCACCAGGAAGACGACGCCGGCGGCGCAGAGATGCCCCTGCCCCGACAAATCATCCTCGCGATTCGGATTGACCAGCGCATGGCAATGCGGCAGCTCGCTGCCGACCTGATGGTGATCGATGACGACAACGTCGATATTGCGGGCCTTTGCCGCATCCAGCGATTCGAAGCTGGTGGAACCGCAATCGACGGTGACGATCAGCTTCGCGCCATTGTCGATGAGGTGATTGATCGCGGCCGGGTTCGGGCCGTAGCCTTCAAAAATGCGATCGGGAATATAGATGCTGGCGGGCACGCCGAAATGCGTGAGGAAACGATAGAGCAGCGCCGAGGATGCGGCGCCATCGACATCGTAGTCGCCGAAGATCGCCACCGTCTCGCCCGTCCTGACGGCGCGCACCAGACGGGCGGCCGCCTTCTCGCAATCGGTTAGCAGATAGGGGTCCGGCATCAGGCCGCGGATCGTCGGATCGAGGAAGGCCATGGCTTCGTCGAGACCGACGCCGCGCCCCGCGAGCACGCGGGCAATCAGGTCCGGCAGACCATGGACCTGGGCAATGGCAAGCGCCCTGTTCTGGCCGGCCTGGTCGAGCCGGGAAATCCAGCGATTGCCGGAAACGGAGCGTTCGACGCCCAGAAATGCCCGCTGCACAGGATCTGCCGGTTGTTCCACCATCTCTCCCAGAATTGAGCGGCCCGCTGCCTGTTCGCGCGGGCCGACGCCGGATTATTCCTTCGGCCGCTCGATGCGGATAACCTGCGGCTCGCCGACCAGGTAGCCTTCGGTCTTGATCGAGGCGACCGCCTTGCGCACCGAATCCTCGGTCGTCGCATGGGTGACGAGGATGATCGTCTGGTGATCGGACGGCGACAGGTGCTGGGTCGAGCGCTGTACGATCGATTCCAGCGAGATGTGATTTTCCGCCATGCGGGTCGCGACGCTGGCGAAGACGCCGGTGCGGTCGAGGACGGTCAAGCGGATGAAATAGCCGCCTTCATGGCTCTGCATCTGCGCCTTGCGGTAAGGCTCGAGCGCCTTGGCGGGATGGCCGAGAACGGGTACGCGCTGCGCGCCCGGCTGGCTTTTGGCGATATCGGCGATATCGCCCAGCACCGAGGATGCCGTCGCATTGCCGCCAGCGCCCGGGCCGACCATCAGCAGCTCGCCGAGAATATCGGATTCGATCGCCACGGCATTGGTGACGCCATCGACCTGGGCGATGACCGATTCGAGCGGCACCATCGTCGGGTGGACACGCTGCTCGATGCCGCTTTCCGTGCGCTGGGCGACGCCGAGCAGCTTGATGCGGTAGCCGAGTTCAGCGGCGGCGCGAATATCCTCGATCGAGATATTGGTGATGCCTTCCAGATAGATATCATCGGCCGCAATGCGATTGCCGAAGGCAAGCGTCGTCAGGATGGCGAGCTTGTGGGCGGTATCGTTGCCTTCGATGTCGAAGGCCGGGTCTGCTTCGGCATAACCGAGACGCTGGGCTTCCTTCAGGCAATCGGCAAAGGACAGGCCCTCCTTCTCCATCCGGGTCAGGATGTAGTTGCAGGTGCCGTTCATGATGCCGTAGACGCGCGAAATCGTGTTGCCGGTCAGGGATTCGCGCAGCGCCTTGATGGCGGGGATGCCACCGGCAACGGCCGCTTCGAAATTGAGCAGCACGCCCTTCTCTTCAGCGATCTCGGCCAGTTCGACACCGTGATAGGCCAGCAGCGCCTTGTTGGCGGTGACCACATGCAGGCCGCGGGCAAGAGCCGCGCGCACGGCAGCATTGGCAGCCCCTTCGGAACCGCCGATCAGCTCGACGAAAACATCGATATCGGCCTTCTGCGCCAGATCGACCGGACCGCCGAACCATTCGATGCCATCAAGATCGAGACCGCGATCCTTGCTGCGGTCGCGCGCCGAAACGGCGACGATCTTGATCGGGCGACCGCAGGTGACGGCGAGTTCGTTGGCGCGGCTTTGGATGATGCGGACCAGCGAGGCACCAACGGTGCCCAAGCCCGCAATGCCGATTTTGAGGGCATCTGCCATGAGGAATTCCTGATCAATGTCTTGGGACACGGCAGCCGGAGAAACGGCTGCCGTGAAAAATTAGGACCGATGAGCGTTCAGCGAAATCACATTATGCATGGTTTCATCTGCGGTCGAGAGGAAACGCTTCAGGTTGCGCGCCGCCTGACGGATACGATGCTCGTTCTCGACCAGCGCGATGCGAACGTAATCGTCGCCCTGCTCGCCGAAGCCGATGCCCGGCGCGACGGCGATGTCGGCCTTTTCAACCAGCAGCTTGGAGAATTCCAGCGAACCGAGATGACGGAATTTTTCCGGGATCTTCGCCCAGGCGAACATGGTTGCTGCCGGCGGCGGCACGTCGAAGCCGGCCTTGCCGAAGCTGTCGACCAGCACGTCGCGGCGGCGCTTGTAGATGTTGCGCACTTCGGCGATGTCGGAACCGTCGCCGTTCAGCGCATGCGTCGCCGCCACCTGGATCGGCGTGAAGGCGCCGTAGTCCAGATAGGACTTCACACGCGTCAGGGCGGCGATCAGGCGCTCGTTGCCGACGGCAAAGCCCATGCGCCAGCCGGGCATGGAGAAGGTCTTCGACATCGAGGTGAATTCGACAGTCACGTCCATGGCGCCCGGAACTTCCAGCACCGACGGCGGCGGTACGTCGTCGAAGTAGATTTCCGAATAGGCCAGATCCGACAGCACGATGATGTCATGCTTCTTGGCGAAGGCGACGACTTCCTTGTAGAAATCGAGCGTCGCCACATAGGCGGTCGGGTTGGACGGGTAGTTGAGAATGAGCGCCAGCGGCTTCGGGATCGAATGGCGCACGGCCCGCTCGAGCGGCGGGAAGAAGCTGTCGTCCGGCTCGACCTGCATGGAACGGATGACGCCGCCGGCCATCAGGAAGCCGAAGGCATGGATCGGATAGGTCGGGTTCGGGCAGAGGATGACGTCGCCAGGCGCCGTGATCGCCTGCGCCATGTTGGCGAAGCCTTCCTTGGAGCCGAGGGTGGCGACCACCTGCGTATCCGGATTGAGCTTTACGCCGAAGCGGCGGGCATAATAGGCGGCCTGCGCGCGGCGCAGACCGGGAATGCCCTTGGAAGAGGAATAGCGGTGCGTGCGCGGGTCCTGGACGACTTCGCACAGCTTGTCGACGATCGCCTTGGGGGTCGGAAGGTCCGGATTGCCCATGCCGAGGTCGATAATGTCGGCCCCGCCCGCTCGCGCGCTGGCCTTCAAACGGTTGACCTGTTCGAAGACGTAGGGCGGCAAACGCCGGACTTTATGAAACTCTTCCATTTCTTTCCCCATGGGACAGCGGCCCTCAAAACCGCGCTGAAGTTCGTC
>JASGEG010000157.1:0-13455 GCA_047606605.1 Rhizobium sp.
CCGGCGATGGAGAAGGAAATGCAGTCCGGCGTCTCGCCCGCCTCGGCGATGACGGCGCGCAATGTCGCGACGAAATCGGTGAAATCATGCTTCGGCGTCGGCCGCCGGCCGAGCGGGGTGATATCCGTCTCGGAGCGGGCGACGCCGCCCTTGATGGCGGAACCGCCGATGTCGAAGGAAACGATCATGAATATTCGCCTGCGGGGTACATGCGGACTTGCTCGCACCCTTTGCCGTTCTTTGCAAGGCTAATCCATGATCCTGCCCGGCACGGTCAGGTTCAGGGCAGGGTGATCCTGGCCTCGAAGCCATCCGCCTGGCCGGTCGCCGGCGACAGGAGATCGAGGCGGCCGCCGATCTGGCTGACGATGCGTTCGGCGATGGCGAGACCGAGGCCGGAGCCGGAGGCCTTGGTCTTGCCGCGCCAGAAGCGTTTCTTGAGGCTCGCCAGTTCCTCCTCCGACAAGGCACGGCCGCCATTCACGACATGGATGACGCCGGCCTCGACCCTGACGGTCACCTCGTCGTCGGCCGGGCCGTGGATCAGCGCATTTTCGAGCAGGTTGCGGATGACGATGGCGAAGGCATCGATATCGACGTTGCGGACCAGTTTTTCATCCGCCCGTCTTTCCAGCAGGATGCGGCCCGCCGTGCCGGTATCGCGGTCGTAATCGCCGATGACGGTTTCGATGACGGCCATAAGGTCGGCGGGCTTGTCGCCGGCGCCGATGCCGGCCTGGGCGCGGGAGAGTTGCAGCAGCTTTTCCGCCAGCCGGCCGAGGTTGGAGAGCGAGGTTTCGATCCGGCCGGCGCGTTCGGTGAGCGGTCCCTTCGGCAGTTCGGCGATCAGGCGCTGCGTCTGGACGAGCGCGCCGGCGATCGGCGTGCGCAGCTCGTGGGCGCTGTTGGCGGTGAATTCGCGCTCGGCCTCGAGCGCGGAGCGCAGGCGCTCCAGCAGCAGGTTGACCGAGCGGGCGATCGGCCGGAGCTCGTGCGGGAGCGTATCGCTCTGCAGCGGCGCCATGTTGCCGCCGTCCTTGGTCGCGATGTCCGCCCGCAGCCGGTCGATCGGCCGAAGCGAGCGGCCGACGGCGAACCAGATGGCGACGATGCTGGCCGGGATGAGAGCGAGCAGCGGCCAGAGCAGGGCGACGCCGCTTTCGCGCGAGGCCTCCCGCCGGTTCTTGAAGGCATCGGCCACATGCAGGAAGAGTGCGCCGTTAGACGAGGATTCGGTGTATATCCGGTATTTCGGCGTATTGTGGAAACCGATCGTCAAGGGCACGTCATAGGGTGTCTTCGGCGCGTCATGGGAATGCAGGATGAGCTTGCCCGTCGCGTCGAGCACCTGATAGGTCAGGTATTCCCGGTTCAGCCCCTTCTCCAGGTTTTCGAGGGTCTGCGGATCGGCGGTGGGATCGCGATCGGCAAGATCGTCGACCACCAGCGGCATCAGCCGCTGGGCGGTTTCCTGCAATGCGCCGTCGAAGGTCTCGGAGAGCTCCTTGTTGACCACATAGACGCCGATGCCGACGGCGATCAGCCAGAAGAGGACGACCGTTCCGGTGAGTGCCGCGATCAGGCGGCGGGTGATGCTCATCGGGCGCAGGATCATCGGTCACCCAGGCAATAGCCGACGCCGCGGGCGGTGCGGATGCGGTCCTTGCCGATCTTCTTGCGCAGCCGGCTGACATAGACCTCCACTGTGTTGCTTTCGATTTCCGAACCGAAGGCGTAGAGCGCCTCCTCGATCTGATCCTTTGAGATGATGGCGCCCGGCCGCGTGACCAGAAGATCGAGCACGGCCCATTCGCGGCCGGTGAGCACGACATCCTTGCCGTCGAGCCGGACCCGCCGCTGCGGCTGGTCGATCTCAAGATCGGCAAAGCGGATCGTCGGCTGCGGGCTGCCGCTGTAGCGCCGGGCGACAGCCAGGATGCGGGCGGAGAGTTCGCCGAGATTGAAGGGCTTGACGAGATAGTCGTCGGCGCCGCTGTTCAGGCCCTCGATGCGGTCGGAGATCTGATCGCGGGCGGTGAGGATGATCACCGGCGTCTCGTCGGGCTTGCGGCGCAATTTTTTGAGAAAATCGATGCCGACGCCGTCGGGAAGCTGGAGATCGAGCAGGATCAGGCCGTAATTCACGGCGCTGGTGACTTCCGTCGCATCCGCAAGATTCTTGACCCAGTCGATGGCATGGGGGGTCGCGGCAATATGATCGCGGACCGCGCTGCCGATCGTTTCATCGTCTTCGACCAGAAGAATTCTCACCTGTCCCTCGCAACCAGTGCCTGCGCTTTCAGTTAATGCCGCCGAACCTATCTGGTCAATAAAGGCCGAAATAAGCCGGAGTGGAAAGCCTGTTTGCGTCGCCGATTATCGGAGAACGAGCTCACGCCATGGCGGCTATGGACAGCGACCCTGACCGCGATTACTTGTTTGCACCCAAAGCGAACAGCGCGGCGACGGGATCGCCGCCGATCAGGATCTGGAGGAGCTCGCTCATGTTGAAGGGAATTTCGCCGCGGTTGAATGCGGACGTGCTGCATGCCTTGGCATCGATGGGACATGGCGACATGCTTGTGGTCGTCGATACGAATTTTCCGGCCGAGTCGATTGCGCAGCAGACGATGCTTGGCCATCTGCTGCGGATCGACAATGTATCGGCGGCCGAGGCCGTCGAGGCGCTGCTGTCGCTGATGCCGCTCGACACCTTCATCGACGATGCCGCGACGCGCATGGAAGTGGTGGGCGCGCCGGAGGAGATGCCGAAGGTTCAGCACGAAGTGCAGGCGGCGATCGACCGCGCCGAGGGCAGGCACTGGCCGCTCGTGCCCGTCGAGCGATATGCCTTTTATGAAAGGGCGAAGGATGCCTATTGCGTGATCCAGACCGGCGAGCGCCGTTTCTACGGTTGTTTCACCTTGACCAAGGGCGTTATCCCGCCGGAAACTGAATGATCTGCTGCGCCGGGACTTCCCGCCCCGGCAAGAGGCTTTTTTCGGCAAAGGAACGCTATGGCCAGGAAGTTGGATTCCCAGGGGCGGCTTGACGATGCGGCACGGGCCGGCTGGCTCTATTACGTGGCCGGGCGAACCCAGGACGAGATCGCTGCCGCCATGGGAATCTCGCGGCAGTCGGCGCAGCGGCTCGTCTCGCTCGCCGTGGCCGAGCGGCTGATCAAGGTGCGGCTGGATCACCCGATCGCCGTCTGCCTCGAATATGCGGCGGCGTTGCGGGAGAAGTTCAAGCTCAAGCATGTCGAGGTGGTGCCGAGCGATCCCGGCGGCACGTCGTCGACGGTCGGCATCGCCGAGGCGGGCGCGGCCGAAATCGAGCGCTGGCTGAAGCGCAGCGAACCGATCGTGCTGGCGATCGGCACCGGCCGCACCCTGAAGGCGGCGGTCGATCAGCTTCCGGCGATCGAATGTCCGCAGCACCGGGTGGTGTCGCTGACCGGCAATATCGGCCCGGACGGGTCTGCCGCCTATTACAACGTCATCTTCAGCATGGCCGATGCCATCAAGGCACGGCACTATCCCATGCCGCTGCCGGTGCTGGTCTCCTCGGCCGAGGAGCGCGAGCTCCTGCACGCGCAGGCGCTGGTACGCTCGACGCTCGATATCAGCGCCCAGGCCGACGTGACCTTCGTCGGCGTCGGCGAGATGGGCATCGAGGCGCCGCTCTGCCTCGACGGCTTCCTGGAAAAGGACGAGATGACGGCGCTGATGAAGCGCGGCGCCGCTGGCGAAATCTGCGGCTGGGTTTTCGACGGCGACGGCAATCTCATGGCGGATGCCGACAACGACCGCGTCGCCAGCGCCCCGATCCCGCCGCGCGACGCCTCCTCGGTGATTGGGATAGCCAAGGGCAAACGCAAGTTCGAGGCGATCAAGGCCGCTGTCACCGGTCATCAGATCAATGGTTTGATTACCGACGAAGCAACTGCTGAATTTCTGCTCAGGGACTGAGCAAAAAAATAACATCATAAAAACAAATGGATGGTCTGCATGTTCGGCATCGCAGCAACGAATTCGCATTGACATTTTGCCGCAGGAGGTGAGTAATTGCCCATGAGCGAAGCGAATGCTCATGTTTGATCTTCTGGGAGGAAGATATGAAATTGAAAACTTTCCTGCTGGGCGCCTGCTCGGCCCTGATCTTTGCCGGCACGGTCTCCGCCGAAACCCTCACGATCGCAACCGTCAACAACGGCGACATGATCCGTATGCAGAAGCTTACGGACGATTTCAAAGCCAAGAACCCCGACATCGACCTGCAATGGGTGACGCTCGAAGAAAACGTATTGCGCCAGAAGGTTACGACCGACATCGCCACCAAGGGCGGCCAATACGACGTGCTGACCATCGGCACCTATGAAGTGCCGATCTGGAGCAAACTCGGCTGGCTCGCGCCGCTCGACAAGCTGACCGCCGACAAGAATTACGATGTGGACGATCTTCTCCCGGCCATCCGCAGCGGCCTGACCACCGAGGGCAAGCTTTATGCCGCGCCGTTCTATGGCGAAAGCTCGATGGTGATGTATCGCAAGGACCTGTTCGAGAAGGCCGGCCTGAAGATGCCGGATGCGCCGACCTGGGATTTCATCGCCGACGCGGCCCGCAAGATCACCGACAAGAGCCATGAAGTCTACGGCATCTGCCTGCGCGGCAAGGCCGGCTGGGGCGAGAACATGGCCTTCCTGACGGCCATGTCGAATTCCTTCGGCGCCCGCTGGTTCGACGAGAAGTGGAAGCCGCAGTTCGACCAGCCGGAATGGAAGCAGACGCTCGACTTCTACGTCAAGCTGATGAAGGACGCCGGCCCTCCGGGCGCTTCCTCCAACGGCTTCAACGAGAATCTCTCGCTGTTCCAGACCGGCAAGTGCGGCATGTGGATCGACGCCACCGTCGCCGCCTCGTTCGTCTCCGACCCGAAGGAATCGAAGGTCGCCGACAAGGTCGGCTTCGCCCTCGCCCCGGACAAGGGCCTCGGCAAGCGCGGCAACTGGCTTTGGGCCTGGAACCTCGCCATTCCGGCTTCCTCGAAGAAGACCGAAGCGGCCGAGAAGTTCATCGCCTGGGCAACCGGCAAGGAATACACCAACCTTGTCGCTCAGAAGGAAGGCTGGCTGAACGCACCTCCCGGCACCCGTTCGTCGCTCTACGCGAATGCGGACTACCAGAAGGCGGCTCCCTTCGCGAAGATGACGCTCGACTCGATCAACTCGGCCGATCCGACGCATCCGACCGTCAAGCCGGTTCCCTATGTCGGCGTTCAGTTCGTGGCCATTCCTGAATTCCAGGGCATCGGCACGGCTGTCGGCCAGCAGTTCTCGGCAGCCCTTGCCGGCCAGACCTCGGTCGACGCCGCCCTGAAGGCCGCGCAGCAAGTGACCTCGCGGGAAATGACCAAGGCGGGTTATCCGAAATAACCAACCTCCCGGAGTATCGAGGATAGCGCCTTCGCGCGCTTCCTCCCCTCGGCCGCCGCGTGCCCGAATTGCTCTTCGGCGGCCCTTTTTTAGCCGGTCCACGGCCACCTCTTCCTGCTTAAAGATAGGTCGGTACTTGCCATGGCAACGTTGCACACCCGTTCCACAGCCCGCGTCATGATGACGCCGTCGGTTCTCCTCCTCTTCGCATGGATGATCGTCCCGCTGGTCATGACGATCTATTTCTCGACGCTGAACTACAATCTCATGTCGCCCGGCGCGCATGATTTCATCGGCTGGCTCAACTACGAATATTTCGTCACCGATCCCGCCTTCTGGAATTCGCTGCTGGTCACGCTTCTGCTGGTCGGCGGCGCGCTCCTCATCACCGTGGTCGGCGGCATCGCTCTGGCACTGCTTCTCGATCAGCCGATCTTCGGCCAGGGCATCGTGCGCATGCTGGTGCTGGCGCCCTTCTTCGTGATGCCGACGGTTGCGGCCCTCATCTGGAAGCATATGTTCATGAACCCGGTGAACGGGCTTCTGGCCTATCTCTTCAAGCTGTTCGGCCTCGATCCGCTGACCTGGCTGGAGACCGTGCCGCTCTTTTCCGTCATCATCATCGTGGCCTGGCAGTGGCTTCCCTTCGCCACGCTCATCCTCTTGACCGCCCTGCAGTCGCTTGACGAGGAGCAGAAGGAAGCCGCCGAGATGGATGGCGCCGGCGCGGTGTCGAAGTTCTTCCATATCGTGCTGCCGCATCTGGCGCGCGCCATCACGGTCGTCATCCTGATCGAGACGATCTTCCTGCTGTCGGCCTTCGCGGAGATCCTCGTCACCACCAATGGCGGCCCCGGCACCTCGACCACCAATCTCACCTATCTCGTCTATTCCCAGCTCGTGCTCTCGCAGGATATCGGCGGTGCGTCGGCGGGCGGCATCATCGCCGTCATCCTCGCCAACATCGTCGCCATCTTCGTGATGCGCGCGGTCGGCAAGAATCTGGAGGCTTAACGATGGCACGCACTGTTTCCACACGGCGCAAGGTGGTCGTATCCGCCGCCGCCTGGATCGTCGCGATCCTCATCTTCTTCCCGATCCTGTGGACAATTCTCACGAGCTTCAAGACGGAGGGCGACGCCATCGCTTCGCCGCCGCAGTTCCTGTTCTTCCACTGGACGCTGGAGAATTATTTCGAGGTGCAGTCGCGCTCGAACTATTTCCTGCATTTCGGCAATTCCGTCATCATCGCCTTCGGCTCGACCATCCTCGGCCTGCTGGTTGCCGTCCCGGCGGCCTGGGCCATGGCGTTTTCGCCGACCCGGCGGACGAAGGACATCCTGATGTGGATGCTGTCGACCAAGATGATGCCGCCGGTCGGCGCCTTCATCCCGATCTACCTGTTGTTCCAGAGCTTCGGCCTGCTCAACAACCAGTTCGCCAGCCGTGTCGGCATGGTCGTCGTGCTGATGCTGATCAACCTGCCGATCATCGTCTGGATGCTCTATACCTATTTCAAGGAAATCCCCGGCGAGATCCTGGAGGCGGCCCGCATGGACGGCGCGTCGCTGGCCAAGGAGATCATCCACGTGCTGACGCCGATGGCGATCCCGGGCCTTGCCTCGACGATGCTGCTCAACATCATCCTCGCCTGGAACGAGGCCTTCTGGACGCTCAACCTGTCGGCCGTCGACGCGGCGCCGCTCAGCACCTTCATCGCCTCCTATTCCAGCCCGGAGGGCCTGTTCTACGCCAAGCTTTCGGCGGCCTCGACCATGGCGATCGCCCCGATCCTGATCCTCGGCTGGTTCAGCCAGAAGCAACTCGTTCGCGGCCTCACCTTCGGCGCGGTTAAGTAAGGAAGACAAACATGGGTAGCATTGTCCTGAAGAAGGTTTCCAAGGTCTTCGGCGAAGCCAAGGTGATCCCTTCCATCGATCTCGATATCAATGAAGGCGAATTCGTCGTCTTCGTCGGTCCCTCCGGCTGCGGCAAGTCCACGCTGTTGCGCCTGATCGCCGGCCTGGAAGACGTTTCCAGCGGCCAGATCCTGATCGACGGCAAGGACGGCACCCGTCTGGCGCCGGCCGAACGTGGCTTGGCCATGGTGTTCCAGTCCTATGCGCTCTATCCGCATATGAGCGTGCGCAAGAACATCGCCTTTCCGCTGAAGATGGCGAACATGCCGCAGGCCGAGATCGACAAGAAGGTGTCGGAGGCCGCGCGCGTCCTCAATCTCTCGGATTATCTGGACCGCAAGCCGCGGCAGCTGTCCGGCGGCCAGCGTCAGCGCGTCGCCATCGGCCGCGCCATCGTGCGCCAGCCCAAGGCCTTCCTGTTCGACGAGCCCTTGTCGAACCTCGATGCGGCGCTGCGCGTCAACATGCGTCTCGAAATCAGCGATCTGCACCATCAGCTCAAGACGACGATGATCTATGTGACGCACGACCAGGTCGAGGCCATGACCATGGCCGACAAGATCGTGGTGCTGAACCGCGGCAATATCGAGCAGGTCGGCTCGCCGCTGGAGCTCTATAAGAGCCCGCGCAATCTCTTCGTCGCCGGCTTCATCGGTTCGCCGAACATGAACTTCGTCAAGGGTGCCTATGCGCAGGCGCTTGGCGCCGACACGATCGGCATTCGCCCCGAACATGTGCTCCTGTCGACGGAAAGCGGAGACTGGAAGGGTACGGTGAACCACGCCGAGCATCTCGGCTCCGACACCTTCCTGCATATCGAGGCGGATGGCATCGGTACGGTGACGGCGCGCGGCACCGGCGATTTCCCGGCACGCACTGGCGATACCGTCTATCTGACCCCCGACAAGACCCGCCTCCACCGTTTCGATGCAAACGGGCTGGCGATCTAGGTCCTATGCCATGCCCGCCGGGCGCGGGCATGAGCACAGCATTCAGCCCCGGTCCGCATCGCTGTAGCGGGCGGGCCGGAGCCATTCCGCCGGGGCGGCCTCCCAGCCTTCCGGACCAAAGACCTTTCAGAAGGACTTGAGACATGACGTGCAAACTATCGCTCGCAACGCTTCAGGAGGCGGCTGCAACCGCTGCCATTCCGGCCTATGATCCGAAGTCGCTTTCGGCCGGCATCGTTCATTTCGGCGTCGGCAATTTCCACCGCGCCCATCAGGCCGTTTATCTCGACGATCTGTTCAATGCCGGCCAGGACCATGACTGGGCGATTGTCGGCGCCGGCGTGCTGCCGTCCGATGCCGCCATGCGCGAGAAGCTCGCCGCGCAGGATTTCCTGACGACGGTGGTCGAGCAGGACAATAATCGCACCGCCGCCCGCGTCACCGCGCCGATGATCGACATCCTGCCGGTCGGCGATGTCAAGGCCATCGTTGCCAGGCTGGCCGACCCCTCGATCCGCATCGTCTCGATGACGATCACCGAAGGCGGCTATTTCATCGACGCCTCCGGCAAATTTAATCCGGCGCATCCCGCCATTGTCGCCGACGGGCAGAACCCGGATGCGCCGAAGACGGTGTTCGGCCTGATCGTCGCCGGCCTCAAGGCGCGCCGCGCCGCCGGCATCCGGCCTTTCACCGTCATGTCCTGCGACAACATCCCCCATAATGGCAGTGTCACGAAGGCCGCCGTCGTCGGCACGGCGAAGCTTTCCGATCCGGCCTTTGCCGACTGGATCGCCGCCAACGTCGCCTTCCCGAACGGCATGGTCGACCGTATCACGCCGGCGACCGGCGCCCGCGAGATCGATCTGCTGAAAGAGGCGTTCGGCATCGAGGACAACTGGCCCGTCTATTGTGAAGAGTTCAAGCAATGGGTGCTGGAGGACAATTTCCCGGCCGGCCGGCCGGCGCTGGAAAAGGTCGGTGTGACCTTCGTGCCGGATGTGACGCCCTATGAGCATATGAAGATCCGCATCCTGAATGGCGGCCATGCGGCGATCGCCTATCCGGCGGCGCTGATGGACGTGCATTTCGTGCATGAGGCCATGGAAGAGCCGCTGATCCGCGCCTTTCTCGCCAAGCTCGAAACCGAAGAGATCATTCCGGTGATCCCGCCGGTGCCGAATACGGTGCTGTCGGACTATTTCAAGCTGATCGAACGGCGTTTCTCCAATCCGAAGATCGCCGACACGATTCCGCGTTTGGCGCAGGACGGCTCGAACCGTCAGCCGAAATTCATCCTGCCGTCGACGGCCGACCGTCTGGCCCGCAACGAGGATATCGTCGGCCTCGCGCTGGTGTCGGCGCTGTGGTGCCGCTATTTCGCCGGCAAGACCGACAGCGGCCAGGATATCGTCTTCAACGACGCCAGCGCAGACCGGCTGCATGCCGCAGCCCTGAAGGCCAAGGACGATCCGGCCGCCTTCCTCGTCTTCGACGATATCTTCGGCGCGGTCGCAAAGTCGGATCTCTTCCGCAAACGCTTCGCGCAGGCCCTGAAAACGCTGTGGGAAAAAGGGACCCGCGCCACGCTGCAGCTATACCTCGACGGCAAACTCGCGGAATAACTGTTCATCGGCGGGACGTTTGCCCCGGCCGAATTCCCAATGGCCATGCCGGCGCCTGAAGAGGCGCCGCGCAAAACAGGATTCGGGTTGGATCTGCGATGACGAATGCGGAGAAGGGACTCGTAATCTTCGATTGCGACGGCGTGCTTGTCGACAGCGAGCCGCTGTCCGTCGCCGTGTTGATCGACGCCATGCGCGATGTCGGCGTCGAGATGAGCGAGGAGGATGTCTATAGCCGCTTCCTCGGCAAGAGCCTCGCCACGCTCGTGGATACGCTGGAGACCGAGTTCGATGTCTTTATCGACCAGGCCTTCCTCGATCGCATCCGCAACGATCTCTATGAGCGCTTCCGCCGCCAACTGAAGCCGATCGACGGCATTGCCGAGACGCTGGACGGGCTTGCCGTGCCGCGTTGCGTCGCCTCCTCCAGCCAGTTGGAGCGCATCCGGCTTTCGCTCGGCGTCACGGGACTTCTGGAGCGGCTGGAGCCGAATATCTTCAGCGCCAGCATGGTCAAGCGCGGCAAGCCGGCGCCCGATCTCTTCCTCTTCGCCGCCGAGAAAATGGGCGTCGAACCGCGCGACTGCATCGTCGTGGAGGACAGCCCGGCGGGGATCATGGCGGCGCGGGCGGCAGGCATGACGGTCTTCGCTTTTACCGGCGGCTCGCATGCCCATTCGCCCAGTTATCGCGCGGAACTTGAACGGTTGTCTCCCGAAGTCGTGTTTGACGCGATGCCGGATTTGATACACCTTGTCCGGAACAAAAGATAAGCGGACGGGGCTCCTTCTGAATGCGTGATCACGTGGTTGCGGTCGATATCGGCACTGCCAGCGCGCGCGCCGGCGTCTTCACGTCGCGCGGCGCACTGCTGGCCAAGAGCGAACATCCGATCCTCATGAACCGCCCTCAGGAGAACCATGCCGAGCATAGTTCCGAAGACATCTGGGCGGCGGTCTGCGTGGCCGTGCGCAATGCCGTCAAGCTCTCCGGTGTCGGTTCTGCCGTCATCGGCGCCATCGGTTTCGACGCCACCTGCTCGCTGGTCGTGCGCGACAGGGACGGCGGGCCGCTGACGGTTTCGACCGGTGGCGATGACCGGTTCGATACGATCGTCTGGCTCGATCACCGGGCGCTTGCCGAGGCGGACTTCTGCACGGAGACGCGGCATCCGGTCCTTGATTATTCCGGCTGCTTCATGTCGCCGGAAATGGAAATGCCGAAGCTGATGTGGCTGAAGAAGAACCTGCCGCAGAGCTGGGCCAGGGCCGGCTATTTCTTCGATCTCGCCGATTTCGTGACCTGGAAGGCAACGGGCTCGCCGGCGCGCTCGCGCAGCACGCTGACGGCGAAGTGGAACTATCTCGCCCATGAGGCGCTCGGTTGGCAGGCCGATTTCCTTGCTTCGATCGGCCTGGAGGATCTGCGCGAACGCGGTCGCCTGCCGGACGACAGCGTGCCGGTCGGGCAAAGCCTGGGGAGGCTGACGGCGGAGGCGGCCGAGGCGCTGGGGCTGGACCGGCAATGCCATGTCGGTGCCGGCATGATCGACGCCTATGCCGGTGCGCTTGGCACGCTGGGCAGCCATGCGGGAGACCGCGAGGCGCTGGAGCGCCGGCTGGCGCTGATCGCCGGAACGTCGAGCTGCGTCGTCGCCTTCTCGCACGAGCGCAAATGCAGCGCCGGCATGTGGGGCCCCTATTATGAGGCGGTTTTTCCCGGCACCTGGCTGGTCGAGGCCGGGCAGTCGGCGACCGGCGCGCTGCTCGATCATATCGTGCGCATGCATGCGGCCGGCGGCGAGCCCACCGCGGCGCTGCACGACCGCATCATCCGGCGGATCGCCGAACTGCGCGCCGCCAAGGGTGATGCTTTCGCCGAGCGCATCCAGGTTCTCCCGGACTTCCATGGCAATCGCTCGCCGCTTGCCGATCCGCATGCGGTCGGTGTGATCAGCGGACTGACGCTCGACACGTCCTTCGACGGCCTATGCCGTCTCTATTGGCGCACCGGCGTGGGCATTGCGCTCGGCCTTCGCCATATCCTCGAACGCATGCGGGACTACGGCTATGTGCCCGACACGCTGCATGTCGCCGGCGGCCACGTGAAGAACGCCATGCTGATGGAGCTTTATTCGGATGTCACCGGCTGCAAGGTGGTCATCCCCGAGATGAACGAGGCGGTGCTTCTGGGAACGGCGATGGCGGCTTCCGTTTCCTGCGGCCTTCACGAGAGCCTGGCGGCGGCCGGTGCGGCAATGTATCCCGGCGCTTACGAACGGTTGCCGGATGAGAGCAGGAAAGCGCTTTATGACCGCGATTACCGCCGCTTTCTCGCCATGTACCGTCACCGGGCCGAACTGGACTCGATGGAATAGGCCATCGTCGCCAGCCCTTGCCTGTCCTGCGGGTCGTTACCGGATCGGCGCGTAGCCGAACATGCCTTCCAGTTCCTCGATCTTGCGCATGCGGTCCTCCGCCTGTTCGCCGGCCGCTTGAATGACGGCGGCGGTCAGACATTCCAGCAGCGCCGTCATCGCCGAGATATTGTCACGACAGCCGGTGCGTGAGGGCGGTAGCGAAAGCGTCAGATTGGCGAATTCATGAGCCCATTCGGTATATTGGCCGGTGATCAGCAGCACCCTGTAGCCGGCGCGGCGCGCGGAGCGGGCCAGCAGCCGCGATGTGTTGAAACGCGGCGAGTCGATGACGACGACCAGCGCGCCCTCCGTCTGTCGGCCCAGCATTTCGATATAGCTGCCATTGCTGCCGTCGAGGAAGCGCACATGGTCGCGGGCGAATGCGAGGCGATCGCAGAAATGCCGGCCGAGGCCCGAAAAGCCCGGATGGGTGGCGACGAAGGCCTCGCTGGAGGCGAGGATTGCCGCCACGGCTTCCTGCCATTGCGGCTGGCCGCTGAGATTGTAGATATGCTGCAGCATCTCGATCTGCTCGGCGATCTGCCCGGCGAGCGGCCGACCGTCTCCCACATCCTTTTGCAGCTGCTCAAGGGCACTCGGTAGTTGCAATGCCGCGGGCGGCACGCTTTCCTTCAGGTGAACCTTGATCCCGTCCAGCCCCTGATAGCCCAGCAAGCGCAGGAAACGCCCGACGGTCATCGGGCTCAACTCCAGCTTGTCGGCAACGGAGGAGGCGGTCTCGAAAGGCAATTCGGTCAAGTGTTCTGAAAAATACTTGGCTATTCGGCGCTCGGCGGGAGTGCCTATTTTGATATATTGTCTAAGCTTCTGGCCAAGGTCTTCCAAATGTTGCGCCTCACTTCGTAAGTTCGTCCGGGTCCGCGATTGTGCCGAAAGTCGATAAGATCGGGGTAAACGCAGATTTCGATGGTCGCCGATCATGTCTAGGTTGTTGTTTTTTATGTGACGTCCACAATATATTAGGGTTCGCTTTATTACAACAACTCAATTTCGTGGCAATTTACGCTCGCATGGCGCGAAGTTATTGATATGAGCGCTGCCGTTACCTACCTCTCCGTTCAATCCACAGGAGATAATGAACGAATGA
>JASGEG010000158.1:0-7925 GCA_047606605.1 Rhizobium sp.
CTATTTCGTGCATACCGGCGAAAAAGCCGTCATCACCTACAAGCGCGATGGGAAGTTCGATCCGGCGGGCCTGGAGAAGCTGAACCGCATCCTGCGCGACTGGCGCAAGAACCAGCCGACCAAGATGAACCCGCATCTGTTCGACCTCATCTGGCAGGTCTATCGCAACAGCGGCTCGAGCGACTTCATCTATGTCGTCTGCGGTTTCCGCTCTCCCGGCACCAACGAGATGCTGCGCACGCGCTCCGCCCACACCGGCGTTGCCAAGAAGAGCCAGCATATGCTCGGCAATGCGATGGACTTCTACATTCCCGACGTCAAGCTTTCGAAGCTGCGCGAAATCGGCATGAAGCTGCAGGTCGGCGGCGTCGGCTATTATCCGACCTCGGGCTCGCCCTTCGTGCATATGGATGTCGGCGGCGTGCGCGCATGGCCGCGGATGGACCGCCAGGAACTGGTGCGCCTGTTCCCCGACGGCAAGACTATGCATATTCCGGCCGACGGCAGGCCGCTTCCGGGCTATCAGCAGGCGGTTGCCGATTACAAGCGCCGCGTCTCGTCCGACGATATCCAGATCGCCAGCTCGTCGTCTCCTCGCCGTGGCTTCTTCGCGCGGCTGTTCGGCGGCGGTGCGGACGAGGAAGAGGACAATGCGGATAGCGGCACGCCGGCAACGGCGGCGCCGACCACCACTCTGGTTGCCAAGAATACCCAGCCGGCGCCTGCCGCGGCGGATGACGGCGACGATAGCGGGGCGCCCGCAGCACCGGCCGCAACCGTACAGGTTGCCAGCATAAACGCGCCGGTTCCGCAGGTGCGGCCGGCCTTCGGCAACCAGCCCGCCGGCAGCGAAGTGGCTTCGGCTCTGATGTCGCCGCCGCGCAATGCCGCTCAGGATGCGCTTGCTGCCGCGATGCCGGCTACGGATGACCAGCAGCCGCAATTCGCGGACCTGCGTGACTATCGCGTTCCCGTGCCGTCCCTGCTCAACCGCCATTCGCCCGGTGACGCCGAAGTGGCGTCCGCGGAACCCGGCGTGAACGATCAGGTCGCCGTCGGCGTGCCCGTTCCGGCGGAGCGTCCGGAAGTGGCCGAAAACCTGCTTGCTTCGGCCGACGCCGATCCGGATGCTGTCGACGACGTCGCCGATGCCAATACGCTGTCGCCCGCGATCGTCGCCGCGCTTGAGCAGCGCCGTTCCGATCAGATGGCCGCCGCCAATGCCGGCGTACCCGTCGATGCGGCCGCCAACAATGTCGCCTCCAAGGATGAGGTCCCGCCGACGGACAATGCGGCGGCCGGAAACGACGCCATTCGCGCCATTGCCGCCGCGCTGCCGCAAAAGCGGCCGGAGCAGAAGATGCCGACGCAGATGGCGGCCCTTGCGCCGACGCCTCGCGACGTCAAGGTCAGCAACAATCGCTTCAACGACAGTTTTGAAGTGACGGCGCCGCAGGACCATGGAGCCGTCGCCAGTGTCGCGACCAAGGGTGGCCGTCCGAGCAAGCAGGATGCCGCGGTCGCCGATGCCGGCCGCGCGACGGTAACCACCCCGCCGAGGCTGACGGACAAAATGATTTCGCAATGGGCGATTGCCAATGCCCGGGTTGAGATCGTCAATCGCCCGGTCAAGGCGCCGCGCTTCGTCAGCCCGACGCTGCGCGCCCAGCCGACGGCCGTCTATACGGATGGCTTCAAGGTCCAGACCGCCTCGATCGACCCCGAGCGCTTCAGCGGCACTGCCGTCAACTTCATGCAGGTCAAGAAGTTCAACTCGGTCGAATAGCCGGCTGCCTTAAAGCATGTCGCGCATCTGAAAGATCGCGCCGCGCTTTAGGGTGCCGGAACAGTAACATCGGATAGGAGATCGCCTGCGGCACCGCGCTGCGGGCGATTTTCTTTTCCGCGCCGCCGATCATGTGGGAATACCGACCGGACGCCGCCGACAATGCTTCGCATCGCAGCTCTCGCCTCCAACAATGGTTCATCCTTCCGCGCCATCGCCGCGGCGATCGAGGCGGGCAGGCTGGATGCGGTCGTCTCCCTTCTCGTCAGCAATGGCGCGAATGCGCCCGCGCTCGATCATGCCCGTGCATGCGGCATTGCCGCCTTGCATATCCCGACCAAGGGCGTCGAGCTTGCCGCCGACGAGATGCTTTGCGATGCGCTTGTTGCCGCCGGCGCGGATCTGGTCATTCTCTCGGGATATCTGCGAAAACTAGGCCCCAAGACCCTGTCGGCTTTCGAAGGAAGACTCTTGAACGTGCATCCGGCGCTTCTGCCGAGATATGGCGGGGCGGGCATGTATGGCCGGAGGGTGCATGAGGCCGTGCTGGCGGCTGGCGAGGCCGTGACCGGCGCCACGATCCATCTGGTGGATGGGGATTATGATCACGGCCGGATCATTGCCGCAAGAGAAGTCCGGATCGACCCTGCGGACGATGCTGCTGCCCTCGAGGATCGTGTGATGCAGGCCGAATGCGCTCTCTTCATCCAGACGGTGGGAAGAATTACGGCAGGCGAGCTTTCGTTGCCTTTGTAGGCTCTCGCTTCATTCCCGCCTCATGCAGCGCTGCTAGGTCGTCTGCCGATAGGCTGGATATCCTCGATTGAAACGCAAGACGGCTGTTATCATCGGCAATGGCGAACTGCACCGCGACCTCTCGGGGATCGTGGACAATGCCGATTTCGCGATGCGTTTCAACGCGCCGAACCTGTCGGGCGGCATGAGCGGCACGCGCACGGACATCCTGATGCTGGCGGCGTCGAGCAAATCGATGCAGCGGCGGCTGGCCGATCCGGTCTTCTGGGACAACGCCGCTTTCAAGGCGGCCCGGGAAGTGATGCTCGTCTATCATCCAGGCATCATCCGCAAATATCATCCCAAGCCGAATATCCTGTCGCGCCTCAGGGGCAGGAAAGCCGATTGGACAATGCAGGCGATCGAACTGATCGGCAGTGCCGGCAAGGAGGTTCGGGTCATGCCGCCGCAATTCTACCTCTCCGGCTGCGCGGCTCTGGGCCTGACGGAACCCAGCATGCGCGAGGTCTTCCCAAGCACCGGCTTTCTCGGCATCTGCCACGCCCTTGCGCGCTTTCCCGCAGGCGAATGGGACATGCTGCTCTGCGGCTTCAGCTGGGAAGGCTGGAAACGCCACGCCTGGCAGGATGAGCGTCGCTGGGTCGAAGACAGGATCGCGGACGGCCGCATCGGGATAATCGCCTAGCCGTTTCTGTACGGCATCATTGAACATGCCGGTTTTCAGTTTCGCTTCATGTCTGCCTAAGCCCGCCTTCATGCAGGATTGCTACGGAGATTCTCGTATTTTGACACCGAGATTCCTCCGATGCAGACCTATCAGTTCGGCCCCTCGCCAGCGATGCCGCTTGAACGAATTCAATCCGGGCTGGAACTGGATCAGGCCCCGTTGGCCACGACCCGCCGTCAGCCGGATGACGCGAATATCCGGGGCTTCATCATCCATCTGGATCGCGCCCGCGACCGTCTGCCCCAGGTGGAAAGGCTCGCCGCCATGCTTCCGGTCGCAAGCGAGGTTATCAGCGCCGTCGATGCCGGCACCTTGTCCAGGGCCGAGATCGATCAGGTCTATCGGCGGCGCCTGCATGGGCCGCATTATCCCTTCGAGATGAGCCTCGGCGAGATCGCCTGCTTCCTTTCCCATCGCAAGGCATGGGCCGAGATCGTCGCGCAGGGTGTCGATGCCGGTCTCGTCTTCGAGGATGACGTGGAGATCGATGCGTCCTTTCATGCCGCCTTTGCCGCCGCGCGGGCATGCCTGATGCCGGGCGCCTTCATCCGTTTCCCGTTCCGGATGGGCAAGGAGCATGGCGAATGCGTGCTGACGCATGGCCAGGCAAGGGTCATCCGGCCGGGCCGCGTCGGTCTGGGGATGGTGGCGCAGCTCGTCAGCCGCGATGCCGCCATGCGCCTGCTGGAGGCGACCGCCCTGTTCGACCGGCCGGTCGACACGACCGTCCAGATGAGCTGGGTCACCAGCCTGTCGCCGCTTGCGGTCATGCCGGGCGGCGTGCATGAAGTCTCCGCGCAGCTTGGTGGCAGCACTATCAAGGGCCGCAAGACAGCGGTCGAGAAGCTGTCCAGAGAGATATTGCGACCGCTGTACCGCGCCCGGATCGCAATGCGCTCCCGGCGCGCGAGCTGAGACTGTCCAACTTGGCCGTTCCTATTCTTCTCTATCATCAGATCGCCGCGCCACCCTCGTGCAAGACGCCGTTCCGAAGCATGGCGGTGCACCCGCAAGCCTTCCATCGCCAGATGGCATGGCTGAAAAGGCTGGGCATCCAGGGACTGTCGCTGCGGGAGGCGCTGCCGTATATCCAGGGCGCCAAGTCCGGCAAGGTTGCCGCCATCACCTTCGACGACAGCTACGCCAATGTCTACGAGAACGCCTTGCCCATCCTGCAGGAGTTCGGCTTCACGGCGACGAATTTCGTCGTCGCCAATCAGGTCGGCGGCAGCAATGTCTGGGATATTCCCCTTGGCGTGGCGAAGGCGCCCTGCATGTCGCTGGAGCAGCTTCGCGAATGGGTCCGTCTTGGACATGAAGTCGGCTCGCATACGCTCGACCATGTGCATCTGCCGCAGGTGCCGATGGAGGAGGCGCGTCGCCAGATCGCCCATTCGCGGGAACTGCTGGAGGATATGCTCGACGAAGTCGTGTCCTCTTTCTGCTTTCCCTATGGCGATGAAATGCCGCTCGATCGCGTGCTGGCCTACGAGGCCGGCTACAGCGCGGCAACGACGACGCGGCGGGGACGGGCGCGGCAGGACGACGATCCCTTCGGCCTGCCGCGGGCAACCGTCCGCCGCAACGACAGCTGGCTGCATTTCATTCGCAAATGCATGGCCGGATAGGCCGGCCGTGCATGAGGCTTGCGCGTTTGCCGGCGAGGGAGTTCGTCCCGTTCGCCGGCGGGGCCTTGGAAGCTTTCACGGCGCTACGGTGAAGCTGTAGCTCCCGTTCGTCTTATGGCCGTCGGTCGAAAGAACGTGCCATTCCACGGTATATTTGCCCGGTGTCAGCTTGCCCGTCACCGGGATCATCAGCGTGCTGTCGCCGTTCATCAGCATGGCGTCGCCGGTCTTCACAACCGCCTTGTCCGGGCCGGTGATGGCGACGCCGCTGAATTTCAGGTTCAGGCCCTCGCTGAAGGTGAGATCAAGTTCCGAAGGAGACTGCTTGACCGTGCCGTCGGCGGCTGGAGTGGCGAATTTGAGATGGGCATGGGCGAGGGCCTGGCCCGCAAGGGTGATGCTGGCCGCGAAGGCTGCGATCAGGATTTTCGTCATCCGAGGCATGGTGATTGTCCTTTCAATTGGTGACTTGCGGATTGCTCGCGAGAGCAGTCGGAGTCAGGAGAGGAAGCACCGCAGCGGCGGCACGAAGCGCACCAGGAGCTGGTCGAGAAGCAGCATGGCGACGATCGCAAGTCCGGTGAGCGGGAAGGCGGCGGCAAAGGCGATCACGATCAGCCACAGGCCGATATAGACCGATTTTCGCGGGGGCATGGGCGGCACGCCGAGGCGCCCGGCCGGTCGCCGTTTCCACCACATGACGACGGCCGTCACGCAGCTCAGCACGATCGCCAGGCAGGTTGCGAGCATCAGGAGTTGGTTGAACAGGCCCCATTCCTGACCGAGATGGACGTTGATCCCCCATTCGATCGCCCTGCCGAGGGCCGGGTATTGATTGAAGGAGAGATCGACGAGCGGCTTGCCCGAATATTGATCGATGTGGATGGTGCGCTCGTCGGCAAGATCGGCGGGATAGAGAGCGGCGGTGTAGACGCCGGTTTTGTCGCCTGGGATCGCGAGCGCGAAGCCCGGCGCCATGCCGAGCCCCTTGGCGATCTCCACCGCCTTGTCGATGCCGATCGGCCCGGCCGGCTGCGCGGCAGCGGGCGTGGAAAGCGGAACGGGCGCTTTTTCGACGATCCAGCCGGGCGCAGGCAGGATATCGTCGGTCACCTTCGTCGATTTCGGCACCTCGTCCCACAAGGCCGTCGGGAAGCCCAGATCGTGCGCGGCCAGCCAGCCCTTGACGTTGGCGCCCCAATAGCCGGACCACGGCATGCCGCTGAGCGAAAGGAAGAAGATGAGAAGGCCGGCGGCCGCGCCGGTGACGGCATGCAGGTCTCGCCAGAAGACGCGGCGCGACGGGGTGCCGCGGACGCTGACGACCCCGCCGGTCTGCTTGCGCGGCCACCAGAGATAGAGGCCGGTGACGACGAGGACGAGGGCGAAGCCGCCGACGATCTCGATGATCCGGTTGGCCCATGTCCCGAAATAATCGAGGCTATGGATGCGCCGCACGATCCAGCCGAAATCCTGTTTGGCGCCGACCGAATCCAGCACCGTGCCATTGTGCGGATCGATATAGACGACCGTCGACTGGCCGCCCTTGGAGAGGGTGACGGCGGCTGAGCGATCGCCGGCCGGGGCCTCGCGATAGGAGGTGGCTTTGGCGCCGGGCATGGCGGCGGCGGCCGCATCGACGATCTGCTGCGGCGTCAGCATCGCCCCGGTATCGGCGACGATGTGGCGATGGGCATAGAAGATGGTGTCGATCTCGTTCTTGAAGAGATAGAGCGATCCGGTGATCGCCAGGTTGAGCATGAAGGGAATGACGAGCAGGCCGGCGAAAAAATGCCAGCGCCAGATCGCCCGATAGAGCGAAATCTGGTCGGTGGTCGTGGCGGTAGGTTCGGCCGCGGTGAAGGCAGACATGACGATCCTCCGGAAATCCGGCTGGCGGCAAACCTGTCTGCGGGAGGACCGTTCCGGTCAGAGCCTTGTGCCGATTTCCTCTGGGGCGGGACCGAGATGGTCCGTTCGGCACAGTGATGATCGACAGGAAGGCAGTCCGCCCGCAGCCGGCACGGATCGCGTGCTTGGTTCGGCCGCCGTTGACGACAAGCGTCACGGCTTCTGCCGCAACGCAGGCTCAGGCAATGCGGGTCTGGAGGATGGGTGGAGCGCGGGGGCCGGTATTCGGCGGATAGAGCTGGCGGGGAAAAGCGACGCTTGCGGGAACCGGGGCGTCAGGCGCTGCAAAGCCGAGATGCGCGAAAATATCCGTCGGCGGCAGCGGAAGCAGGGCCGCCGCCGCAATCCGGCAGGCCTCGCAGCCGGGCATATAGGCCTTGCCGTGTTCCTTGCCGTCGGGTGTCCTCTCGGTGATGCAGAGAACCGGCAGACTGCCATCCGGCAGCCGGTATTGGGCAAGCTCGAACTCGGTGGGTTCGCCGGTGTTCGCGATGGCCGGCTGGTGAGCGAAGCCGATGGACAGCAGGGCGACGGCGCATAGAATGCGCACCAGCCATTGCCCTGTCTTGGAGAGTGTCTTGCCCACGCTCGTCCCCGTCACCTATTCCAGGCACAGCACCTACGGTATTCGGCAGATATGCTCAATGCGGCAATTTGGTATGCGGGTCTTATCGATACAACTTAAGGATTGTATCCTGCGCACATCTTCCCGTCAAGCGTGGGCCGGCCGAATATGGCCGGCTACCGATAGGAGCATGGTAAGGCGCCCGTGGGCGCCCGCCCGTTATTCCATGCCGAGGGCAGCCATGTAGGTCTGCAGGATGGATTCTTCCTCGAGGCGCTCGTTGGCGTCCTTCTTGCGCAGGCGGATGATGGTGCGGATCGCCTTGGTGTCGTAGCCGCGGCCCTTTGCCTCGCCCATCACGTCCTTGATGTCGGACTGGATGGCGGCCTTTTCTTCCTCGAGCCGTTCGATACGCTCGATGAACGCCCGCAGTTCGGCGGCGGCGACATTCTCAACACTCGACGTGTCGTCCATTTTTTCTTCCTTTCAAGGCAACAGCCTGCGCTGCTTTGTGGTTCGCGTAATCCCCTGTTCTCGCATGGGAATCACAAA
>JASGEG010000159.1:0-17309 GCA_047606605.1 Rhizobium sp.
GTGGCGGAAGCACAGACATTGCTGGGCACCGCCTATGGGATGATCGAGCAGCAATTGGGCGAAAAGCTCTGGATCGCCGGTGAGGCCTTCACCATGGCGGATTGCGCCGCCGCTCCTGCGCTATTCTACGCCGAGACGCTCGTGCCCTTCGGTGAGCAGCATGTCCGGCTGAAGCAATATTACCGCCGTCTGCTCGAGCGGCCGTCCTTCGCGCGGGTACTGGAAGAGGCCATACCCTATTTCCAGTATTATCCCTATCACGACAAGCTGCCCGCCCGGTTCCGACCGGACGGCTCGAAGAGCTGACGTTTTCACGGACACGTGGACACTCGGCGCCCGCGCCGATCAGAACCGTCGCGGCCTGATCAGCCTGCCCGCGCGTCCCCGAGAATAGCGGCCAGCAACTGGCCCTCAAGCTCGGCGAGCGCCGGATTGCCGTGGCGGCGGGGATGCGGATGGGGAACGGCGAGATCGAGGACGATGCGCCCCTCATCCAGCACGACGACGCGGTCGGCCAGATGCACGGCCTCACTCACATCATGCGTTACCAGCACGGCGGTAAAGCCCAGTTCGCGCCAGACGCGGCTCAGCAGCTCCTGCATGCTGATGCGGGTCAGTGCGTCCAAAGCGCCGAGCGGCTCGTCCAGCGCCAACACACCAGGCTTGCTGACCAAGGCGCGGGCGAGCGCGACGCGCTGCCGCTGGCCACCGGACAGCCGCGACGGCCACTCGCCGGCCTTTTCCGCAAGCTGGACCTCGGAAAGCACGGCGGCGGTCTCGGCCCGCGCCACACCCTGCGGCACGCCCTCGCCGAGCCCGACGGCAACATTGTCGGCGACGGAAAACCAGGGCAGCAGGCGCGGCTCCTGAAAGACGATGCGGGCATTCGGGGCAGATTCCGCACCATTGCCGGTTTCGAAACGCAGGTTGCCGGCGGTCGGTTCGTCGAGGCCCATCAGGATGCGCAGCAAGGTGCTCTTGCCGCAGCCGCTCTTGCCGATGACGGCGACAAACTGGCCGGCGGGGATATCGAGGTCGATGCCGCGCAGAACGCGATTGTTGCCGAAGCTCTTTTCCAGCCCCTTGATGCGGATGGCGGCAGCACCTGCCGGCAACGGCGCCGGGCCTGATGCGTCCGAATGAGCACGTTTCAACGCAGTGGCGGTCATGGCATGCTCCTCAGTTCTGATAGGCCGGGTTCCAGCGCAGCGCCCGGCGCTCCAGCGCCCGGGCGACAACGTCGGCGAGCTTGCCGAGTACCGCGTAGATGATGAGCGTCAGCACGACGACATCGGTCATGCCGAACTCGCGGGCATTGTTGGCCATGTAGCCGATGCCGGACGATGCCGCGATCGATTCCGCCACGATCAGCGTCAGCCACATGATGCCGAGCGCGAAACGCAGGCCGACGAGGATCGACGGCAGCGCGCCGGGGAAGATCACCTTCCTGAACAGCGTCCAGTTGCTCATGCCGTAGACCCGGCCCATCTCGATCAGTCCGCGATCGACATTGCGAACGCCATGATAGGTGTTGAGGTAGATCGGGAAGAGCACGCCGAGCGCCGTCAGGAACAGTTTCGATTCCTCGCCGATCCCGAACCAGAGGATGACCAGCGGCACCATGGCGAGATGCGGAATGGTGCGCAGCATCTGCAGGCTCGTATCGGTCAGCTGCTCGGACAGCCGCGACACGCCATTGGCGATGCCGAGCAGGAAGCCGATCGCGCCGCCGACCAGAAGGCCGCTGAAAGCGCGGCCGGCGCTGACGAGAATATTGTGCGGCAATTGCCCGGAAGCCGTCGTCTGCCAGAAAGCGACGACGACGGCTGCCGGCGAGGGCATGATCCGCGTGGAGATCCATCCGATCGACGAACCGAGCTGCCAGATCGCGATGATGACGACAGGCAGCAGGAAGGGCAGAAACCGCTCGAAGGAAACGGCCGGCCGCGCAGCCTTGACCGGGCGAGCCCGGTTCTCGGCGCCGACGCGTGCGAAGGACGTGTCGAAGGTCGACATGAGGATCTCCCTGTAAGGACCGCGTTACGAGCCGGAAACCACTTTCAGATTGCCGCCATGGCTGCCGCCGGCGAAGATCTGCTTGGCGCCGAATTCGTTGCGGAATCCGGCCCGCTGCTGATCGCGGGTCAGGCCGAGTTCGGGGAACAGCAGTTCGGCAACGCGATAAGCCTCTTCCAGATGCGGATAGCCAGAGCCGATCACGGTTTCGATGCCGATCTCCTGATATTCGCGCAGCCTTGCCGCGACCGTCTTCGGCGAACCGACCAGGGCCGTGCCGGCGCCGGCGCGCACCAGACCGACGCCCGCCCAGAGGTTCGGCGATACTTCCAGCCTGTCGCGGCGACCGCCATGAAGGGCTGCCATGCGCTTCTGGCCGACGGAGTCGGATTGGTTGACGAACTGCTCCTGCGCCTCGCGGATGGTTTCGTCATCGAGCTTGGAGATCAGCTTGTCGGCGGCGGCCCATGCCTCCTCGTCCGTCTCGCGAACGATAAAATGCAGGCGGATGCCGAAGCTGACCTCGCGGCCCTTCTCGGCGGCGGCGGCGCGGACTTTCTCGACCTTCTCGGCCACCTGTGCCGGCGGTTCGCCCCAGGTCAGATACTTGTCGACGCGACCGACGGAGAAATCGATGCCGGCATCGGAAGAACCGCCGAAATAAAGCGGCGGGCGCGGCGCCTGCACCGGCGGCAGGCCGAGCCGTGCGTTGGTCGCCGTGATATACTTGCCCTTGAATGTCGAGGAGCCCTTTTCCATCAGCTCTTCCCAGACGGTGAAAAACTCATCGGCATGGGCATAGCGTTCGTCATGCTCGAGATGAATGCCGTCGCCCGCCAGTTCGGCGGGGCTGCCGCCGACCACGATATTGAGCAGCACGCGGCCGTTCGAAACGCGGTCGAGCGTCGAGGCGAGACGGGCATAATAGGCCGGCGAAGCCGTGCCGGGGCGGATGGCCACCAGGAACTTCAACTTCTCCGTATGCGCCGAAAGGGCGGCGGCGGCGATGAAGGACTCCTCGCAGGAAACGCCGGTCGGCAGCAGCACGCCGGAGTAGCCCAGCCGGTCGACCGCCTGGGCGATCTGGGTCAGATAACCAATTTCCGGCCCTCGGTTGAGATCGGTCGAACCCAGATAGGTGCCGTCCCCGGACGTCGGAATGAACCACAGGAAGTCGATGGGTTTTGCGGTCGCGGTCATGAAGTGTTCCTGCCTTCTGGATGCGCATGATCGGGAGCCACTTCCCGACCCTTCGGAGCGGATAGTGGCATAGACTATTGATTATATCGACAATGCAGATTTTCTATTACATGTCGTCTGGCGGAATATTTTTCCACAGCAAAGCCCCCGCCGGCTGCTTTTCAGCAGCGGCGGTATGGGCTCAAGGACCGGCCGCCGGCTTCAGCTAGCCTTCGGCTTCCAGACGATATCGGTGATCACCAGCTTCTTCGGTACGATCCCCAGATCGTAGAACTCATTTGCGAGCCCCTGCTGATAGGCCACCGCGGCGTCGGTGATGGTCGATACCTTGCCGAGATCGGCACCCGGGCGCGTCAGCACCACCCGCGTCACATTCGCCGGTACGCCGGTGATTTCGGCAAGCGCCGCCACCGTATCGTCGAGATTGGCCTGCGCGGCCACACCCACCTTGGCAAGTTCGTCGATAACGTCGAGGATGACCTGCGGATTGTTCTTGGTGAAATCGGCATTGCCGAGGAAATAGCTGTAGGAGTCGACCAGCCCGCGCGCTGTTGCCAGGATGCGGGTATCCGGATCGGCTTCGGCAATGGCCAGATAGGGGTCCCAGATCGACCATGCATCGATCGCGCCGGTCTTGAACGCCGCGGAAGCATCCGGCGGCGCCAGATCGAGCGGCTGCACGTCGTTAACAGTGAGCCCGCCCTTGCGAAGCGCCTTCACCGTAACGTTGTGCGCGCTTGAGCCGCGCTTGAAGGCAACCTTCTTGCCCTTGAGATCGGCAAGCGTCTGGATCGGCGAATCCTTGCGCACGAGAAGCGCCGAAGCGTCCGGGCTCCCCGAATATTGCCCGACATAGAGCAGATTGCCGTTGGCGGCCTGCGCGAACAATGGCGGCACGTCACCCGTCGCGCCGAAATCAAGTGCGCCGGCGCCGAGCGCCTCCAGGAGCGGCGGACCGGAAGTGAATTCGGACCATTCGACGGAGATGCCGCGATCGGCAAGCCGCTTTTCCAGCGAGCCCTTGCGCTTGGCAAGTGCCAGCACGCCGTTCTTCTGCCAACCGATGCGCAGGGTCGTCGCGGCAGCGGCGCGCGCCGATCGTATCGAAGGCAGCGCAAGGGCTGCGGCAGTAGCGCCAAGAAGGCTGAGTGTCTGTCTGCGCGAGATCATGAAAGTCCCTTTCCCCTGGGGCCGGGACGCTTCCCACGGCCGCCGGCATTGATATCGATGCCTAAGAATTGCAAATCCATCGATTATATCGACATCTGATATTGTGAATTTTCACCGTCATATCGAAATTCAATTTCGATGAATGACGGAAATCAGGAATTATCTTCCAAAACCCATGTGACCGCGACAAGTTCGCCGACAAAACGGTCTTCCGTCCCCTTCTCCTTTCGGCTAAGCCTCATGTCAAAATCCTCAATGGAGTCTCGCGAATGGCAAAGGTCGCTTTCATCGGCATGGGCGTCATGGGCTATCCCATGGCAGGGCATTTGAAGGTCAAGGGTGGTCATGACGTGACCGTCTACAACCGCACCGCGGCCAAGGCGGAAGCCTGGGCCAAGCAGTTCGACGGCAAGTTTGCCCCAACCCCGGCCGCCGCCGCCGAAGGCGCCGATTTCGTCTTCATCTGCGTCGGCAACGATGACGACCTGCGTTCCGTGACGACTGGCAAGGACGGTGTGATTTCCGCCATGAAGCCGGGTGCTGTCCTGATCGACAACACCACGGCCAGCGCCGAAGTCGCCCGTGAGCTCTACGCGGCCGCCAAGGACAAGGGTGTCGACTTCATCGACGCGCCCGTCTCCGGCGGCCAGGCCGGCGCGGAAAACGGCGTGCTCACCGTCATGTGCGGCGGCGACGAGGCGGTCTTCGAGAAGGCGCGGCCGGTTATCGACGCCTATGCGCGCATGGTCGGGCTGATGGGTGCCGCAGGCGCCGGCCAGCTCACCAAGATGATCAACCAGATCTGCATCGCCGGCATCGTCCAGGGACTTGCGGAAGGCATCCATTTCGGCAAGCAGGCCGGCCTCGATATCGAGAAGGTCGTGGACGTCATCTCCAAGGGTGCCGCCGGCTCCTGGCAGATGGAAAACCGCCACAAGACCATGAATGCCGGCAAGTACGACTTCGGCTTCGCGGTCGACTGGATGCGCAAGGATCTCGGCATCGTGCTGGCGGAGGCCCGCCGCAACGAGGCCAAGCTGCCCCTGACCGCGCTTGTCGACCAGTTCTACGGCGACGTCCAGGCCATGGGCGGCAACCGTTGGGACACCTCGTCCCTGCTGGCACGACTGGAACGAAAGTAACCGGCATTATCCGGACTGACCAACGGACGCCGCCCATTCCTCGGATCTGGCGGCGCCCGCCTCTGCTGAGTAACGCAAAAGTCGGTTTCGCAAACCGGTTGCCTCCACTACGCTGAAGCGATGATTTTACGCGATATTGCGGAGGCACGGTGTTTCAAATCTCGGATAATTTCTCGGTTGTGCCCGAGCGCGACATCGTCCGGCGTGACGGGGCCGGAACCACGGCATGTATCGTCCAAAGCACGCGCCTGCTCTGCAAGCGCCTTGCTTCGCCCGCTCCGGGCATCGTGCTCGTTCAAAAAGGCCAGAAGATCGTTCTCGATCAGGGCGCGGAGATGACGGCCCGCGTCGGCGATCTCGTGCTGATCCCGGAAGGCGCCACTTCCGACATCATCAATGAACCCGATGGCCCCAACGGCTATCAGGCGCTCGCCTTGCAATTCGCTCCGAACCTGATCGCCGAGCTTGCCGTGCACGATGCCAGGCCAGTGCAAAACGTCAGAGTTCTCAATGACATGCCGCCGGCGTTTGAAGAAGCTTATCGCAAAGCAGTCGAGGCGATCCGGAGCGGCCCTCTGCTGCCGGACAGCATCGCCGCGTCCCGCGTCAATGAAATCCTGCTGTGGCTCGGTGCGCAAGGCCACCGATTTGCGCCGATCGCAAATCCCGGACCGATCGAGCGCCTGCGCCGGATCATAACGTCCGATCCGGCCTATTCCTGGCGCGCGCCGGATCTGGCGAGAGCGATCGGCATGAGCGAGGCCAGCCTGCGGCGCAAGCTGGCGGCAACGGGAACGAGCTTTTCCGAGCTTCTGGCCGACATCCGCATGACCACGGCGCTTACGCTGCTGCAGACGACCGAAAAATCCGTGACGCAGATCGCCCTGGATGTCGGCTACGACTCGGCCTCCCGCTTCACCGCGCGCTTCCGGGCACGTTTCGAATTCGCGCCGAGCGAAATCCGCGGCCATCGCCGCGAACTTGATCGAAACGGCGCAAAGACTGATCGAAACAGCGCAGCGCTCGTTCCCGCGGAATGACAATCTCCCGCCATCGACGCCACGAGCGGCGTCGTCTTGTTGGAGATTGTCATGAAATATCCTATCGCCATGGCCCTGGCTGCCGCGCTGCTGTCATCGCACCAGGCCTCTGCCTTTGAACTTACAAGCCCCGACATGAAGGATGGCGGCACGCTGAAGACCGAGCAGGTTGCCGATGTATTCGGCTGCAAGGGCGGGAATGTATCCCCGGCGCTGAGCTGGAAAGACGCGCCCAAGGAAACCAAGAGCTTCGTGGTCAGCCTTTACGACCCGGATGCACCGACCGGGTCCGGCTGGTGGCATTGGACGGTGTTCGATATCCCCGCATCCGCCGCTTCGCTGCCTTCCGGCGCGGGATCGGCCAAGGGCAGCGGTCTTCCCGCCGGCGCCATCCAGGGACGAACCGACTTCGGCACCCCGTCCTTCGGCGGCGCCTGCCCGCCGCCCGGCCCGGCGCATCGCTATGTGCTGACCGTTACCGCGCTCAAGGTCGATAAGCTCGGCCTGGATAGCAACGCGAGCGGTGCGCTGGTCGGCTACATGACGCACGCCAATGCCCTCGCCTCCGCCTCCATCACGGCAACCTACGGCCAATGACCGGATAGGCACCGCACGTCATTGCAAAACAACGCCAGGGCAGCATTCGGGACCAAACCCGATACGACCCTGGCGTTGACTTTTCAGAGAAATATCCGACGCGTCTCACCGGCCTGCCGGCCGGTCGAACATCAGTCCTCGTTCGACTTCGCGTTTTCCAGCAGCATGTAATCCAACGGCAATTCCGTCGAATACTTGATCTGTTCCATCGCGAAGGCCGAGGAGACGTCGCGGATTTCGATCTTGGCGATCATGCGCTTGTAGAAGGCGTCATAGGCGGCGATATCGGGAACGACGACGCGCAGCAGATAGTCGACATCGCCGCTCATGCGGTAGAATTCCACCACTTCCGGGAAGTCGGCGATGACCTCGGAAAAACGCTTCAGCCATTCGATCGAGTGGCTGTTGGTGCGGATCGAAACGAAGACGGTGACCTTGGTGTTGACCTTCTCCGGATCGAGGAGCGCCACGCGGCGGCGGATGACGCCATCCTCTTCCATCTTCTGGATGCGGCGCCAGCATGGTGTCGTCGACAGCCCGACCTTTTTGGCAAGATCGGCCACGGCCAGAGTGGAATCCTCCTGCAGCAGGCGCAGGATTTTGCGGTCAAGACGGTCCATTTAGGCTACCCTTTCGAATTATATTCTCTCTATAGCGAGTTTTAATCGAAAGAAAAGAAACTTTTTTCAAGAAATGAGGATTTTCACACGATCCCGCAACACTGGCAGCAACTCCGCCTCGAACCAGGGATTGCGTTTCAGCCAGCCGCTGTTGCGCCAGCTCGGATGCGGCAATGGCAGCACGGCGGGCGACCGGTTTGTCAGGAGATAACGCCGCCATTCCGCGACGGTTTCCGTCATCGAGCCCATCCGCGCCGCGCCGAGATGCCAGGCCTGCGCATATTGTCCGATGGTCAGGATGAGCTCTATCTGCGGCATCGCCGCCATGGCTTTCTGTCGCCAGAGCGGCGCGCATTCCTTGCGCGGCGGCAAATCGCTGCCGGCCGCATCATAACCGGGGAAACAGAAGCCCATCGGCACGATGGCGAAGTGATCGGGATTGTAGAAGCTCTCCCGGTCGACGCCCAGCCATTGCCGCAACCGGTCGCCGGAGGCGTCGTTGAATGGCAGGCCGCTTTCATGCACGCGCAACCCCGGCGCCTGCCCGGCAATCAGGATGCGCGCCGTCCCGGACAGGACAGCGACAGGCCTCGGCTCATGCGGCAGCCGGTCCGTCTCGCCGCGCATCGGGGCATCGCGGCAGACGCGGCAGCCGGCAATCGCATCCCGCAGAGCCTGCATTTCCGCTTGCGACACACTCATCCATCCCACCCCAGCCATTGCCGCAGATGATCGATCAACCCGCCGGATGATCCGACATCGGCCGCATGCTCCATCTGCTCCTCGCGCCGGTAATCACGCGGCCGCTCGAATTCACCCGCCCAAAGCCCTGCCTTGCCCTGCCGCGCCGCCGCCTCCTCGTCTTCATAATCGCCATAGGACAAGGCCATGCCGCTGCGCACCATCGCAGCATTGATATCGACGTCGCCAGCCTTGCAGACCACCAGCAAACGGCCGTAGCGGTCCTTTTCGCCGCCCCGGCATTCGGGTGAACCCGCCTTCACGAGGCGGTCGAGCGCCTTGCGCGCCCCCTGCCCGCATGCCCAGTCCACATCATCGCGCCGACATTGCTGCCGAAATTCCGGCGCATCGATGCCGCGCAGCCGAAAACGCTCGCCGCCCTGGGCAAGCGTGTCGCCATCGACAACATAAAAACGGCCTGTTTGAACAAGTTCCGGGCGATTGTTCAACTTCATCGCCAGCAAGCCGAGCAGCGCCAGCAGTGCGAATGTGGTCACGCCGTCACGAAACAGGCGGCCGAACCGCGTCACGCTTTTGCCTCCTTCAACAATAAACCCTTGGCAAAGATGGCAAACAAATCATTGCGCGCAGCATCTTCTTAAGGTTTGGCCGCTAGTCTGTAGCTCTCCGCAAGCTAAGTTTCAACGCAACCATGAGTACCGGCGTCAGCACATCGACAGATAAGATCATCGTCGACCGATCGCGCAGCCACCGTAACCGGGCTGTGTCGAAGGCCGTGCGGCAGACGCGTGAGCGCCTGCAATCCGGCCATAGCCGCAATTTCGACCGCGAACTGATGATGACGCATATCGATACCCTGCTGCAGGGCGCGTCGATCATGCCAATCTTCGCCATCGTCGTCGCGGCGATCGGCGTCTATCTGATCAACGACGCGCGGATCTTCGTCTGGGCCGTCCCGACCCTGACGGCGCATGCCGTCAACATGCTGCTTGGCCGCCGCGCGCGGAAATCGGAGATGACGGCCGCGCGCGCCCGGAGATGGCGCAACATCCTGCTGCTCGGCCAGTTGCTCATCGGCTTCTGCTGGGCTTTTTTCGCCATGCAGAACTGTTCGTCCTGCGGCGGGGACGGTTTCGCCCTCTATAAGGGCGCAACGCTGCTGGTGGCCATCTGCATCACCACGATGGCGAATTTCATGCTGCCGCGCGCCGTGCCCTTCGCCTTCGCGCCCGCAACGGTCGTCCTTGCCGTCACGGCGGCGCTGACGCGCAACCCGTACGACATCGCGCTTGCCGCCGCGATCGCCGTTGCCGTGGTCTTCTTCAGCTTCATCACCAACCGGATGTTTCAATCCAACCTGAAGATCCTCTCCTTCCAATCGGAAAAGGATGATCTCATTGCCGAACTCGAGGTTGCCAAATCCATGTCGGACGAGGCTCGTCGCCGCGCCGAAGAGGCAAATCTCGCCAAATCGCGCTTCCTCGCCTCCATGTCGCACGAGCTGAGAACGCCGCTCAACGCCATTCTCGGCTTTTCCGAAGTCATGTCGGCGGAGGTCATGGGGCCGCTGAACAATGCCACCTATCGCGAATACACCACGGATATCCATCGCTCCGGCCAGCATTTGCTGAACCTGATCAACGAGATCCTCGACCTCTCGCGCATCGAGGCCGGCAAATACGAATTGAACGAGGAAGCGATCTCGCTGCTGGATGTGGCCGAGGATTGCATCGGCATGGTGCAATTGCGCGCCCGCGGCAAGAATATTTCCATCTCGCCGCAATTCGAGCCACAGCTCCCCTCCGTCTGGGCCGATGAGAAATCAATCCGCCAGGTGATCCTCAACCTGCTTTCGAACGCCGTGAAATTCACGCCGCAGGGCGGCGAGATCACTGTCAAGGTCGGCTGGACCTCCGGCGGCGGCCAATATGTGGCGATCAAGGACAATGGTCCCGGCATTCCCGAGGAAGAGATACCCGTGGTCCTGTCCGCCTTCGGCCAGGGCTCCATCGCCATCAAGAGCGCCGAACAGGGCACCGGTCTCGGATTGCCGATCGTCCAGGCAATCCTTGCCAAGCACGACGGTCAGTTCCTGCTGAAATCCAAGCTGCGCGAAGGCACCGAAGTTATCGCCATCCTGCCGGCCAGACGCGTACTGCAAAGCCTGCCGGCGATCGAGGACGCGCCGCTGGTCGAACGCCGCAAGAAGAGCTTCGCCTGACGTCCCGTGCCGCCGGTCAGCGGAAGAACAGGTGGCTGCCGATAATATAGAGAAGATAAAGGCCGGACGCAGCCAGCATGCAGAGAACGGCGAAGGAGCCGAGATCCTTGGCATGCTTGCCGACATTGGAGATCTCCGGCGAGATTCGGTCGATGACCTCCTCGACCGCCGTATTCATGGCTTCGATCGCAAAAACACCGAGAAACAGCACAAGGGCGATGACGATTTCGCCAAGCGTTGCGCCGACCGCGATGAGCAGGATCAGGGCAACGGCAGCGAACAGCAGCTCCTGCCGGAACGCCGATTCCCGCAACAGGCGCTGAAAGCCGCCCCAGGAATAACCGGCGGCGGCAAAGAAATGCCGGATGCCCGTTTCCTTGGTGATCGTCGATTTCGAAAATTCGGCCATGCCTGCCCCGCTTGCAATGTCCCGGCTGTAGTTCAGCCGCTCTGCGAATACCGCCTTGCTCTTCTCAAGACAAGCCGACGGCCGCGGCGACCGGGAATTTGTTACAGCTTTATGACATAAATCGAAAGTCGACCGAAATTTTGAACGGAGCGCACAATTGTCGCGCGCTCCACTATTCCATCCGTCAATGCTTGTTGGTGACGCCGGCGCTTGCAAAGGTCGCCATGCCGGAATGGCAGGCGGCAGCGGCCTTGACGATACCGGCGGCAAGCGCGGCACCGGTGCCTTCACCGAGCCGCATACCGAGCGCCAGGAGCGGTGTCTTGCCCAGCTTGTCGATCGCCTTCAGGTGACCCGGCTCCGCCGAGACGTGACCGATCAGGCAGTGATCGAGAGCCGCCGGATTGGCGGCCTTCAGGATCGAAGCGGCCGCGGTTGCGACATAGCCGTCGATGATGACCGGGATGCGCTCCATGCGGGCTGCCAGGATGGCGCCCGCCATGGCGGCGATCTCGCGGCCACCGAGCCGGCGCAGCACTTCCAGCGGATCGGACAGATGATCGCGATGCAGCGCCACGGCCTTTTCGACGGCGGCGATCTTGCGCTTCAGCATCTCGCCCTCCGAACCCGTGCCCGGACCGACCCACTCTTCCGCCGTGCCGCCATAAAGCGCGTAATGAATGGCGGCGGCGATGGTAGTGTTGCCGATGCCCATTTCGCCGATGCAGAGCAGATCCGTGCCGCCGGCGATCGCTTCCATGCCGAAGGCCATGGTCGCGGCGCAATCGCGCTCGGACAGCGCCGGCTCTTCGGTGATGTCGCCGGTCGGAAACTCGAGTGCCAGGTCGAAGACCTTGAGACCGAGATCATAAGCGACGCAGATCTGGTTGATCGCGGCGCCGCCGGCGGCGAAATTCTCCACCATCTGCTGTGTCACCGATGGGGGAAATGGCGTGATGCCCTGCTTGGTGACACCGTGATTTCCGGCAAAAATCGCAACGAGTGGGCGGGTGACGGCCGGCGGGCGACCGGTCCAGGCCGCGAGCCAGAAGGCGATCTCCTCAAGACGGCCAAGCGCACCCGGCGGCTTGGTGAGCTGCGCGTCGCGCTCGCGCGCCGCAACCAGCGCCCGGGAATCCGGACCCGGAAGGTCGCGCAGCAGCGTGCGGAAATCATCGAATGGCAGGCCGGTAACGCTCATGAAAGCCGTTCCTTGTCTTTTGGTGTCAAATCAGGTTCTTTGCGTGCGACTCTATTAGTCGCCGGCAAGGGCGCGAACAACAGCAAAAAGCGCCCTATGCTGTCGCAGGCCCATGCACGAGAGCAACTCCTGGAAGAGTGCGGAGCCGTTTTCCGTCCGGAGTTGCGTCAAAACAAAAAGATGGAGCGGCTCAGCGATTCCGTGGAACACAGAACCGCTCTCACAGGAATGACGGGAAGAGGATGAATATTCGCGACTATGGCGGCGACATCGCGCGCTCCCTTGCCTTTCTGAGCCGCATTCCCGTTCCCTCTTCCTTTTTCGAGGGCCATGACGGCAAGCTTGGCGAAACCGCGCGCGCCTTCCCCATCGCGGGCCTGCTGATCGCCCTGCCCGCGGCCATCATCTTCGGAGCGCTGCTTGCGCTGCGGACCGACCCGTTGATGGCGGCGCTGCTGGCGCTCGCCGTCCTGACGGTGACGACAGGCGCGCTGCACGAGGATGGCCTCAGCGACACTGCCGATGGCCTCGGCGGCAAGGATCGCGACCGGGCGCTTGCCATCATGAAGGACAGCCGGATCGGTACCTATGGCGCGGTGGCGCTGATCCTCTCCTTCGGACTGCGCGCCGCCGCCATCGCCGCCATCGGGCGCGGCCTTCCGCCCCTTCATGCCGCCCTGACGCTGCCGGCCGCCGCCGTCCTCAGCCGTGGCGCGATGGTCTGGCACTGGTACGCCTTGCCGGCCGCCAAACCCGACGGGGTTGCCGCCTCGGCCGGCAAGCCGGATTACGGCGCCATGCAGATCGCGCTGATTTCGGCGCTGGTGCTGTCGGCGTTTCTGCTCTGGCCGAGCCTCAGGCTCATGCCCTTCATCCTATGCCTTTTCATGACGGCAACGGCAGCATTTCTCTTTACCAGGCGCGTGCGCCAAAGGCTCTCCGGCCACACTGGCGATACCATTGGTGCGACGCAACAGATTTGCGAAATCGCCGCTTTCTGCGCCCTTGCCATATGCCTTTGAAGCATTGATATATGATCTCATGCTAACGCCCTGCATCCTCGTTTGCTCCATCGACATGAACACCGGCTATTGCTTCGGTTGCGGACGCACGCGCGAGGAAATCGGCGCGTGGATGAGCTATAGCGACGAGGAACGCCGCGACATCATGCAGGTGCTGCCGGAGCGTTTGGCGACTGTCGAGCGCAAACCCCGCCGGGAAACCCGCCGCCAACGGCTGGCGCGGGAGCGTAGCGCCGGATGAACCGCCTGAACATCGCTCTCGCCATCATCGGCATCGGTCTCGCACTCCTGCTGTTCAACAGCAATAGCGGCACGACCCTGGGCATGGACAACGACGATTTCGCGCGCGTCGTCTATCTCCTGCCGCTGGCGCTGATGATGGCCGCCGGCATCTGGGCAAGCCGCCAGACCGTCAGCCAGTCGCTGCGCAACCTGCTGATCTGGCTGGTGATCATCCTGGCCCTGTCGACCGCCTATATTTACCGCCGCGATGCCGAGGCAGTCGGCAACCGCCTGTTCGCCGGCTTGGTGCCGGGACATGCCGTCGTCATCACCACGAGCGAGGGCCGCCAGGAAGTCATCCTTCACAAGCTTTCGAATGGCCATTTCGAAGCGGAAGTGATGATCAACGGCCAGCCGATCGACATGCTCGTCGATACCGGCGCAAGCACCATCGCCCTGTCGCGCGAAGACGCCGAGCGCGTCGGCATCATCCCTGAAAACCTGACCTACTCCCTGACGATGATCACCGCGAACGGGCGGGCGAGAGCTGCCCCCGTCGAACTCGGCACCGTCGCCATCGGACCGATCAAGCGCCGCGACATCGACGCCACCGTTGCCGAAGAAGGCAAGCTCGATCAGAGCCTGCTCGGCATGAGCTTCCTGGAAACGCTGGGATCGATGCAGATGCAGACGGACGAATTGAGGCTGAGAGACTGACCCGCATACTTCGATGAGGTTCGAAGCATCCCATGTCGGACCGGCGGTAGAGAAGTAGGCGGATACCCACATCGATTTTGAAAGTTCAGCCATCATGCCGACAAAAGCCCCCAACGCGCTGACGGAGCTGATGCTCCTGCTGCTGCTCGCGACCCTGTGGGGCGCTTCCTATAGTTTCATCCGGGTGGGCGTGGAGACGATACCACCGATCACCCTGATCGCGGCGCGCACGCTGATCGCCGGCGGCCTGCTGTTGGCGATCGTCCGCGCACGGCGCCTCTCCCTGCCGAAAAATCCGGCGACATGGCGCCGCTTTCTCGTGCAAGCCTGCTTGAACAGCGTCATTCCCTTCACGCTGATCGCCTGGGCCGAGCAGACGCTGGATGCAGGCCTCGCGACCATATTGAATTCCACCACGCCGATCTTCACCTTCCTTCTCGCCGCCGCCCTGCTACGCAACGAGCCCGTCACAACCCGCAAGCTCCTCGGCATCGCTATCGGCCTGGCGGGCATATGCCTGATCATCGGCCTTGACGCATTGAACGGGATCGGCCGGCAATTGCCCGCGCAGCTTGCCGTCGTCGCGGCATCGATCTGCTATGCCGCGGCCGCCCTGTTCGGGCGCAATTTCAAGGGCCTCGATCCGATGATGCCGGCCGTCGGCTCCATGCTGTGCGGCGCGGCCATCCTCATCCCCGTCAGCCTCGTCGTCGACCGGCCCTGGACGCTTGCTCCCTCGGCCGCATCGATCCTCGCCTTGCTGGCGCTGTCGGTTCTGTCGACGGCCCTCGCCTTTACGATCTATTTCCGGCTGATCCAGACCCTCGGCTCCGTCGGCACCACCGCGCAGGCCTATCTGCGCGTCCCGATCGGCGTTGCGATCGGCGTCATCTTCCTCGGCGAGCCCCTCACTCCAACCGCTGGAGCCGGCCTCGTTTGCGTCATCGTCGGCGTGATGGCCATGACCATGGCGCCACGGAGGAGGACCGCCAACGGATAAAACCGTCGGGACTATATCAGCGACGAAAACTCGTCCCAGAGAATGACGATGTTGTCGGACCGCCAGATCGGGCCGGGATCGACATAGTGTCCGGCCAGCCGTCCGCCGAGCGACTGGTAGAAGGCAATCGCCGGATCATTGCCGACGACGACGCCCAGCCCTGCACCCGGATAATCGCAGGCGGCCAGATGCAGCGCCAGCTCCCGCATCAGCCGGCGGCCGATGCCCTGGCGTTTTATGGCGGGGTCGACGTAGAGAGACCGGATTTCACCCCTGCCCTCGAAAAGTGGCAGGGACGGCGCACCAGCCGCACCGATCCCGACCAGACGCTCGCCCTGCTCTGCAAGAAGCACCAGCTGATCGCGTCCCGGCTCGGCCAAGATCTTCGCCCATCGCGCTTCGCGAAAAGGTTCGTCCATGATGCGAAACGCTTCGGCGGAGGCCAGATCCCGATAGGTCTGCCGCCAGACGGCGAGGTGGAGGCGGGCTATGGCTGCGGCATCGCCGCGACCGGCCGGCCGAATGTTGATATCCATCTCAATCGGCCCCTTCCGACACGATGCGTCTCACGGCGCCGACGAGATAGAGCGAGCCGGTGACCAGCATCCAGCCGCCACGCTCCGATACCGCCGCCACCGCGCGGTCGAAAGCTTTGTGCGGATCGGGCTCCGAGATGCAGGCCATCCCCATGGACGTGGCCAGCGCCTCCAGTTCGCCAGCCGCATGAGCCCGGCCGGTTCCCGATGCCTCGGTGAAGACGGCATAGGTGACATATCGGGACAGGACTGCCAGAAACCCGCGCGCATCCTTGTCCGACGCCAGCGCCACGACCGCCACCCAATCGCCCGAAACCTCGCCCGAGCGGCTGATATCGCGCAGCACCGCCTCGATATTGAAGGGAACATGGGCGCCGTCCATGATGATCGGCAGCGGCTGCACGGCCGGTCCAGCGGCTTGCGGGCGAAAGCTCATCCGCTCCATTCGTCCCAGCAGACGCGCATTGTTCATCACTGTCTGATCGAGCAGCCACGCGCCAACCGGCCTGCCGGTCTCACGCGCATGCTCGCCAAGCTCTCCCATATGGTCGAGTACGAGGCCGACGAGAGCGGCATTCCTCCCGGCGAGCGTCGCGTCCTCGGAAAGATCCGTGCGCAAGACGCGGCAGCCAAGCGCGTCGGCGCGCTGCTGCAGGATGCGTCCCGCGGCGTCGGTGATGGGGAGCGTCGTGGCAAGGACCGCGCCGGGCTTCAGGATACCGACCTTCTCGCCGGCGATCGCCTCACGCGTCGTGCCGAGAATTTCCGTATGTTCCAGCTCGATATTGGTAACGACGGCGACCTCGCCGAACACCACATTGGTGGAATCCAGGCGGCCGCCAAGCCCGACTTCGACGACGGCCCAATCCAGCCCCTCTTCCTTGAAGATCAGAAAGCCGGCCGCCGTGATGACGTCGAACCAGGTGGCATCCTCGCCGGCCGTCGTCTCACGCTTTGCCGCTTCATAGCAATCCAGCACCCGCTCGACGGCGCTGGCCAGCCGAATATCCTCGACCGGACGACCGGCCATGTTGATGCGTTCGTTCACCCGATCCACATGCGGCGAGGCATAACGGCCGACCCGGAGCCCCGCGCGCAGCAGGCTTGCCTCGACAAGCGCGCAGACGGACCCCTTCCCCTTGGTGCCGGCGACATGGACGGCACGGAAGCTCTTGTGGGGATTGCCCAGCCGCTGCATGAGATCGAGCATCGGCTCGAGGCCGACCCGCATCTCGTTTCGCGGCTTTTTCTCCCAGTTGGTCAGCCGGTCGAGGCGCGAGAGAACATCGGGCAGTGAAGGGTCTTGGGGAATCTGCGACATGATGGCCTACGGTAAGATTTGCGCCGGCCTCGCCACCGGCATCAGCATCGGATGTATGGACCGCGAAGCTTTTGCTGGCAACCGATTGTTCAGCGCGCCTCCCTGCAATCAGTTCCGCAGCCGATAGCCGGTCCTGAAGATCCACCAGAGGGTCGCAAGGCAGAGGAAGAGAA
>JASGEG010000160.1:0-5902 GCA_047606605.1 Rhizobium sp.
AAATTACTTCGTGCCGAAGTCCGTCTTCCACGACTTCTCGACAATCTCGGCAACATTTTCCGCGACTGCGCTGTCTTACCTCGCTATCCCGGAAAATGTTGCCGAGATTGTCGAGAAGTCGTGGAAGACGGACTTCGGCACGAAGTAATTTGTGCTGGGTGAGAAAGTTGCGGCGGACAGGGCATGCCCCTGTCCGCCTTTCGTGACAGGACAAGGGGAAATCGATGGCTGACGCGACTCAGACGGCTGGCTTCCAGGTACTGGATACCTCCGCCGCCACCAGAAAATTCCGGACACAGGATCGGATTTTCTATTTCATGACGCTTGGCTCGGCCGCTCTTGTCGTGCTTCTGCTCTTGGCAATCCTTGTGGTCCTCATCGTCGATGCCCTGCCGACCTTCCAGGCTTTCGGGCTCTCGTTCCTCTGGGGGACGAAGTGGAGCGCTCCCGCCGAAATCTATGGCGCCGTGCCGGCAGTGGTTGGTACCCTGGTAAGTGCACTCATCGCCATGTTGATCGCCGTTCCCCTGGGCATCGGCATCGCCATCTTCCTGACCGAGCTTTGCCCCGGAAGCCTGCGCCGCCCGATCAGTACGGCCATTGAACTTCTGGCCGGTGTTCCCTCGATCATTTACGGCATCGTCGGCCTCTTCATTCTCGTGCCGCTGATGCAGAATTATGTTCTGCCCTTCCTTATCATGACGATCGGCCAGGTGCCGGTGATCGGCCTGCTGTTCCAGCCGCCGGCGCCAGGCGTCGGCCTTTTGACCGCAAGCCTCGTTCTGGCTGTCATGATCCTGCCGTTCATCACCGCGATTTCCCGCGACGTGTTCAGCACCGTGCCGCCGATGCTGCGTGAATCCGCCTACGGCATGGGTATGACCACATGGGAAGTGGCTCGCCATATCCTCATCCCCTATACACGTCGCGGCCTCGTCGGCGGCATCATGCTTGGTCTCGGCCGCGCACTTGGCGAAACCATGGCCGTCACCTTCGTTGTCGGCTCGGTGAGTCGCCTGCAATCATCGATCATCTCGCCGTCCACCACCATTTCCGCCCAGATCGCGAACAACTTCGGCGATGCCGACGGTCTGCAATTGTCGAGCCTGATTGCGCTCGGCCTGCTCCTGTTCATCCTTTCCTTCTGCGTGCTTGCGCTGGCAAGGTGGATGATCGGCCGCGGCGACTCGCATTGAGGAAAAACCCATGGAAAATGCAATTCGTCAGAACCTGGTGTCGAGGCGTTATGGGAAGAACCGGGTGATGATGGCCCTGTGCTTCCTCGCGGCCATCCTTGGTATATTCTTTCTCAGCGTGATCCTTGTAACCCTGGTTTTCCGCGGTGTGTCGGCGCTGAATTTCGACGTCTTTATCATGTCGATCCCGGCTCAGGGCTCGCGCGGTGGTTTGATCAACGCAATCTATGGCACCGTACTGGTCACGGGCTGTGCCATCCTGATCGCCGCGCCGATCGGCATTCTCGCCGGAACCTATCTGGTGGAATATGCCAACGGCTCCAAGATTGCCGAGGCAGCCAAGTTCCTCAACGACATCTTGCTGTCTGCACCCTCGATCATCGTCGGCGTGTTCGTCTACGGCGCCGTCGTCGTGCCCATGCACGGCAACTCCGCCATTGCCGGCATCCTCGCGCTGGCGCTGATAGCTCTTCCTGTCGTCAACCGCACGACGCAGGACATGCTGTTGCTGGTGCCGAATGCGCTTCGTGAGGCGACTGCTGCGCTTGGCGCGCCGCGCTGGAAGTCCATGATGATGGTGATCTACCGTTCCGCCTGGACGGGTATCCTCACCGGCATCCTGCTGGCCGTCGCCCGTATCAGCGGTGAAACCGCGCCGCTTCTCTTCACTGCCGGCTATAGTAAATTCATGAATGCGGGCCTGACCGGTCCGATCGCCACATTGCCGGTTGCCATCAACACACTTGCAGCCGATCCTGGCGAGGACCTGAAACAACTGGCCTGGGCCGGAGCGCTGATCATCACGGTTGCCATCCTTGTGCTTAACATCCTTGCCCGTGTCTTGAGTGGGCGCCGCCAGTGACGCAGCCGCCGAACGATAGGAATGAGACCATGAACATGAGCGACAGCAATTTCCAGAGCGTCAACGCACAGCCGGGGAAGGACGCTGCTTCCCAGTCGGATCTCGGCCTCGCGAAACTGGAGGTGAAGAACCTCGATTTCACCTATCAGAACGGCCATCGCGTTCTGAAGAGCGTGAATATGAACATCCGCAAAAACGCGGTCACCGCCTTCATCGGCCCTTCGGGCTGCGGCAAGTCCACGCTGCTGCGCACCTTCAACCGCATGTATGATCTCTATCCGGGCCAGACGGTCGCGGGCGAGATCCTGCTCGATGGCCGCAACATCCTCACCAAGGACGTCGACCTGAACGATCTGCGCGCCAAGGTCGGCATGGTGTTCCAGAAACCCACGCCGTTCCCGATGTCGATCTATGAAAACGTCGCCTTCGGCATCCGGCTCTATGAGAAGATTTCCAAGGCGGAAATGGACGTCCGCGTCGAAGCGGCGCTGACGGAAACGGCGCTGTGGAGCGAAGTGAAGGAAAAGCTGCACCAGAGCGGTCTTGGCCTTTCCGGTGGCCAGCAGCAGCGCCTCTGCATCGCTCGCGCCATTGCCATTCGCCCGGAAGTCCTGCTTCTCGACGAGCCGACGTCGGCTCTTGATCCGATCTCGACCGCCAAGGTCGAAGAACTCGTGTCGCAGTTGAAGGGTGATTTCACCATCGTCATCGTCACGCACAACATGCAGCAGGCCAGCCGTATCTCCGACAGCACCGCCTTCATGTATCTCGGCGAGCTGATCGAATACGGCGCCACCGAGCAGATCTTCCAGGCGCCGAAGGTCAAGCGCACGGAAGACTACATCACCGGCCGGTACGGCTGATATCGAGGTCTGGCTCGATTGCTATTTTGTGATGGCGCGCCGGTCCGGCGCGTCATTTTTCGTTTGGCTGCAATCGGAGAGGCGGGTGGAGGCATCCACCGGCAAGAGGGTGTCACCAGCCCAGTTCGAGCTTGTCGAGACCGTGGAAGTGATAGACATCCTTGACTTGCGGTGCCCGCTGCAGCTTCAGGCCCGGCAGGCGCTGGAACAGGATCGGCAGCACGACATTGAGCTCCAGCCGCGCCAGGGGCGCGCCGATGCAGAAATGGATGCCGGCGCCGAAGGAGAGGTTGGGCGCTTCGTTCCGGTCGGGCTTGAAGGCGAGGGGATCGGAGAATTTCGCCGGGTCCAGATTGGCCGCCGCCAGGATCATCGCCACCTTGTCGCCGCGCTGGAAGGAAACGCCGTCGATCTCGGCCGGTTCCAGGCACCAGCGCTGGAAGATATGCACCGGCGCGCAGATGCGCAGCGATTCCTCCACCGTGCGTTCCGTCGCCGCTTCGTCCCTGAACAGGTCCGCCGGTGCATAGCCGCTTTCCAGGATGACCCGGACGGAGTTGCCGATCTGGTGCACCGTCGCCTCGTGCCCGGCATTGAGCAGCACGATCGTCGTCGACACCAGCTCGTCCTCGGTCAGGTACTGGCCCTTGTGCTCGGTGGTGATCATATGCGTGAGCAGGTCGTCGCGCGGATCGGCGCGGCGCTCGCGGATGACGGATTTCACGTAATCGGCAAATTCCTTTGCCGCCTGGTCCGCAGCTTCCTCGTCGGCACGCGTCCGGCCGAACATGTACATGCGGACATAGGCGTGCGACCATTTCAGGAGCTGCGGCCCCATTTCCTCGGGTATGCCGATCATCCGCGCGATCATGGTGACGGGAATGATATCGGCGAAGGCCGACAGCAGCTCGACTTCGCCATCCTTCTCGAACGCGTCGATCAGCCGGTTGGCGAGTTCTTCCAGCTCCGGCTTCATCTTCTCGACATGGCGGGACACGAAGGCGCGGTTGACGAGGGTGCGCAGCCGCGTGTGTTCCGGCGGCTCGATCTCGAGCAGGGAATGCTGCTCGGCGAGATCGAAATGCTTCAGATGCGGCAGCGGCGCGGGAATGCCGAGTTCCTCGCGGCTGGCGATGTGCAGGATCTGCCGGCCAAAGCGGCGGTCGCGCAGCAGGCCGTTCACATGGTCATAGCCGGTAAAATACCATTGCTTCTGCTCTTCCCAGTAGAAGGTGGGACATTCGGCATGCAAGGCGGCGTAGATCGCGTTCGGATCGCGGTAGAACGCCGGATTGCGGCCATCGAGAGAGAGGCGGCGGGCCGCCGGATCAAGGGAGAAAACGGAGGATGTGGTCATGAAAGCAGGATTATCGGAATAAATCGAAAGGGAAAAGACCGTTACATCTTCGCCAGCGTGCCGAGGCGGCGCAAGGCATGGATCTGATCGTCGAGCGTCGGCACCAGCTCGCCGCCATCCGGATCGAGCGGCTGGTCGCCGGCCATCGCCGCCTCCGTCTCGTCGAAGACGATGGTGCAGTTGCGGCCGGCGCGCTTGGCGGCGTAGAGCGCCCGGTCGGCGGCGGAGACGAGGCGGTCCCAGGTGGCGATGTCGCAGGGCATGATCGCCAGGCCGCTGCTGACGGTCGCCGGCACCAGCGACCGGCCGGCCGGCAGCGGCGCGCGGCAGAAATCCGCCCGCACCGTCTCGGCGATCGCTTCCGCCTCGGCCTGATCCTGGACGGGGATGAAGGCAATGAATTCCTCGCCGCCCATGCGGCCGAACACCGCGTCGCGTGGCATGAATTGCCGCCCGATGCGGCCAAATTCGGCCAGCACGACATCGCCGCTCTGATGGCCGTAGCGGTCATTGATCGCCTTGAAATGATCGAGATCGAACAGCAGGGCGGCGATCTTGCGCGAGCCCCTGGCGGCGTTCTCGGCGACCAAGGGGAAATAATTCTGCAGGCCGCGCCGGTTCAGGACGCCAGTCAGCATGTCCGTGATCGAGACCGCCCGCCAGCGGCGTTCGGAGCTTTCCATCAGCAGCCGGCCGCTGAGCGCGATTGCCGCCGTGATCAGCAATGCGCAGCCGAGGGCCGAATAGGCGCGATAGGCAGGCGCCAGTTCCGGGCCGGGCTGCAGCAGCAGCATCGACAGCGACGAGGCAAGGCAGAGGCAGGCAAGCGCGGCGAAGACGAAGCAGAGCTGCCGGCGCGTGGGCTCGAGCCGGCCTTCCGCCGGGCGCACGGCGCTGGCAAGCAGCGTCGCACCGACGGCGCCTGCGAGGTCGTAGAGAAAGACACGGTTGGCGAAGCTCTCGTGAATCCACGGCAAACCGATGCCCGCGAGCCAGATCGCCGGCGGCAGCAAGGACGACCATTCAAGCCTGCGTTTGTCCATGCGGTGAAAGCCGGCGATCCAGGCGCTTTCGCCGAGCAGCGCGATGGCATTGGCGATCTCGATCGATAAGAGATCCGGAACGAAGCCGCGCGCGGCGACAAGCCCGAAACCGACGGCGCTGAGGGCAAAGCCCAGCGCCCATGCCAGATAGGCGGATCGTTGGGCGTCATGCCGCCAGGCGAGGAACAGCACGGCCGCAAGCGTCATCGCTTCCGTACACCAGATGACCAGCCCGATCGTGAAATTCTGCACAGTATGCGGTTCTCTTCTTGGCGGCGCCTATCGCGCCGGCGCAAGCGACACGGCAACGCTTGCAATCGCCCCATCCTCGCCGAATAAGATGGTGAGTTTATTAAGCCGGTTGGTAAATTTTGCCGGCGCCCGCAGCACGGCCTGTGCCGATATCGTTCGGCTTCATCCTTCCTTCACCTTTCGGCCGGGAAAAGCGGTGGGTTGCGCCCGCCGCGCCGCCGGATTGATTGGCATCGGAAAATCGATGGATAGAAACGCTTGTTCAATACCTATTGAGGCATTAGGCCTTTTTGAGGTTATCCCTTCGCGCGTCTTGAAGTACAGGGCAG
>JASGEG010000161.1:0-4659 GCA_047606605.1 Rhizobium sp.
CCAATGGCAATCGACAAGCAGGACGGACAGCGATGAACTAGAGATTCTATCTACCCCGCCTCGGCGCGGCTCTGATCGCGCTGATCGGTATATCCATGCTGATCTTCGCGATCGCCAGGGTGATGCCCGGCGATCCCGCGCGTATCGCGCTTGGCCCGAATGCCTCGGCCGAGCAGGTGGCCACCCTGCGCGCCGAGCGGCATCTGGATGCAGCGCTTCCCGTCCAGTATTGGGAGTTTGTCAAGGCCCTGTCGCGCGGCGATCTCGGCAAGTCGCTCTATACCAACCGGCTGGTGACGACCGATCTCGGCCAGTTTCTGCCCGCCACGCTGGAGCTCATTATCGTTTCTGGCATCGTCATGGTGCTGATCGGTCTGCCGATCGGTGCGTTCTCGGCGCATTTCCGCGGGAAATTTCCGGATCATCTCGGGCGGTTGATCGCGCTGCTTGGCGTGTGCACGCCAGCCTTTGTCTGGGGCGTCATCCTGCAGCTTCTGCTCGGCTATTTCTGGCCACTCTTTCCGATCGAAGGACAACTGCTGGAATCCACGACCGCGCCGCCCGTCGTCACCGGTTTCATGCTGATCGACACGCTGCTTGCCGGCAACGGCGCCGCGTTCCTTGATGCCGCTCATCACCTTGTCCTGCCGGCGGTGGCGCTTGCGCTTTCCGGAATCGGTCAGGTGGCGCGCATGACGCGCTCGAACATGATCGAGGTGTACGACAAGCCCTATATCGAAATGGCGCGCGCCTATGGCTTCAGCCCATGGCGCATTGTCAGCCGCTATGCCTTCCGCCCGGCCTTCATTCCGACCCTGACCGTCCTCGGCCTGGAGTTCGCCGCGCTGCTCGGAAACGCCTTTCTGGTCGAGAAGGTCTTCGGCTGGCCCGGCATCTCTCGATACGGCGTCGATGTGATCATCCGCAAGGACCTCGACGCGATCGTCGGTACGGTGCTGATCATCGCTTCCACCTTCCTGATCATGAACATCGTCGTTGATATCCTGGTCAGCATCGTCAATCCACGCATCCGCCTGGCGGCAAAGAAAGGCTGACTATGGCAGACGCAACCGCTTCCCGCCGTTCCGGTTCCAAGGCGCTCTCGGCGTTCTTCTTCAATCCCCCGTCGGTCGCCGGCCTCGTCATCGTGACCGTCATCGTCCTGATCTCGGTCTTTGCGGACTACGTGGCTCCTTTTCCCGAACATGTCGGTCCCGTCGGTGATTTCGCAGCCATGAACATGGGGCCGGCCGAGCCGTACATGCTCGGAACGGACACGATGGGCCGCGACCTCGTCACTCGCATCATCTACGGCTATCAACTGTCTCTGATCATGGCCGTCGTCGTTCTCACCATCGCTACCCCGATCGGCGTGATCATCGGCCTGGTCGCAGGCTACAAGGGCGGTTGGATCGATTACGCTCTGATGCGGCTGACAGATGTGTTTCTGGCCGTGCCGCCGCTTGTGCTGGCCATGGCGATCATGGGCTTTCTGCAGCCGACCTTGATGAACGGCATGCTGGCGATCACCGCCATGTGGTGGCCCTGGTATGCGCGCCTCATCTACAACGTCACGCGCGCCGAAGCCCAGGAAGGCTACGTGCTGGCAGCCGAGACGGTCGGCGCATCGACCGCGCACATCCTGTTCCGGGAAATCCTGCCGAACTGCTGGCCTTCGATCCTGACGAAAATGACGCTCGATGTGGGCTTCGTTATTCTCATGGCCTCCTCTCTCTCCTTCCTCGGCCTCGGCGTTCAGCCGCCGACGCCGGACCTCGGTTCGATGGTCGCCGAAGGCGCAAAGTACATGCCCGACGCATGGTGGCTTTCGGTCTGGCCGGCAATCGCGATCCTGATCGTCGTGCTCGGTTTCAATCTGGTCGGTGACGGCCTTCGCGAAGCATTCGAGGCGGAGGGTTGATATGATGGAACCTGTCCTGACCATCCGCGATCTTCGCGTCGCTTTCGGCGGCTGGCGCCGCAAAAGTGAAGTCCTGCACGGCATCTCGCTTCATGTGCGAGAGGGCGAGAAGGTTGCGCTTGTCGGCGAGTCCGGCTCCGGCAAGTCGGTAACCGCCCGTCTCGCGATGGGCCTGCTGCAAGGCCCGTCAAGCGTCCATACCAGCGGCTCGATCCGTTTTGATGGCATCGAAGCGGTCAAGGGTGGACGGGAGATCGCCCACCGACGCGGCAACCGCGTGGCGATGATCTTCCAGGATCCGATGTCGGCGCTCAATCCGACCTTCCGCATCCGCGGCCAGTTCCGCGAGGTCCTGCGCTCGGGCAATCCGTCGATCTCCGACAAGGAAGCCGACCGGCTCGCCGAAGCGGCGCTCGCCGAGGTCAGCATTCCCGATCCGGCCCGCGCGCTCGATTCCTACGCGTTTCAGCTGTCCGGCGGCATGAACCAGCGCGTCATGATCGCGATGGCGCTTGCCAACGAGCCGGCGCTTCTGATCGCCGACGAGCCTGGGACCGCACTTGATGTCACCGTGCAGGCGCAGACCCTGACGCTGATGCGTGATCTCGCGGAGAAGCGGAAGACAGCGGTTCTGCTGATCTCGCACAATCTCGGCGTCGTCCGTGAATTCGCCGATCGCGTCTACGTCATCTATCGCGGCCGCATCGTCGAGCACGCTACGACGGCACAGCTCTTTTCCGATCCCCGGCATCCCTATACCCGCGCGCTGCTGTCGGCGATCCCGAAGATCTCGGGCGGCGGTCTACCCGATCTGCCGGAACGGAGCCCGGATTTCGAAAATCCGCTGATCGTCCACGAGGGCTGTGGCGAACCGCAGGAGATGCCGGCATGAGCCGTCCGATCCTTGAGCTCGACACCCTTGGAAAGACATTCGAGGCCGATGGCCAGAAGGTCGTGGCGCTCGAAGACGTGTCGCTGTCCTTCAAGCGCGGCGGATGCCACGCGATTGTTGGTGAATCCGGGTCTGGCAAGACGACGCTCGCAAATCTGGTTCTCGGCCTCTTGCAACCGAGCGCGGGGACGCTTCTCTTCAACGGCGTGCCGCTGCCGGCGGAGCGCTCGAAAAGCTACCGCCGCTCCATCCAACTCGTGCAGCAGGATCCGCTATCAGCGCTCAATCCCCGTCGCAGCGTCGGCGCAAGCGTCCGCTTGCCGCTTGATGTGCATGGCATCGGGCTTTCCGCCGAGCGCCCGGCCCGTGTCGCGAAGTTGCTGGAAGAGGTCGGGCTCGAGGCCGATTATAGCCGGCGATCCCCGCGTGGGCTTTCCGGCGGCCAGCGTCAGCGTGTCGCCATTGCGCGCGCGCTTGCCAGCGAGCCGGAACTCATCGTGCTCGACGAGCCGACATCGGCGCTCGACGTTCTGGTGCAGGCGCGCGTCCTCCAACTGCTGGAGCGGCTGCGGCAGGAGAGGGATCTCACCTATCTGTTCATCACCCATGACCTCGCCGTTGTCCGGGCAATCGCCGCGACGGTCAGTGTCTTCCAGCGCGGACGGCTCGTCGAAAGTGGTCCGGTCGAGGAGATCTTCGCCAATCCCGCCCATGACTATACGCGGCAGCTGATCGGCGCCGTGCCTGTCGTCACGGAGGAAGAGGCGCGTATTCGCGAGGAATTCCGACAGGGCGCCGGCGTGAAGCAGGCGGAACTCACGTCGTGAACATCGAGCGATCCAAAATGCAAGGCGATCTTGCACATCTTTCCTTCGCAGATCTTGCCGCGCTGCTCCGCGGGATTTTCCTTCGCGCAGGGACGTCCAAGCGTGTTGCCGATATCCTTGCCGAGAATTGCGCCTCCGCCGAACGCGACGGCTCGAAGAGCCACGGCCTTTTCCGCATCCCAGGCTATGTCTCGACGCTTCAAAGTGGCTGGGTGGATGGCAGGGCAGAACCGGTCGTTGAGGACGTTTCGTCCGCCTTCGTCCGCGTCGATGCCGCCAATGGCTTCGCCCAGCCGGCCCTTGCGAGCGCGACCCCGCTTCTGCTGGAAAAGCTTGAGGCGACAGGCATCGTGCTTGCCGCGATCCGGCAATCGCATCATTTCGGCGCATTGTGGCCGGATGTGGAGCCCTTCGCGAGGAGAGGTCTGGTCGCCCTGTCCGTGGTCAACAGCTTCGCCTGCGTGGCGCCGGTTGGCGGCAGCATGCCTGTCTATGGCACCAATCCCATCGCCTTCGCCTCACCGCGTGCCGATGGCGCCCCGCTCGTCTTCGACCAGGCGGCGAGCGCGATCGCCAATGGCGACGTACAGATCGCTGCCCGCGAGGGCCATATGCTTCCACCCGGCTCCGGCATCGATGGTGATGGCGCCGAGACGAACGATCCGCAGGCGATCCTCGACGGCGGTGCGCTCCTGCCGTTCGGCGGGCACAAGGGTGCATCGATCGCGCTGATGATCGAGATTCTGGCGGCCGCGCTGACGGGTGGACAATTTTCCTTCGAGGTCGACTGGTCGGCTCATCCCGGCGCGCATACGCCGAAAACCGGGCAGCTGCTGATCCTGATCGATCCGCAAAAGGGTTCCGGCCGGAATTTTGCGGATCGCGTCGAATTGCTGCTCGGGCGCGTCCGTATGGCGGGCCAGACGCGCCTGCCGGGAGACAGGCGGTACGAATTGCGCCGGCGAGCCGAAAAGAGCGGCATCCCCGTCGCAACGGATCTTCTTGCACAGCTTCAGGCG
>JASGEG010000162.1:0-15067 GCA_047606605.1 Rhizobium sp.
TCGAACGCTGGTTGCCGACATCATCGTCGATGTCGACGATGCCGTTCGTGATGTCGTGCTCACGATCCATTGGCGGGGTGGCCAGCACTCGGAACTGCGCGTCCACAAGCCGCAATCCGGTGAACACAAGCGGCTTGCCAAAGGTGGCAAGGAGGTCTGGTTGCAGGCGTCCTATAATCCGGTACTCGATCGAAGAGGCCGCGTAGTGAAAGTGATCAAGATTGCAACCGACATCACGAGCGCAAAGATGAAGGCGGCCGACGATGGCGGCAAGATCGCCGCCATCACCCGTGCCCAGGCTATGATCGAATTCACCCCCGAAGGTGACATTCTGACGGCCAACGACAATTTTCTCGCCACAGTCGGCTATCGTCTCGATGAGATCGTCGGCAAACATCACCGCATGTTCATCAAACCGTCTGAAGCAGCAACGTCGGCGTATGCCGAATTCTGGCAACGGTTGAGAGCAGGAGAATTCATTGCGGCAGAATTCCTACGCTTAGGAAGCGGGGGCAAGGAAGTCTGGCTGCAGGCCTCCTATAATCCGATCTTCGACCCGGAAGGCAAGATCGTGAAGGTGGTGAAGTTCGCAACCGACATCACCGGCCGAGTGCATGCGGTCAATGCGATCGGCGATGGTCTCGGTCGCGTGGCGGCCGGCGATCTGGTCTGCGAGATCGAGCAGCCATTCATTCCGTCACTTGATAAGCTGCGCACTGATTTCAACGGCTCCGTCGCAACACTTCGTAGCGCGCTCCGGGCCGTCGAGCAGAACGCAGCGTCGATCAATGCGGTGGCCGGAGAAATCAGCAACGCCGCAAATGACCTCGCCCAACGGACAGAGCAGCAAGCAGCCTCAATCGAAGAGACCGCCGCAGCGCTCGAAGAGATTACGACGACAGTGCAAACATCGACCAGGCGGGCAGAAGACGCTGCCGGCCTGGTGGCACGGTCGAGAGAGCGCGCCGAACAATCCGAAACCGTCGTGCGCAAGGCCGTCGCTACGATGGCCGAGATCGAACGATCTTCTCATCAGGTCAGCAACATTACCGACATGATGGACGAGATCGCGTTTCAGACGAACTTGCTGGCGCTCAACGCCGGCGTCGAAGCAGCACGCGCCGGCGAAGCTGGAAAGGGATTTGCTGTTGTTGCTCAGGAGGTCCGTGAGCTAGCCCAAAGGTCGGCCACTGCCGCGAAAGAGATCAAGGCGCTGATCACAAGGTCTGAACAGCAGGTCAAATCAGGCGTCGCGCTCGTTGGCGAAACCGGAACGGCGCTTCAGTCCATCGTTGTCGACGTGCAGGAAGTCAACGCGCATGTAAGCGCCATCGTCCAGGCGGCCCGGGAACAAACCGTAGGGCTCTCTGAAATAAACGTCGCTGTCGGGGTCATGGACCAGGGTGTTCAGCAGAACGCGGCCATGGTCGAGGAATCGTCAGCAGCCAGCGCCGGCCTCGCGACCGAAGCCGATCGGTTAAAGAGACTACTTAGCCAATTCCAGCTCGTTGACGGCCAGCACGGTGGACAACTCTCCGTCCTCCCTCAATCCGCCTATCATCCGACATGGAGACCGGCGACATCGGCGGCTTGAAAGATGCAGGGTGGATGACAAACAGATATTCTGCTTTCAACGCCTCGACGCGGCGGCACTGCGCCATGAATTCATCTTCGCCGACACATTGACAATGTCATGCCCAGCAAAGCCATGGACAAGTGCTGCCCACCAGCGCGCATCGATAATGCCTTTGTGACGATCTGTCAGCATCTTGAATTCCCACGAGGCCCGTGCACTCCCGTTCTCTATTCATCCAGATGCCTCGCTGCCTCCAACAAGGCGCAATAGCCGGCGCAGCCGCTAAAGTAAGATCTGCGGGCACAGGCGCAAGCCATTCACCGCCACGGGCAACTTCCCGCTCGCGAAGAATTATCGCGAGAGCATCGTCGAAATCCGTTGGGTGAACTAAAAGTCGTCAGTCATCCGGATGATTTGATCCGGGCGCTGAAGAACCCGGACTGGGAACTAGACGAGCGATTCCATGAAATCGGCGTTTGATGGAACCTGAAGTGTGCTAGCCATCATCGATCCCAAACAAAATTAACCTGAAGCGATTGCCCTGGCGTCCGTTACGACGCCGATTGACGCTTTCGGGCCAGCGAAGTCGAATGGGGGCTTCAACATTCATGGGCGAACGCCTGCATGAAAAAAACCGTAAACTCCTCCGGTCATAGTGCGGGTTCTGACACGGGCGCTGCCGCCAGCCGCGCTTTCGCCCGGGCCAGTGGCTCGGGCGCGATCAGGTCATCCAGCTGCACCGGCACGTCGAGAAAGCCGTTCCGGCCCAGGAAATCAACCTGCAATTCCAGCGCCCTGATCTTCACCGGATCGAGATCGGGCACCAGACGCTCCTCGACCTCGGAGGTCCAGGCATTCTCGACCAGATCCTCGGGCAGGCCGGTCTCAATGCCGATGATGCGCCGTGCCTCCGGCCGGTTCGTTCGCGCCCATTCGGCCGAGCGCAGCACATGCTCGACGATCAGCTCCACCAGTTCCGGGCGCTCCTCATAGAGGTCGGCGGTCGTGGTCAGCAGTGCTGGTGTCGAATTCGAGACTCGCTTGAGCGGATCGGTCTCGGTCGAGACGTCGATCACACGTTCGGCTCCGGTGAAGCCGGCCGTCAGGGTGGCGATGGAGCCGGCCGAATAGATCAGGTCGACCCGTCCGTCAAGAAGCGCGGCGGCCTCCTCGCGCTGGTGACCCAGCATGAAGGTGGAATCCCACAATGTCTTGGCCGCATCGGTACTGTTGGTGGAACGCGAGACATAGGTGCGCTCGATCACCACGTCGACCCATTCGATGTCGTCTTCGGTCAAGTTGGTCTGCCGCAGCACATGCGAGACGCCGTGGCGCACGGAAGCCTGCCAGAAATCCACCGGGTCGTTGACCTGGCGTGGCAGTGAGATGCGCTTGCCCTTGATGTCGGCGGGGCGTTCGATACCGGACCCGGGCAACGCGTAGAGTCCTTCGCCCGCACTGTTGAAGGTCAGGCCCAGGATCTTGACGCGCCGCCCCTTTGAGGCCGAGACCAACGGTGGGGTGTTGCCGCCCTGACGGATGAACCAGGGCTGGCTTTGCACGAAATGCGACTGACGCACCTTCGGGTCAGTGCTGGTGGCGAGCGATTGCAGCGACACGCCGTGGCGTGCAAGTTCCGCTCCCAGTTCACCACGGGCCGAGGCGATGCTCAGAGCGTTGGGGATCGGGCAGCGGGTGGTCCAGATCGTCGATTGCTGGGTCATTTCATCCTCCTTTGCGGAACGGTTCAGAGCGCGCCGAAACGGGCGCGCAGCGTGTCTTCGGTATAGTCGTGACGGAACAAGCCCCGCCGTTGCAGTTCGGGGATCAGCAAGGAGCAGATATTGTCGAAGCCCCACGGATAGCTTGGGGCGCTGACGTTGAAGCCGTCGGCTGCCCCGCTGGTGAGCCAGTGCTCAATCTCGTCGGCCACCTGGCTGGGCGTGCCCACGAACGCTACGGTGTGATTGAGACCGTTTAGCCGCCGGATTGCCTCGCCCACGGTCACGCCGGGACCTTCCAGCAGGTTCTTCAGGAGCAGGAAGCGGCCTTTGCGCGAATTGACCTGTTCCAGCGGCGGGAAGGGCGGCAGCAGCACGTCATCCGCCAGGCCGGAGACGTCGACACCGAGGAAGTTGCGCAACACGTCGAGCTGGTATTCGCGCGGGATAAGGCTGTCGAGTTCATCCTTCCGTTCGCGAGCTTCCGACTCTGTAGCGGCGACGAAGGGGATCAGGCCGGGCAGTACCTTCAGCGCGGCCGGATCGCGGCCGAAGCCCTCAGCTTCGGCCTTGATCTTTACGTAAAAGGTGCGTGAACCGTCATAACTCGCCTGATTGGTGAAGACGGCGTCGACATTGCGTGCCGCGAACTCCGTACCCTGGTTGGACGAACCGGCCTGCACCAGCAGTGGGCGGCCCTGCGGCGGGCGCGGCAGAATGGCCGGTCCCTTCACTTTGAACCACTTTCCGACATGGTTGATTTCGCGCACGAATTCCGGATCGCAGATTACGCCGCGGGCCGCACTCTTCTCGAAGGCGTTGTCATCCCAACTGTCCCAGAGCTTGCGCGTCACTTCGAGGAATTCGGCGGCGCGTTCATAGCGCAGGCCATGGGCCAGGATATGGTCCTCACCGAAATTCTGCGCCTCGACGTCGCCTGACGAGGTGACTATGTTCCAGCCGGCGCGGCCCTTGCTCAGATGATCGAGCGTGGCGAGCTGCCGGGCGGTATTGAAGGGTTCGGTGAAGGTGGTGGAAACCGTGCTGATAAGCCCGATCTTCGAAGTGACCATTGCCAACGCCGATTGGAGCGCAGTGGTGTCCAACCCGAAGAAGGTGGTGCGGCGGATATCCTCCAGGAAGCCGACCGAGCTTGCCGTGAAGATCGCGTCGAAACGGGCCGCTTCGGCCTGTCGAGCAAAGCGGATGTGATAGTCGGGATCCACCGTGTCGCGGGGATTGGTGGCTGGCAGTCGACCGGCTCCCATGTGGCCTCCGAAGGCGCGCAGGAAGATGTTCAGATGCAACGATCGGGTAGGCGAGCGGGTCATGCGGTCAGTTCCAATTCTGGTTTCGCCGGCACGGCCGCCGCAGGCGGGCGAGTGCCGAAGCGTGCCCGCAGGGTGGTTTCCTCGTAGTCCTGGCGGAAGCTTCCTCGGCGCTGGAGCTCGGGTACGAGCAGATCACAGAAATCGTCGAACCCGCCGGGGAAGCTGCAGGGGTTGACATTGAACCCGTCGGCTGCGCCGGTCTCGACCCATTCTTCCATCAGGTCGGCGAGTTCAGCCGCTGTACCGCTCACGATCTTTCGGCCCGAAGGCGCCACCCATTCGATCAGTTGCCGCACGGTGGGTTGGTTACTGTGGATATAGTCCGCCACCCGCTGGTAATGTCCACGGTGGCCGTTGATCTGGTCTAGCGAGGGAAAGGGCGGGACCGGCGCGTCGGGCGCGTGGCCGGACAGGTCGATCTTCAGGATCTCTCTGATGCGCTCCAGCCCTGACTGCGGGTGGATGTGGCTGTTCAGATACTCCTCCTTGGCCCGCGTCTCGGCCTCGGTCCGGCCGATGATCGGAATGAGGTTGGGCAGCACCTTCAGATCGGAGGTCGCACGTCCATGGGCAAGAAGCCGTTCATGGATCGCCGCGCGATAACGGCGGCCATCATCGATCTCCAATGCGCCGGCATAGATCAGCTCGGAGAAGCGCGCCGCCAGGTCCAGCCCGTCCTCGGACGCGCCGGCCTGGCACAGAACCGGCGTGCCCTGCGGCGGAGCAGGCAGGATCGCCGGGCCTTCGACGCGGAACCAGCGGCCCTTGTGGTCGATGGTCCGCACGCCGTCGGGGTCGATCATCCAGCCCTTCTCCTTGCCGGTGACGAGCGCATCGGCGTCGAAGCTGGACCACAGCCGCATCGCCACCTCGACGAATTCCCGCGCCCGATCGTAACGGTCAGCATGATCGGGCAGCCGGTCCAACCCGAAGTTCCGCGCCTCGTTCTCGCTGGTCGAGGTGACGACGTTCCAGCCCGCCCGGCCACCGCTGATATGATCGAGCGTCGCGAATTGCCGGGCCGCCTGCCAAGGCTGGTTGAAGGTAGTGGAGAGTGTCGAGATCAGGCCGATCCGGCTGGTCACGCCGGCCAGCGCCGTCATGACCATCAGCATGTCCATGCCGATCAGCGGGTTCATCTTCGGCTGCTGCACGTAGCCCACCGCGCCGGCGATGAAGATCGCGTCCAGCCTCGCCGCTTCCGCCTTGCGGGCGACGTTCTGCCAGAAGCCGATATCGGTCACCCGCCGCCGGTCGGTTTCCGGCAGCCAGGGTCCGGCGGGATGGCCACCGAAATTGTTCATGAACAGGTTCAGGTGGATGCGTTTCCTATGGGCGGGCATGGCCATGACCTCCTGCTGTGGTTCAACCGGCCGCAAGCTGGTTGCCCAGCATGTCGGCCAGCAGATGGTTCGCCGGCCCCATCAGAGCGATGCCGCGCGCGTCGCGCCACAGCCGTTCGATCTCGGTCCCGCGGGTATAGGAGATGCTGCCGATCTGCTGCTGTACCTCGCGGCAGACATATTCGGCGGTCTCGGATGCGAAAATCTTCGCTTCGTTGACGAGAAAGGGCAGTTCGTCGGCTGGGGCGTCGCCGCGCGCGGCGGCAGAGACGAAGGCGGCAATGGCATGAATCTTCGTGTCCAGTTCGGTCAGCTTGACGCGGATGGCCGAACTGCCGGCAAGGTTCCGTTCCTGCACATGCGCCTTGAGGAGCGCAAAGGCCGCCCGTGAGATACCGAGCGCGACCGAACCCAGCGACTGGCCGCTGCGCCAGAGGTTGCCCTTGATCGGCCCCGCGCCACCTATTCCGCCGAAGACGGTGTCTTCTCCAACGTGGGCGCCTTTCAGCTCGATCCAGCCGGTTGATGATCCGCGCATGCCCGACAGGCTGAAGCCCTTGTGCTGGGGGATGTGGATATGTTCCCGTTCCAGCAGAAAGAAGGTTGGCGCCGGTGCGGTCGCGACGACATTATCGGGTTCACGCACGTCGGCGGGCAAAAGGTAGAGATCGGCCAGTCCCGCGCCTGTGGTGTAGGTTTTGATGCCGGTGATCGTGAAGCCGCCCTCGGAGTGGCGTTCAGCCACGGTCGGGCGTTGCGCGCCGGATTCGGACCAAGCGGCAGCGGCAAGATATTCGCCGCTGGCGAGTTTGGGCAGATAGCGGGTCTTCTGTGCCTCGCTGCCCCAGCGGATCAGATTGTCGATCACCAATAAATGCTGGAAGTAGATGATAGCGATCGAGGCGTCTGCCCGGCCGAGCCGTTCCAGAAGATCGCGCAAGTACGATCCATTCTGCCCCTGGCCGCCGAGCGCCGTCGGCAGGCTGGCATTCAGGATGCCCGAGCGCCGCACAGCCTCGATCGAGGCGGGATCTGTCTCGCCTGTCTCGTCGGCGCGGGCGGCATTGCGCGAAAGGTTAGCGAGCAGATCGGTGATTTGCTCGGCGGGTCCAGGTTCGGCGGGGCGAAGTTCGGTCTGAGTCATGTCGGGCCTTCTTTTGATATGTCAGGAAAGGTTGTGGCAGGAGACGGTCCGGCCCTGCACTTGTCGAGGCCGAGGGCGCTCGGTGGTACAGATGGCACTGGCCTCGCCGCAGCGGTTGCGAAACACGCAGCCGCGCAGGACTGCGTCGGGCTTGGGCACCTCGCCGGCGATTGGCGGCCTTGTTCGATGGCGACCGCGCGCTTTCAACGAAGGCGATGCATCGATCAGGGCGCGGGTATAGGGATGCAGCGGGCTGCCGAAAACAGCATCGCGCGGGCCGATTTCGACGAGGTTGCCGAGATACATCACGCCGACGCGGTCGCTGATATGGCGCACGACGTTCAGGTTGTGCGAGATGAACAGGTATGTCAGGCCGAACTGCTGCTGAAGGTCCTGCATCAGGTTCACGATCTGGGCCTGGATCGAGACATCCAATGCCGAAACCGCCTCGTCCGCAACAATGAAGCGAGGCGAAAGAGCAAGCGCGCGGGCGATCCCGATGCGCTGCCGCTGACCGCCGCTGAATTCGTGCGCGTGCCGGCGTAGCGCGGTTTTCGGCAGCCCCACCGCCTCCAGCAATTCCGCCACCCGCGCGGCGCGGGCGGGGCCGCGCGCGATACCGTGGATGTCCAGGGGTTCGGCGATCAGATCCTCGACCCGCATTCTCGGGTCAAGCGAGGAATAGGGATCCTGAAAGATCATCTGCATTTCGCGCCGCAAAAGGCGTATCCGCTCGGGCGGCAGGGCAGTCAGATCCTCGCCGTCGTAAAGCACGCGGCCGGAGCTCGGCTGCACCAGTTGCAGCACGGCCCGCCCGGTGGTGGACTTGCCGCAGCCGCTTTCCCCAACAAGGCCCAGGCTTTCTCCCGAGAGGATGTCGAAGCTGATGCCATCGATGGCGCGGGTGGCCGGTCGAGCGCGCCGGAACAGACCGCGTGGCGCCGGATAAACCTTGGTCAGGCCTTCGATACGCAGAAGCGGTGCCGTCATGCCGGAACCTCCGTCCCGACCGGATGCCAGCAGCGCAGCGCCCTCCTGCCAGGCGTGTGCTCGAGCACAGGCTTGCGGCTTCGACAAAGGCCGGTGGCCTGGACGCAACGCGGTGCGAAGGCGCAGGCTGCCTGGTCGGGCCGCATCAATGCCGCGCCGGGGATCGAGAACAGCCGTTCGCGCCGGCGGTCCTCGTCGGGAATCGCGTCGATCAGTGCGCGAGTATAGGGATGGCGCGGCGTATCGAGCAGGTCGTCGACGATGGCCTCCTCGACCACGGTGCCGGCATACATCACCACTACGCGGTCGCAGATCTCGGCCACCACACCCAGATCATGCGTAATCAGCAAGATCGCCGTGCCGTGGTCGCGCCGCAACCGCTCCAGGAGCCAGAGGATCTGCGCCTGCGTCGTCACGTCCAGCGCGGTCGTTGGCTCGTCTGCGATCAGGAGGTCGGGCTCGCAGATCATCGCCATGGCGATCATGGCTCGCTGCCGCATTCCACCGGACAATTCATGCGGCCAGGCACGGAACACGCGTAGCGGATCGGGAAGCCCGATCTCTGCCAACCGGTCGAGCACTAATTGCCGCGACGCACCGCGCGAAAGGCGGCGGTGCAAGCGCACCGCCTCAAGCAGCTGTGCTCCCACCGTATAGGCAGGATTGAGCGAGGTCATCGGGTTCTGGAAGACCATGCCGATCCGGCCACCGCGCAGGCCGCGCATGGCGGATTCAGACAGCGTGGTCAGTTCTTCGCCGCCCAGCCGGATCGAGCCCGTGCTCTGCCCGCCGGTCAGGAGCCGCAGCACCGACATGGCGGTGACGCTCTTGCCGGAGCCGGATTCGCCCACAATGCCGACGATCTCACCGCGGGCAACGCTGAGGTCGACCCCGTCAACCGCAAGGACTCCGCCGCCCTCTCCGGGAAAGCGGACACGCAGATCGCGGATCGACAGCAGGTCGTCCGGAGGGACGGGTGTGACATCATGCATAAGCAATGAGGGCATCTGGTTCATCTCAATGCTTCTTCCGCGGGTCGAAGAGGTCGCGCAGGCCATCGCCGAAGATGTTGAAGGCGAAGACCAGGATCATGATAGCAAGGCCGGGCACGGCGGTCAGATGCGGGGCGACACGCAGATATTCGCGCCCGTTCGTCAGCATCGCGCCCCAGTCAGGCAAAGGCGGCTGCGCGCCGAGGCCGAGAAAGCTGAGACCCGAAGCGACGAGGATCGCGGTTGCAGCACGCAGGCTGGACAGGACGATAACGAGAGGCACCGTGTTGGGCAGGATATGGCGGCGGATGATCTGCCAGTGCGAGGCGCCCATGCTGCGCGCCGCTTCGACATAATCGGCGTCCTTCAGCACCAGCACCTCGGAACGGTAGAGGCGGATAAATCCCGGGATACCGAAAATCGCGATGGCGACCAGCATGTTGGTCAGCCCAGGCCCGAGGATCGCCACCATGGCGATGGCCAGCAGGAAGTTCGGGAAGGCGAGCAGGATATCAACCGCCCGCATGATCAGCACGTCCGTCCAGCCACCGAAATATCCGGCGACCGTGCCCAGTGCTACCCCCGCGGCAACGCTGACGGCCACGCTTGCCAGCGCAACCAGCATGGCGATGCGCCCGCCCCAAAGAATGCGCGAGAAGAGGTCGCGCCCGAACTCATCCGTACCGAGGAGATGCGCCCCGCTGGGCGCCTGCAGCGCGGCCTGCATGTTCTGTGCATAGGGATCGAATGGCCCGAGAACAGGAGCCAGCAGGCTCGCCACGAGGATGAGAGTTAGCAAGCCTCCACCCAGGCTGACGCGCCAGTTCGCGAGCGCCCGCCGCAAAGCGGTCGTGCCGGCGAGCGGAATTTGTAGATCGACGACCGTCATGCCGCGCTCCTGCGCTGACGGGGATCGAGAAAGCCGTAGCTGAGGTCGGTCAGCAGGTTGACCAGGATGAAGATAACCGCGATCACCAGCACCGCACCCTGCGTTGCCGGGTAGTCCCGGTACTGAATTGCCTGGACGAGGTAACGGCCGATCCCGTTGATCGAGAAGATCGTCTCGACGATCACTGCTCCGCCCAGCAGAATTCCGGCTTCCAGCCCGATCAGCGTGACTGCCGGGATCAGAGCATTGCGCAGTGCATGGCGGGTGATGACGGCGGCCTCGCCGACACCCTTGGCACGGGCAGTGCAGATATAGTCCTGATTGATGATCTCCATGAGCGAGGAGCGTGTGAGCCGCGCCAGCATGGCCCCAGCCCCCAGCCCCAACGTCACGGCAGGCAGGACGTAGCTCTTCAGGCTCACCGTGCCGCCGGTTGGAAACAGGCGCAGATGATAGGAGAACAGCATGATCAGCATTAGCCCCAGCCAGAACAGCGGCACCGAGATTCCGGCCAGCGACAGGCCTGTCAGCAGATGGTCGCGCAGGCTGTTGGGCCGGACGGCCGAGATCACCCCAGCGACAAGCCCGAGCGCCACCATGATCGCCAGCGCCATGCCGGTCAGGATCAGCGTATGCGGCAACCGCACAGCCAGCTCGGCAGAAACCGCACGGCCCGAATGCAGCGACCGGCCGAGTTCTCCGTGTGACAGGTTCACCAGATAGGCCGCGAACTGTTCGGTGACCGGGAGGTCGAGGCCGAGCTGGCTGCGCAGCCCGGCGATTTCCGCATCGGTGGCGTCAGGTCCCGCGATCAGCCGCGCCGGATCTCCCGGAAGCATGTGCGTCATGGCGAAGACCAGGACCAGCACGCCCAACAGGGTCGGGACAACCTGGATCAATCGTCCCGTCAGATAACGGATCATTGCGCAGCCTGTCCGTACGGCGCGGCATAACGCAGGATCAGGATGCCATTGTGATCGACGAACGCGCCGCCAACGTTGTCCGCCGTGCCGATAGCATAGTTGATCTCTGCAAGCGGCGCCCAGGGTGCGTCTTCCTTGAGCTGCTCAAGGACCTTTCGGTAGGTGGCCTTGCGAGCATCAGGATCAACTTCCTGAGCAGCCTTGCCGATTCCCTCGAAGACTTGCGGGTTGTTGTAGTTTGCGAAATTCGCCGTCACGCCAAAGGCCGAGAAGGGCGTTAGTCCTCGGTCAGCGTCCCCGGTGACACTGGCCCAGCCGAGAAGATAGGCTTCATAACCCTTGTGCGCCTCCATCACGCCTTGAAAGGTGCTCCATTCGTAGCGCTTGATAGTGGCGTCGATGCCCACGGCTTTGAAATTGGCCTGAAGGAGCTCGCCGATCTGACGACCGCCGGGCAGATAGGTTTCGGGCACTGCGAGCTCAAGCTTAGCCCCTTCTGACACACCTGCTTCTTTCAAGAGCGATCGCGCCTTCTCCGGGTCGTAGGGATATTGCCCCACGTTCGAATAGCCCCAGGCATTGCTCGAAACCACCCCCGTCGCGGGACTGGCGATGCCGGTGAGGATGGTATTCACAATGGCGTCGCGGTCGATGGCGTAGTTGAGCGCCTGCCGAACCTTCACATTGCTGAGCAGTGGTGTCTCATTGTTGAAGCCCAGATACTGAATACGCGTCGACGGGAAGGTATGCACCGTCACGCCCGGCGTGTCCTTCAGCGAGGGGATGCTGGTTGAAGGCAGGTTGTTGATCACGCCGACCTCGCCGGTCTCCAGCGCCAATACGCGCGATTCGTTTTCCGGGATCTGGCGCAGCGTGATCGTATCGTAAGCGGGCTTTCCGCCCCAGTAATCCGGGTTTGCTTCCAGCGTTATGCTATCGCCTGGCACCCAGTCGACCAGCCGGTACGGCCCACTACCGACGACGGCTTTCGATTCATTCAGCTTCTGTTCGCCGAGGCTGCCCGGGCTTTGTATCCCGCCCGAAGGAATGGCCAGAAGGGCAAGCGCCGCAGCATAGGGATATTTAAGGTTAAAGACGACCGCCCGATCGCCGTCCAGCGTAACCGAGTCGATATAGGGCTTGTAGGCACCGCTGCCGAATGACTTGTTGTCGGGAGAAAGCGTAGAGTCGAACAGTGCCTTCACGCTGGCCGCGGTGATCGGCGTGCCATCGTGATATGTTGCACCGTCACGGATAGTGAACCGAATAGTCTTGCCATCCTTGGAGACTTCCCAGGACTCGGCGATACCCGGATGGAATTCGCCTTTCGCATCCCGCAGCACCAGCGTGTCATAGATCAGCGAACTGGCAATAGCGTCGGCAGACCCCGTCACCAGTTGCTGAGCGTCGAGCCGCGTCGCGATCCCGGATAGGCCGACGACAAGATCGCCTTTGGCGTACGCCGTTCCCGCAAGCAGCACCAGCGACGAGACGACCACAAGCGGCCGTAGAAAAAATCGATTGAAGGGAAGGGTCAATTTTGGCTCCTGCGCGGCGGGTTTCGAGCGTGAATAGAAATCTACAAGACTTATAGGGATACTCTCATGTGTGCGACGAGGCAGGCAAGGACGTCGCACTTCAAGTTCTAATCAAGTTTCGGAAAAGGCTACTATCGTTTTCCAAACTTACGGGAAAATTTTTCGTATTTATGGATAAGGTGTTTTGTACTGGGTAGTTCACTGAATATGCGGCTATGCAAAATCTAGCCAGAGCAGCATGGATAAATCCCTGTTTTCGCGACATACAATACCGATCGGTATAACGGTTATCTTGCAGCCTGTTCACATTCTCTGGACGTAGCAAATGCCGGGGACTATCAAGGAGTTCCGGCAGGAGCCAGCCCATGTTCTAACGAGTGCGGGGCAGCGAGACGGTTTGGTATCTTTGTGAACGGAGACGTTGTCAGGATGGATCATAGCAGGCAGGATGCAATAGCGGGGGAACTACACACTCATCTCGTGCAGGCGGCCTCACGTCTCTTCTACAAGGAGGGTATTCGCTCGGTGGGAGTCGATCGCATCGCAGCCGAGGCCGGCATAGCCAAGGCGACATTATATCGATACTTCCCGACGAAAGACGACTTGTTGTTTGCGTGCCTCTCGGCCCGACAGGAGGAAGTCCTTGCCTCCATGCGGGATCTGGTTGGCCGCGCGCCGCAAACTCCGCAGGATAGGGTCGGAGCTCTGTTCCTGTCGCTTGGGCACCTGGCCATGCAACCTGGGTTTCGCGGCTGCCCGTTTCTGCTGGCGATGGCGGAGTATCCTCATGACGACCGAATCCGATCCGTGACCCGGCGTCATAAGGACGGCGTCAGAGAGCTGTTTATCGACGCGGTCGGCCGTGAACGCGATCATGACGGGGCGCTGGGCGGTCTGATCGCACTGCTTTACGAGGGTGCATCGGCGATCACCGCTGTCGAAGGTGGCACACGTGCCATCACCCGTGCGCTAAGCCACGTTGATGATCTGTTGAGAACTACGGCCGGAGCGCATCGGGGGCTGTCCTAGTCTGTTTCTTACGGTCTGGTGCCGAGTGAAAATCATGGTGCGCTGCTACCGGAGAAGCTGGAATTCCTCGGAGCCGCGCTAGCTACCGGAATCACGCACCTGGCCGATGATCTTGTTGACCTTCAACCGCGTAATGTTCATGCGTTGAGCGATTTCCTGTCAATCCGCATGGGGTCCCGACGCACGGCACGGAATCGAGGTTAACGGTCAATTTTTCTGGAGGATTTTGAGCAGGCAATTTGGATCCCAGCTGGCGGTTTTGCGCTTTGTCTTGACGCTCCCCTTTGCTTTGTTGGCGCGCACGAGGTCGAGTGCGAAGTGGCGCACCACGGCCATGTTCTTGGCGCCGTGTTCGGCGCGATAGCGGGACAGGTCGTCCTTGAAGGCGACATCGAGCAACCAGTGCATGCTCTCGACGCCCCAATGTCCGCGCACGCCGGCGGCGAGGCTCTCGATATCGAGCACAGCGGAGCAGATGAAATAGCGTGTCTGAGAACTGCTGCTTCGGTCGGTATATTCAAGGCGGGTGTGAACCTTGAGGATAGTCTTGATGTTGCAAAAGCGCGGCTGCCCCGGATAGCTGCGCTCCGAGGTGATCCAGGAGACATTGTCGGAAGCTGTGTAGGTGCGGGTCTCAATGCGCCCATGAGCCTTTTCGAGCATGGTCCTGGTGACCAGCTCGGCGGCCGGCGCATCGCTGAAATAGGCTGCGACGTCGGCCTCCAGGGTCGGCTGATTGCCCTTGAGGGCCAGCAGATAGTCGGCGCCATGGCCGACGATCTTGTCGGCGATCTCGACCTGACAGCCCATGGCGTCGATGGTGACGAGCGCCCCTTCCAGTTGCCTGGCCTCGGCAAGCTGATCGAGCAGATCGGGGATGGCGGTGATCTCGTTGGTCTTTTCGGGGACCGAGAGCTGCGCCAGGGTCAGGCGCGCCTTGGTGGCGTAGGCCGAGAGTGTATGTAGTGCCTTCAACCCCTTGCGTTTTTCGAGGGTGCGCCGCGCCGTCTTACCGTCGATGGCGATGAGGTCGTGGCGATCGGGCCACAGTGCCGCAATCCAGCTTTCGAAACAGCGCCCGAACAGGATCGGATCGATGCGGTTGACCAGGATGCGCAGCCAGCGCTCGCAGGGAATGCCGAAATGGAACTCCGAGAAGCGGCGCAGAAAGGCCAGATGATGTTTGCCCCAGGCGACGATCTCGTCGAAATCGTCGCAGGAGCAGATGGTGGCGCAGGTCACCAGCAGCAGCATTTCGTTGAGCGGATACATGATCCGTTGCGGTTCGCGATCGTCCGAAAGCTCGGAAAAATGCTCCAGCAACAGCGCCAGCCGCGGACGAGGGGCGTCCTCGCCAACAAACCGAACAACCAAGTCATCCATCGCAGTGCTCCCAACCGAATCAGAGCACCTAAGGAATCACACCGTCACGTCAATGCAAATACAGCCCGAAATCGCATTAACCGTATCCGCCGTCTCTGCCCCATTGATTTTTCAGTTTCAACGGCTTGATAGTTTTGGGCACGGGCCGGATGTGAACTCACCTGATAGTATCTGATGAACTCATTGTGAGGCCTTGATGCGAGCGGCA
>JASGEG010000163.1:0-5953 GCA_047606605.1 Rhizobium sp.
ATGACGTCGCCGATGCACCGCACCGAGATCGGCTCGAAGAGTTCGGTCGTCAGATTCGCTTCGCCATTCTTCCTGATGGTGTCGATGTAACGCTGCACGACCGGGCGCGTCAGAGCTTCGACGAAGGAGCGGACGCGTTCCTGCGTGAGGTTCTCGTCGATGCCTTCCCGCAGGCACTGATGCTCCTCGCCCGACATGGTCAGGACATTCGGCATGCCCATGACGCGGGCTTCCGGTCGATCGGCCGAACCCGACGGTCCGAACACCTTGTCGTTGCCGCCGATGATGCGGCAATCGTCGAACCGGGTGATGAAATATTCCTTCGTTCCCTCGAAGAACGCCACCGGCTGCTCTGCGCGCAGCCTCGCATAGACGGGATAGGGGTCTCTATAGAGATTTTCGCCCGTCAGTTCGGTGTCAATTGTCGCCATCGATCTCCTCCCGCCGCCCCACCTCAAGGGGCCAATCGCCATTATCGCCGCCATCTTCTCCAACCCGGCAGCGCGCATCTCTCGGGACGTTCCGGTGGGGCAAGCAAGCTGTGATCGACACTTGACATACCAAAACGTCTTCGGATACTTATGGGTATCCAAAGTGGAATTGGCTGTCAACAAGAGAAATCGACTGGCTGTGGAGAGGCCACTTTGGAGAGGAGGACATCAGTGAACGAGAGCAGCATCGTCGAGGTGCGTCCCGTGCTTCAGGCGCGGGACGTCTGCGTGCAATTTGGCGGCGTCAGGGCCCTGACAAATGTCTCGGTTTCCGTGACGGCCGGCGAGATTTGCGGCCTGATCGGACCGAACGGCGCCGGCAAGTCGACGTTTCTCAATGCCGCCACCCGCCTTGTCACTTACGCAAGCGGTTCGATCATGCTCGACGGCCAGCCGCTGGAAGGCCTGGCATCGCGCGAGATGATCGGAAAGGGCGTCGCAAGGACCTTCCAGAACCTCGGCATCTATGCCGCGATGACCGTCTTCGAAAACGTCATGCTCGGCGCGCATCATCGCCTGGGCGGCAAGTTCGCCCAGGCGATCTTCGCACCGTTCCGGGCAAGGGCGGAGGAACGATCCGCGCGGGAAAAGGTGATGGCGGTGCTTGAGGAGGTCGGCATGGCAGACCTCGCGCCGCGCGCGGCCGGATCGCTTCCCTATCCCCTGCAGAAGCGTATGGAGATCGCCCGCGCGCTTGCCGCGGAGCCGAAAATTCTCCTGCTCGACGAGCCCGCCGGCGGGCTGACGCATGGCGAAGTCCACGAATTCGGGACGCTCGTCGATGGGATCAGACGCAAGCGGAACCTCTCCATTCTTCTCATTGAACATCATATGGGTCTGGTGATGAGCCTCTGCGACCGGATCGTCGTCCTGCATCTCGGGCGTAATCTGGCCGAGGGAACGCCGGCCGACATCAAGTCCAACGACGCGGTGATCGCCGCCTACCTCGGGAAGGCGGCGTGATGCTTCTGGATATCCGGAACCTGTTCGTATCCTACGGCAAGACGCAGGCGCTGTTCGACTGTTCTCTCTCGGTGGGCGAGGGCGAATTCGTCGCCCTGCTCGGTTCCAACGGAGCCGGCAAGACGACGCTGCTGCGCGCGGTTTGCGGGCTGCTTGCCTTCAAGGGCTCGATCAGTCTTTCGGGAACGGCGCTCGACAAGATCGTCGCGCAGAAGCGCCTTGCTCTCGGCATCGCCCACATCCCCCAGGGGCGAGGGACCTTCTCCGAGTTTACCGTCGATGAGAACCTGTCGCTCGGGGCAACCATCGTCGCCAATCGGTCGCAGGTGCGGGAGGACAAGGAACGCTGGTACGAGACCTTCCCGCGTCTGCGCGAACGGCGCACTCAGCTTGCGGGAAACCTCAGCGGCGGAGAACAGCAGATGCTGGCGGTGGCCCGCGCGCTGATGTCGCGGCCGAGGCTTCTGATGTGCGACGAGCCATCGCTCGGGCTTGCCCCTTCGATCACGCAGGAGATTCTCGCGATCTTCAAGAGGCTGAACCAGGAGCAGGGCATGACGCTGCTCGTGGTCGAGCAGAATGTCGACATCACCCTTCAATATGCCGACCGGGCTTTCGTCATCGAAGCGGGCCAAATCGTCGCGAGCGGTGCGGCGAGCGCGCTGCTCGACAACGACGACATCAAGAAATCATACCTGGGAGTTGCCTGATGAGCCTGTTTTTCCAGCTCGTCGTCAGCGGCCTGACCACGGGCGCAATTTACGCGGCGCTGGCCCTGGCGCTCGTCCTCATCTTCAGGGCGACCAACGTCGTCAATTTCGGCCAGGGCGAGATGGCGACCTTTTCGGCCTATGTCGCCTGGCAGTTGATGCAATGGGGCGTGCCGGTCTGGCTCGCCGTCCTCGCGAGCCTCCTCCTGGCCTTCGGTATCGGGATCGTCACATTCCGCCTCGTCATCCGGCCGATGATGAGCGCTCCTGTGGAAGCCGTTGTCGTCATCACGCTTGGTATCCTCGTTCTCTTCCAGGCGACGTGCATGTGGATCTGGGGCGCCGAACAACTCTCGTTTCCGGGGCTGTTTCCCGACGGCGGCTTCAGCATCGCCGATGTCCGCGTGCTGACATCGGCCATCGGGACGCTGACGATCCTTCTGGTCATCGCCCTGGCAATGGGCTTCATCTTCCGCTTCACCAGGCTTGGCCTGTCGATGCGCGCGGCCGCCTTCGACCATGCCCGCAGCGTTCTTGTCGGCGTCAATGTCGAACGCATGCTGATGTTGGGATGGGGCTTTGCCGCCGTCATCGGGGCGCTTGCCGCCATCCTCATCGCGCCGCGGCTCTTCCTCAGCCCGACGATGATGACGCCGATCCTGTTCTACGGCCTGGCGGCCGCCACGCTCGGCGGCTGGGACAGTCCGCTTGGCGCCATCGTCGGCGGACTTGCCGTCGGTGTCGCCGAAAGCCTCGGTGCCAGCTACCTGCCGTTCATCGGAGCCGACATGCGCATCGCCGTGCCGATTGCCCTCACGCTGATCATCCTGCTCGTGAAGCCGGTCGGCCTGTTCGGTTCCTACAAGGTGACGAAACTATGAATGGCGGAACCCGTGCAGCTGCTTTCAAGTTCGGCTTCTTCGCGATCGTCGCGATCCTGATCCCAGTCGTCGCGCCGGGATACGCGCTTCAGCAAGTGGCCATCGCCATCGCCTACGCGATCGCCATCCTCGGTCTGAACCTGCTGATGGGATTCGCCGGCCAGATTTGTCTCGCGCAGGGAACGCTGTTCGGCATCGGCGCCTATGCCACCGCGATCCTGAATGCCAGCTACGGCGTTTCGCCGCTGGTGACGCTGCCCGTATCGGCCGCCGCGGCGGCCTTGGTGGGGCTGGTTATCGGCCTTCCGGCGCTGAGGCTTCAAGGTCTGCAACTGGCCATCGTCACTTTCGGCATCGCGGCCGCGTTCCCGCAATTGCTCCTCAAGACGAGCAGCCTGACCGGCGGCGTCTCCGGGCTTCCCATCGATGCCCTCGAGCCGCCGGGTTTCATGGCGGATAGGCCGGAGCTGTGGCTTTACATCATAGCGCTCGCATGCGCGGGCGTTGGCGCCCTGCTCGTCTGGCTGATGCTGTTCGGCGATGCCGGCCGCGCTTTGCGCGCGCAGCGGGACAATCCGCAGATTGCCCAGGCGCTCGGCGTCAACCTGACACGCACCCGCCTTTGGGCATTTGCGGTCAGTTCGGCGCTGGCGGGATTGGGCGGCGGGGTTTTCGCCATCATCAGCGGCTTCGTCAGCCCGGAGTCGTTCCTGGCGATCCTGTCCATCAACATCGTGATCGGCAGCATCGGCGGCGGCGTCACCAGCATCGTCGGTGCGTTCCTCGGCGGTCTCTTCATGGTCTTCGTGCCGAACTGGGCGTCCGACGTCAGCCTGAGCCTCGGCAATCTGATTTACGGCCTTGCGCTGATCCTCATCATGATGATCGCGCGCAACGGCGTCACTGGCTTCATCGAAAAATGGCTTTCGATGATTTTTGGGAGGATGGCGCGTAGCCGACGCCGAGTTGAAGTGAGGGAGGAACCGACATGAGATTTGTCTCCATGCTGAAAGGTCGCACGATGCGGCTGGCTGTCGCGGCGCTGCTTGTAGCAAGCAATGCCAATGCGGCGGAACCGTCGCCCGGCATCACCGGCGACACGATAAAAATTGGCGTGACGGGACCGCTGACCGGCCCGGTCGCCGTCGTCGGCGGCGTCGCCGAAGGCATCCGTGCGCGCATCGAGCAGGCCAACGTCGAGGGCGGCGTCACGATGGGCGACGGCAAGACGCGCAAGATCGCTTTGATCATCGAGGACGACGGGCTCGATCCGCAGCGCACCTTGGCGAATGTCCGCAAGATGGTGGAAAAAGACCAGGTCTTTGCGCTCGTCGGCACGGCCGCGACGCCGAACAATCTCGCGATCGGCCGCTACATCACGCAGAAGAAGGTCCCGAACCTCTTCATGTATTCGGGGGTGGTCTCGCTGAACGCTCCCAAATGGGAAGTCGGTTTCGTGCCGTCCTTCTCGACCGAAGCGGATTCGTTTGCCGAATATCTCAAGGCGAACAAGCCCGATGCGAAAGTGGCGTTCCTGTATCTGAACACGGAAACCGGCCAGACCTTCATGAAAGCCTTCGACCGCGCGACGGAGGGTTCCGCCATCAAGGTGATCGAACGCCAACCTGTCACGTCGCAAGATCCGACCGTCGAGACGCAGCTCAATACTCTGAAGGCGTCGGGCGCCGATACTCTGGTGATTATTGCGGCGCCCCGCCAGGGCGGCGAGGCGATCCGTTTCCAGTCCGAAAGCGGCTGGAAGCCCTTGACCCTGGTGACCAATCTTTCGTCGGCATATCCGGTCCTTCAATCCGTCGGCCTGGACAATGCAAAGGGCATCATCACCTCCGACTTCCTGAAGCCGATCATCAGCGATCAGAAGTCCGGCGACGCAGGCATCGATCATTATCTCGAGGCGATAAAGGCGGCCAAGGTGAACTTCGTCTTCGCCAACACGATCGGCCAGACGGGATACGCCATCGGCGATGCGCTGATCCAGTCTCTGGAAAAACTCAAGGAGCCGAACCGCGAAGAGCTGATGAAGGTCGTCCACAACATGCAGGGATGGAAGAACCCATTGCTCCAGGAGGGCATCACCCTGACGACCAGGGACGGATCTGACGTGTTTCCCATCGAGGCGCTCCAGCTCTACCAGTTCGATGGCCAGAAATATGTGGCGCTGGGCGGCGTCAAAGACTTCGAAGGCCGGACGCACGAATAGCGATCGGTACGTTGCCCCGGTGTCGGGAGATGACGCGCTGCGCGGTGTTATTTCCGCGCGGCAATGCCCAACGCTGTCTGCGATGCGGGCACGCCCGAGGCTTCGGTCGCAAGGGATGCGGCAGCAAAACCACTGTTTTCCAGAAACAAGCCGTTCCGGCGGAAGGATGTTCGAATGCTGCATCTGTTGTCGAAATTATTGCCGCCGTCTGCCGTCAAGGAAGAAGACAGGCAGCCACGCATGAAGGCGCTCCTGCGCGGCGCTTCGATCGAGGTGATGCCGCGGACCGCCTCGAAGGTCGAGGATTTCCGCACCCTGCTTCCAGCCGGCACCCGCGTCTACATCGCCCATATCGACGGCACGCCGATCGAGGACATGGTGCGGACGGCGCGGCGGCTGCGGGACGAGGGTTTCGTCGCAATGCCGCATTTCCCCGCCCGGTCCATTCGCGATCGTGGTGAATTGCGCGACTGGATCGCCCGTTATCAAGGTGAAGCCGGTGTCGATCAGGCGCTCGTGCTGGCGGGCAATGCGGCGACACCGCGTGGCGAATTTGCCTCTTCGATGCAACTGCTCGAGACCGGACTGTTCGATGATGCGGAATTCCGGCACCTGCACATAGCCGGTCATCCGGAGGGCAATCGCGACATCGATCCGGACAAAGGCAGCCGCAATGCGGACGCCGCA
>JASGEG010000164.1:0-4370 GCA_047606605.1 Rhizobium sp.
CTTGCGGTGAAGACCTCGCATTTCGCCTGGCTTCGCCGGCAGTTGACGCCGAAGCAGCAGAGCCAGATCCTGGCGCTCGGCATTCCCGGCATCGGCTTCCGCCCCGAGAAGCGCCGTTTCTATCCCGGCGGCTCGACCGCGGCCCATATTCTCGGCTACGTCAATATCGACAATCGCGGCGTTGCCGGGATGGAGAAATATATTGACGATCAGGGGCTTGCCGATCTCGCCGCCGCCGGCATGACCAACGACCAGCCGCTGCAGCCGGTCAAGCTTTCGGTCGATCTGCGCGTGCAGGACATCGTTCATGACGCGGTCGTCAACGCGGTCAAGAATTTCCAGTCGAAGGGTGCCGGCGCCGCCGTGCTCGACGTTCACACCGGCGAAGTTCTGGCCATGGCCTCGGCACCGGATTTCGATCCGAACTATCCGAATGAGGGCGCCGCCGAAGGCTGGCTCAACCGCATGACGAACGGCACGTTCGAAATGGGTTCCACCTTCAAGACCTTCACGATGGCGATGGCCTTCGATGCCGGCAAGATCACCCTGCGCGACGCTTTCGACGCCACCAATCCGATCCGCATCGGCGGCTTCACCATCAAGGACTTTCACGGCCAGCGCCGCGTGCTGACCGTTCCGGAAATCTTCCAGTATTCCTCCAACATCGGCACGGCAAAGATTGCCGACATCGTCGGTATCGAAGGCCACAAGGAGTTTCTCACCCGCATCGGCCTGCTCAGCAAGATGCAGACCGAGCTGCCGGAGGTGAAGATGCCGACCCAGCCGCGCGTGTGGAAGAAGATCAACTCGATCACCATCTCGTTCGGTCACGGTGTCTCCACCACGCCATTGCAGACGGCCGTTGCAGGTGCTGCGCTCGTCAATGGCGGCAAGCTGATCGAGCCGACCTTCCTGCCGCGCAACCGCGAACAGGCCGATCTGATCGCCAAGACCGTCGTCAAGAAAAGCACCAGCGACAATGTCCGCTTCCTGCTCGACTTCAACGGCTCGAAGGGCTCGGGCCGTGCGGCCCGCGTGCCGGGCTATGACGTCGGCAGCAAGACCGGGACGGCCGACAAGGTCGTGCACGGTCGCTACTCGAGCACGCTGAACTTCAACACCTTCATGGCGGTGTTCCCGATCGACAATCCGCAATACATCATCATGACCTTCTGCGACGAGCCGAAGACCGGTGAGCATGGCGGTACGATCTCGGCCTATACGGCGGCGCCGATCGCCCGCGACATCATCGCACGCGCCGCGCCGATCCTCGGAATCCAGCCCAGTTTCGGAAGCGACAACTCGGCCTTGCTGGTGTCTTATTAAGCGTGAAAGAATACACGGGTCGATTCGCGAGGGGCGGACGGATCAGAGAAGGCGAAAAGTACATTCAATGAACTTGCGGAATATTGCCGGAAATGCGTTTCCGGAGCTCAACGGACAGGTCGGCGGAACGCTTGGCGATCTTGAGATAACCGGCCTTTCGGCCGATAGCCGCAAGATTGCGCCGGGCATGGCTTTCGTCGCGGTCTCCGGCACCAAGGCCGATGGCGCAAGCTTCATCGCCGATGCCGTGTCGCGCGGAGCCTCCGTCATCGTCGCCGGTCCTGGCGCTTCCGCTGCCGGCGTGCCGGTCCTGACGGTTGCCGAGCCTCGTCGGTTTCTGGCCGTTGCCGCCTCGCGCTTCTACGGCAAGCAGCCGGAAACGATGGTCGCAGTCACCGGGACCGCCGGCAAGACCTCGGTCGCTTCCTTCACCCGGCAGATCTGGGCGCATGCCGGCCATCCGGCCGCGATGATCGGCACGACGGGCGTCGTCTCTCCCACACGCAATGATTACGGCTCGCTGACGACGCCCGACCCGGTGTCGCTGCACCAGCTGCTCGCCGAACTTGCCGGCGAGGGCGTCACCCATGCGGCGATGGAAGCCTCGAGCCATGGCCTGGACCAGTTCCGCCTCGATGGCGTCCGGCTGGCCGCTGCCGCCTTCACCAATCTCGGCCGCGATCACATGGATTATCATCCAACGGTCGAGGATTACATGGCCGCCAAGATGCGGCTGTTCCGGGATCTGCTGCCGAAGGGCTCGCCCGCGGTCATCTTTGCCGACGATCAATGGTCGCCGCAGGCCATCAGCGCCGCGCGTTATGCCGGGCAGGACATCCGCACGGTGGGTCGCAAGGGCGATTTTCTGACGCTGAAGCGCGTCGAGCATTTCCGGCACAAGCAGATCGCCGAAGTCCATTTCGGCGACGATATATTCGAGGTCCATATTCCGCTTGCCGGCGACTTCCAGATCGCCAATGCGCTCGTCGCCGCCGGGCTTGCCATATCCACGGGCGTCGCCGCGCCGATCGCCATGGCGGCGCTGGAGAAGCTCGTCGGCGCCTCAGGCCGGCTCGAGCTCGTCGGCCACACCCATGACGGCGCGCTCGCCTATGTCGATTATGCGCATAAGCCGGATGCATTGGAAAATGTGCTGAATTCGGTGCGGCCATTCACCACCGGCCGCATCATCGTCGTCTTCGGCTGCGGCGGCGACCGCGATCGCGGCAAGCGGCCGATCATGGGGGAAATTGCCTGCCGTCTGGCCGATGTGGTCATCGTCACCGACGACAATCCGCGCTCGGAAGAGCCGGCGTCGATCCGCGCCGAGATCATGGCGGCAGCACCTTGCGCCACCGAGATCGGCGATCGCGCCCAGGCGATCCGCGCGGCCGTGGGCATGTTGACATCCGGCGACACCCTGATCGTCGCCGGCAAGGGGCATGAGGAAGGTCAGACGATCGGCAGCGTCACGCTGCCGTTCTCGGACCATGCCGAATTGCGCAAAGCACTGGAGGAGGTAAAGTCTTGAGCTGGCTTTGGACAACTGAAGACATGATCGCCGCCATTGTGGGCCGTTCCTTTGGAGCGTTGCCTGAGGGCATTACGGGGATTTCCATCGACAGCCGTTCGATCAAGCCCGGCGAAGCGTTCTTCGCCATCAAGGGCGATCGTGTCGATGGCCATGACTACGCCAATCTGGCGATGGCGAACGGTGCGGCGCTGATCGTCATCAGCGAGGCGCGGCTGCCGGCGATGGGCCGGCTGACCGTGCCTAAGATCGTCGTCGACGATGTGCTGGCGGCACTCGGAAGGCTGGGCCTTGCCGCGCGCGAGCGCACCCAGGCCAAGATCATCGCGGTCACGGGCTCGGTCGGCAAGACCACCACCAAGGAGATGCTGCGCCGGACGCTGTCGCCGTCGGGTAAGGTGCATGCCTCGGTCGCTTCCTTCAACAATCACTGGGGCGTGCCGCTGACATTGGCGCGGATGCCGCAGGATACGGATTTCGGCATCTTCGAAATCGGCATGAACCATCCCGAAGAGATCCGGCCGCTCGTCAAGATGGTGCGTCCGGACGTGGCGATTGTCACGACGATCGCGCCGGCCCATCTCGGCAATTTCCGCAACATCACCGAGATCGCCGCCGCCAAGGCCGAGATTTTCGATGGCGTCGTGCCAGGCGGCCATGCCGTCCTCAATCGCGACAACGATCAGTTCGAATTCCTGGAGCGTGCGGCCTCGGACGCTGGGGTCGAGCATATCCACAGCTTTGGCCAGCATGCCAAGGCGGATGTTCGGCTGGCCGAATTCAACGCGTCGGAAGAAAATTCGACGCTGTGGCTGACGATTGGCGGCGAGACGATAGAAGTGGCGATCGGCGCACCCGGCCGGCACATTGCGGAGAATGCGCTGGCCGTTCTCGGCACGGTGATGCTCGTCGACGCCGATCTCGACAAGGCGGTCGAGGCGCTCGCGACGCTGCAGGCGGAAAAGGGCAGGGGCCAGCGCCACAAGCGCGCCATCGGCAACGGCTATTTCACGCTGATCGACGAAAGCTACAACGCCAATCCCGCATCCATGCGCGCGGCCATCGCGCTGCTGGCGACCACATCGCCGGATGCCAATGTCGGGAGCAGGGCGGGCAGGCGGATCGCCGTTCTCGGCGACATGTTGGAAATGGGGGATTACGCCCAGCGCGTGCACACGAATCTTGCTGGACCGCTGCTTGCGGCCGGCATCGAGCATGTCTGGCTGGCGGGTCCGGAGATGGCGGCGCTGAGAGATGCGCTGCCGGAAAGCGTTTATGTCGAATACCGCGAGAATACGGAGGAGCTCTCGGAATTCGTGCTCAATTCGGTCGCCCCAGGCGACGTCTTGATGGTGAAATCGTCGTTGGGGATGGGTTTCGGGAAGATCGTGGCAGCTTTGCTTGACAAGTTTCCAGCATTCTCCGACACGGAGCCACACTCCCATCAGGGGCTTTAGAAAGGGCTCTTATGCTGATCTGGCTTGCCGAACTGTCGGACCACGTTCATTTTTTC
>JASGEG010000165.1:0-7698 GCA_047606605.1 Rhizobium sp.
ATTCTTGTGAGATCACTTTTAGCCGCCCGGTCCAGCGCCGGGCGGTTGGATTCGGGGATTTTGGATCAATGGAACAAGTAGCATTGGCAGCGGCCACCACACCGGACATCACCCTCTGGTCGCTCTTCATGCAGGCGGGCTTGGTCGTCAAGCTCGTCATGCTCGGATTGCTCGCGGCGTCGGTATGGACCTGGGCGATCGTCATCGACAAATATCTGAGCTACGCGCGGGCACGCCGTCAGTTCGACCATTTCGAGCAGGTCTTCTGGTCGGGCCAGTCGCTCGAGGAACTCTATCGCACGCTTTCGGAGCGCAGCAATACCGGCCTCAGCGCCATCTTCGTCGCCGCCATGCGCGAATGGAAGAAGTCGTTCGAGCGAGGCGCGCGGTCGCCGATCGGCCTGCAGATGCGTATCGACCGCGCCATGGACGTAACGCTGGCGCGTGAATCGGAACATCTGGTCGCCCGTCTCGGTTCGCTCGCGACCATCGGTTCGGCCGGCCCGTTCATCGGTCTGTTCGGCACCGTCGTCGGCATCATGACCTCGTTCCAGGCGATCGCCGGTTCGAAGTCAACCAATCTCGCCGTCGTTGCCCCCGGTATCGCGGAAGCTCTGCTCGCGACCGCCATCGGCCTCGTCGCCGCTATCCCGGCCGTTATCGCCTACAACAAGTTCTCGGCCGATGCCGGCAAGCTGTCGGCGCGCATGGAAGGCTTCGCGGATGAATTCTCCGCCATCCTGTCGCGCCAGATCGATGAGAAGCTGCAGCCGCGCCAGGCTGCCCAGTAAGTCACGGACAGAACCGGAGTAACGCATATGGCAATGTCTGTTGGAAGCAAGGGTGGCGGCGGTGGCCGCCGGGGCGGGCGTCGCGGCGGTGGCCGGGGCGGCCCGATCGCCGATATCAACGTGACACCGCTGGTCGACGTCATGCTCGTGCTGCTGATCATCTTCATGGTGGCCGCGCCGATGATGACGTCGGGCGTGCCGATCGACCTGCCGCAAACGCAGGCCGGCGCGCTCAACGCCCAGACCCAGCCGATCACCATCTCGATCAAGTCCGATGGCCAGGTGTTCATCGGGGAATCGCAGATCCAGGCCACGGAAATCGCGGACAAGCTGAAGGCGATCGCCACCACGGGCTATAGTGAACGCATCTTCGTAAAGGGCGATGCGAAGGCCCCTTACGGCGTCATCGCCGACGTGATGTCGCGCATTCAGGAGGCCGGTTACAAGAACATCGGCCTGGTCACGCAGCAGGTAACGGATCACTGACGGATCGACATGAAGCGCAGCCTCGTCACATCTGCGGTTGTTCACGTTCTGGTGCTGATCGGCGCCATGCTGTCGCTTAGCGCGCCGGCGCCGCTCGAAACGCCGGAAAGCATGGCCATGGACGTCGATATCGTCCAGGCCGACCAGCTCCAGCAAGGCGAGAAGAAGGCGCCGGTGACGGACCACGTTTCCCGCAAGCAGACCACGAAGCAGGACCAGGTCGCCAACGCCCAGAACACCGGCGAGAACAACGTCGACATCAAGAACCCGGTCGTGCCCACCCAGCGGCCGGAGAGCGACACGGCGGCCTTGGCGCCGAAGAAGGTGGATACGCCGGTTCCGCAGGACGATCCGCGGCCGAACGACGTCAAGACGATCGAGCAGAAGGAAACGGAGGCCGCGCCGAAGGAAGTGGCCGCCATTCCACAGCAGAAGCCGGATGTGACGCCACCGCCGCAGCCGACGCCGAAGACCGAGCCGGCCCCGACGCCGAAGGCGGAAGCCACGCCGACGCCGCCACCAACGGAACAGCCGACCGAGCAGGCCGATCAGCCGACGCCGGACAATGTTCCCGTGCCGAATGTCAAGCCGCAGCCGCCGAAGCCCGTCGAAGCGAAGCCTGAGGTCAAGCCCGATCCGAAGCCGGACCCGAAGGTGGCTGAAGCCAAGCCGATGGACAAGACCACGACGCAGAGCACGAGCAAGACCACCTCGGCCGACGACGGCAAGAAGGACGCTGATAAGAAGCTTGAGACGGCCAAGAAGTCCAGTAAGGGGCTGGACGACGGCCTTGCCGATCAGATCAACAACCTCTTGAACAACACCTCGTCGAAAGGCGGTGCCAAGCGCTCGTCTCAGCAGGCTTCCGCCGGCGCCGATAATCAGGTCACCTCGCGCGGCGGCATGAAATCGCTGGGTGCGGGCAAGCTCAGCCAAAGCCAGCAGGACGGTCTGCGCGACCTGATCGCCAAGTATTGGAACCTGATGCCGGGCATGGAAGGCGCGAGCGACGTCCGGATCAAGGTGCATTTCCGGCTCGACAAATCCGGGCAGATCGTCGGCGAACCGGAAGCGACGACGAGCGGCGGCCCGGCTTCGACGCAGTCGGCCATGCAGAGCGCTGCCGTGCGCGCCGTGATGCGCGCGCAGTCGGACTATCTGAAGATCCTGCCGGCGGACAAATATGAAGACTGGCAGGAAGTCGTCGTGAACTTCAGCGCAGCGGATCTGGGGATGTGATGCGGGAAGTGCAGCTTTCGACGAACCACTGTCGCCGTTTCGGCCTGTCCTTGCTCATGGGCCTGGGGATCATGCTGGCTGGTTCCGCGTCGGCGCAGCCTATCGATGCTGCTGCCGGCACACATCAGCTTGATCAGACTACAGCTGACGGTATTCGCAAGAAGGTCGCGGCAAACTGGAATGTCATGCCTGGTCTAGCTGGCATGAAGGATGTTCACGTTCAGATCCGCTTCAGGCTTGATCGTAGCGGACAGCTCGTGGGCGAACCGCACGCCACGACACGTGGTGGTCCGAAATCGACCCAAATTGCTATGACGGCAAGCGCTATGCGCGCCGTACTTAGGGCGGCACCCTTCGGGAATTTGCCGCGAGCTCAATTCGACAACGAAACTAGCTCGGTCGAAGTCATTCTCAACTTCGAAACCGGCAACATGGCGCTTTAATGCTGAAAGGCTTGGCACATATGATCAGAAACTCCCTCGCCCGTCTCCTGCTCGTGCTGGCAGGGCTGATGGCAGCTTCCATCACTCCGGCCTATGCCGTGGTCGAGATCAACATCAACAAGGGCAACGTCCAGCCCATGCCGATCGCGATTACCGATCTGCTGTCGAATGATGGGCTCGGCGCGCAGATTTCCGGCGTTATCGCCGCCGACCTGCAGCGCTCGGGGCTGTTCGCTCCGATCAACAAGCAGGCCTTCATCGAGAAGATCACCAATTCCGATGCGACCCCGCGCTTCCCGGACTGGACCTCGATCAACGCCCAGGCGCTGGTGACCGGCCGGGTGACGCAGGAGGGTGGCCGTCTTCGTGCCGAGTTCCGCCTGTGGGACACCTTCGGCAATTCGCAGATGATCGGCCAGCAGTTCTATGCGCAGCCGGACAATTGGCGTCGTGTCGCCCATATCATTGCCGATGCGATCTATGAAAAGATCACCGGCGAGAAGGGCTATTTCGACACCCGCGTCGTCTTCGTCGCCGAAAGCGGCCCGAAGACCGCCCGCAAGACGCAGCTCGGCATCATGGACCAGGATGGCGCCAATGCGCGCATGCTGACCGATGGCAACGACCTCGTGCTGACGCCGCGCTTCTCGCCGAACCGCCAGGAAGTGACCTACATGTCCTTCGCCAATCAGCAGCCGCGCGTCTATCTGCTGCAGTTGCAGACGGGCCAGCGCGAACTGGTCGGCAATTTCCCCGGCATGACCTTCTCGCCGCGCTTCTCGCCGGATGGCCAGCGGGTGATCATGAGCCTGCAGCAGGAAGGCAACGCCAACATCTACACGATGGACCTGCGCTCGCGCACGACGACCCGCCTGACCTCGACGACGGCGATCGACACCTCGCCGTCCTATTCGCCCGACGGCACGCAGATCGCCTTCGAAAGCGACCGTGGCGGCAAGCAGCAGATCTATGTGATGAATGCCGACGGCTCCAACCAGCACCGTATTTCCTTCGGTGACGGCTCCTATTCCACGCCGGTCTGGTCGCCGCGCGGCGATCTCATCGCCTTCACCAAGCAGTCCGGCGGGAGCTTCTCGATCGGCGTCATGAAGACCGACGGTTCGGGCGAGCGCCTCCTGACCACGGGCTTCCACAACGAAGGCCCGACCTGGGCGCCGAACGGCCGCGTCATCATGTTCTTCCGCCAGCCGGCCGGCTCCAGCGGTCCGCAGCTCTACTCGATCGACCTGACGGGCTACAACGAGCAGAAGATTCCGTCGCCGGGCTTCGCGTCCGACCCCGCCTGGTCGCCGCTTCTCGAGTAGGGAAGGGCGCGCCACGTTATCGCCGCAAAGTCCTGTGACTGGACGAGTTCGGGACAATTTTAAGACAGCATTAACCATATTTGTTGGAATCGGATTAACCGCACGCGGTTACAGTCTGGCAACCCTGATAGAGACTTAAGGAGAGACCGGCTATGAGCCGCATCGCAACCCCGGCCGTTGGCCACATGCAGAACCTCGCTCGCAACCCGATCATGATCGCGCTTTTCGTCGGCCTCTCGCTGGCTGGCTGCGCATCCAAGAAGGGCCTGCCGAACGATGCCAACGGCCTCGGCCTCAACGGTGCCGGCAGCGCTACGCCCGGCTCGCCGCAGGACTTCACGGTCAACGTCGGCGATCGCATCTTCTTCGACACCGACAGCACCTCGATCCGTTCCGATGCTGCCCAGACGCTCGACCGTCAGGCTCAGTGGCTTGCCCGCTATCCGAACTACGCCATCACGGTCGAAGGCCATGCCGACGAGCGCGGCACCCGCGAATACAACCTGGCTCTCGGCGCCCGCCGCGCTGCCGCCACCAAGGACTATCTGGCTTCGCGCGGCGTTCCGGCTCAGCGCATGAAGACGATCTCCTACGGCAAGGAACGTCCGGTCGCGACCTGCGACGACATCTCCTGCTGGTCGCAGAACCGCCGCGCCGTCACCGTGCTCAACGGCGCCGGCTCCTGATAGCCGGAATTCCGGTCGAAATGCACAAAGGCGGTCCGCGTGGCCGCCTTTGTTTTTTTGACCACACTTTGGCCGAACTCCGTTGCTTTTTGAGAGCAATTGTAAAAAATCTCCTGGTCGCGCCGTGGCGCGAAGAATCAATCAGGCAGGATGATCCATATGAGAAAACTTGTCGTGGCGAGCTTGCTTTGTCTCGCTGCCTTTGCCGGTAGCGAGCGGGATGCCTCTGCCCTATCGCTGTTCGGACTTCATCTGGGAGGACGCGGCGCTTCGGAGCAGGCGGCTCCCAACAATGCGACGCCTCAAAGACAAGGACAGTTCGAGCAGGCGCCCGTCGTCAACGTCCAGAGCAGCAGCGCCGAGGTCCGCCTGCAGCAGCTTGAGGACCAGATGCGCCAGCTGAACGGCCGTGTCGAGGAAATGAGCTATCAGTTGCTGCAGATGCAGGAACAGATCCGCAAGACGCAGGAAGACAACGAGTTCCGCTTCCAGCAGCTCGAAAAGCGTGGCGGTGGCGGTGCGACCACGGGCGGCTCGATGAAGAAGAGCGAGGCCGATGCGCCGGCGCAGGGCGGCGCCCAGCAGGACGATATCGCCGGCGTGATCGGCGATTCCCAGGGCAGCGATACGCCGGACACGGCCCAGCAGGGCAGCAGCTCCGGCAAGCCGCCGACCCAGCTCGGCTCGATCCAGTTCGATCAGAGCGGCAAGCAGGTCGGCTCGACGGCGACGCGCAGCAACAACAGCTCCGGCGCCGCGCCCAACGCAGGTTCTTCGACGCAAACCGCCTCGCTCGGCAGCGAGAACGACCAGTACAAGGCGGCCTACGGCCACGTCCTGTCCGGCGACTACAGCGTCGCCGAACAGGAATTCCGCCAGTATATCGACAGCTATCCGAACAGCGGTCGTGCCGCGGATGCGAATTTCTGGCTCGGCGAAGCGCTCTATTCGCAAGGCAAGTATAATGATGCCGCCAAGACCTTCCTGAATGCGCATCAGAAATACAGCTCCTCCGAAAAGGCGCCGGAAATGCTCTTGAAGCTCGGCATGTCGCTTGCCGCACTCGACAACAAGGACACGGCCTGCGCGACGCTGCGCGAGGTGACCAAGCGCTATCCGAAGGCTTCGAAAGCCGTGACCGGCAAGGTGGCCAGCGAAGAAAAGCGTCTTGCCTGCTGATCGTCATGTCCGGTGACGCTGTGACCGGCGCCGCCGCGGCGCGGATGCCCCAAGTCGCAGCCGCCGCTTTCCTGCAGTCTCTTTCCAAGCCTGCCCATGTTCTCGTCGCCATCTCCGGCGGCAGCGATTCGACCGGTCTTCTGGCCGCTCTCGCGGAACAGCTGAACTCCCTTCCACAGTCCGAGATCACCCTTTCCGCCGCCACCATCGACCATGGCCTGCGCCCTGAGGCCGCCGAGGAGGCGCGCGATGTCGCCGCGCTCTGCGCATCGCTCGGGATCGCGCATCTGTCTCGTCGCTGGGACGGCGCAAAGCCGAAAAGCGGTATCATGGCCGCCGCCCGCGAGGCGCGCTATGGCCTGCTTGCGGATATCGCCGCCGACATCTCCGCCAATGTCATCGTCACCGCCCATACGCTCGACGATCAGCGCGAGACGCTGGCCATGCGTGCGGCGCGTCTCGGCGAAGGCGAGGGCTCTTTCGGGACAGGCATTGCCGAAGCGGTGCTGTTCGACCGGCGCGTCTGGATCGCAAGGCCGTTTCTCGCCTGCCGCCGCGCGGATATTAGGGCCTATCTCGTAGCGCGCGCCATATCCTGGCTGGACGATCCCAGCAATGAGGATCTGCGCTATGAGCGCGTGCGCACACGAAAGCATCTGGCGGGCGAAGAGGAGCCCATCCCGGTTGCCGATGGCCGCGTGGCCCGCGCGGTGCTCTCGGCGCAAGCCGCGGCCTGGCTGGACCGATATGTCACCGTGCATGCCAGTGCGCTCTGCGCCATCGCCCGTCCGGCACTTCAGGCCGAGGAGGCGGTTCTCGCCTATGCGCTTTCCCATCTCGCCAGCGTCTTCGGCGGCGCGCCTTACGGGCCGGGCCGTCAGCGGATGCGGCGGATTCTGGATTTCATCGGCGAGGGCAAGCCGGGGCGACGGACGGTGGGCGGCGTCGTTTTCGACCTGCGCAAGGACGGGCTCTATCTCATGCGCGAAAGCCGCGGCATTCAGCCGCTTGTTCTGGCGGCCGGCGCCGAGGGCGTCTGGGATGGGCGGTTCCGGATCGTCAATTCCGGTCGATCCGCAATCCGCATCGACGTGGCGGGCACGTTCGGGGAAGGGCAATTCGCGAAAGGGTTGCCGAAGGGCGCGGTGCAGAGGGCGCGCGTGGCGCTGCCGCATGTCGCAGGCGAGGGGGAGGCGGCAGCCACGATCACGCCCTATATGGCGCCTTTCGACCGCTTTTTGACACGATTCGATCTCACATTCGCCAATCGGCTGGCCGCCTGTCTCGGTCGCCAACCCTATCTGCTGCCGCCGCTTTGAGAGTTATTGACGGAATAAAGCGTGTGGTGGCGCGGTTTGCCTTGGCAAGGGCCTGACGCAACCCTATGTTAGAGACCAAGTAATACCGCCGCTCAACGGCGGGAGTTTCAGTGCTGGGGAGTTCGATGAACCCTAATTTTCGTAATTTCGCTCTGTGGGCAATCATAGCTTTGCTATTGATCGCCCTGTTCAGCATGTTCCAGAACGCGCCGGCACAAACAGGCTCCAGG
>JASGEG010000166.1:0-2590 GCA_047606605.1 Rhizobium sp.
AATATCGGCAAGGTGAAAAGCGTCGACGACTTCATGGACGACTACCAGCTCTATAGCTATGCCATGGAAGCGTATGGCCTGTCGGACATGACCTATGCCAAGGCCTTTATGAAACAGGTCCTGACCAGCGACCTCAGCGATTCCAGCAGTTTTGCCAATAAATTGACGGACCCGCGCTACAAGGAGTTCGCTGCAGCGTTCAATTTTGGCACGGGCAGCGCCTCGGCGGCGCAGACCAGCACCCAGGAAGACGATCTGATCGGTCTTTACAAGCAATCCTTCACGACCGAGGAAACGGCTGCTCAGACCGAAACCAGCTATTACAACCTGCATATCAGCGATGTTAAGACCGTCGATGACCTGCTCGGCAACAGCCGCCTCAGGGACTATGTGCTGAAAGCCTACGGCCTTGACCCGACCTATACGTCGAATTCCTACCTGAAGCAGGTCCTGACGAGCGATGTCAGCGATCCCGACAGCTTCGTCAATCAGAACGGCAGCACGGCGACCAAGGCGCTGGCCGCCGAATTCAATTTCAATGCCGACGGAACGGTCAAGACATCGACGCCGGATGACGACACGGCCTATTACGAAAGTGAGATCGGCTCGATCACCTCCGTAGACGAGCTGACTTCCAATCCCCGGCTGTTCGAATATGTCAAAACCGCCTTCGACATCCCGTCTTACATTACCGCCAGCCAGTTCAACGCCGCCGCCGAGAACGCGACCACTGCCGAAGCGAAGGGGCTGACCGATGTCATGGCCCAGTTCAATTTCCAGAGCGACGGCACCGTCGCCGATGGTGAGACGGCGCAGAGCTCTACTCAGATCAGCGCCACGACGGATGGCTATGCCGCCAATTACAAGGCCGGACCGCAGACGCTTGGCCAGATCAGTGATGTCACGAGCGCCTATAACAGCACGGTTCCGTCCTTCACGACGACCGTCGGTGCGGCCGACAACGACCTCTATTACAAGGATCATATCGGCTCCATCACCACGGTCGATGAACTGACCTCGGACAGCCGTCTCCTGGACTATATCAAGACCGCCTATGGGATCGCTGCGGATACGCCGGCCGTCGTGTTCAAGAACGCGTTTGCGAGTTCGTCGACCGCCTCCATCTTCGGCCTCACCGATGTCGTCGCGGCATTCAACTTCCAGTCGGACGGGACGCTGGCGAGTGGCGATGTCGCGCAATCCCAGGACGAGATCGACGCGGCCTCGACGGCCTATATGCAGAATTACCAGACCTCGCAGACATCCCTGACCACCGACGCCGTCAGCAATTACAAGACCCGCATCGCCGACGTGAAGACCATCAAGGATTTCTTCGCCACCAATGCCGAGGCCGACAGCGACACGTCCAATGACAGCCTCCCCGAACTCTATGACATGGCGTTACGCGCTTATGGCATCAGCTCGAGCGAGATGACGAAGACGCAGATGCAGAAGATCCTCGAGAGCGATCCTTACGATCCGAAGAGCTATGTCAGCTCGCTCAAGGACGACCGTTTCACCAATCTCGCCAAGGCCTTCAACTTCGACAGCGACGGCAAGCTGGAGGCGCCGGTTCAGGCGCTGTCGCAAACGCAGATCAACAACTATATCTCGGATTATTCCAGCCACAGCACCTTCGGGTTGACGGGAGCCGAGAAGACGAAGGCCGCCAGCGATGCCAAGGACGCCGGCACCTATTTCGCGACCAATATCGTCAAAGTCACCAGCGTCACCGACCTTCTCGCCGACAGCAAGCTCACCGATTTCATCCTGAAGGCCAATGGCATCGATCCGAAAACGGTCAGCACCGCAACGCTGAAGAAGGCTTTCGCCTCCGATACGAGCGATTCCAAGAGCTTCGTCAACACGGACGACGGCGCGCAGTTCAAGAGCATCGTCGAAGCCTTCAATTTCGATACGGACGGAAACCTGACCGACACCAAGCTGGGCGTCGCGCAGAACTCGGGCGCGATCGCGCAGACGAACGATCTCTTCCTGCATCAGACTCTCGAAGACCAGCAGGGCGAGACCAATCCCGGCGTGCGCATGGCGCTCTATTTCCAGCGCAAGGCGCCGGACATCACGTCCATCTACGACATCATGGGCGACAGCGCGCTCTATCAGGTCATCACCACGACCTTCAGCCTGCCGAGCTCGATGTCCTCCATGGATGTCGACTCGCAGGCAAAGCTGCTCAACAAGGTCATCGACATCACCGACCTGCAGGACCCGGACAAGGTCAACAAGCTGCTGCAGCGCTTCTCGGCCATGTACGATCTGACGAACAACACCAGCTCCTCGTCGTCGCCGGCGCTTTCCATCCTGACGAGCTCGTCCTCCAGCACCGGCATCAGCGCCGACACGCTGCTGTCGATCGCGCAGCTTTCCTCTCGCTAGACATGGCCGCGAGCGATCAAGGCCGGTGGGGGCGTGGCCGCCCTTCCTCCCGGCCGGACGACATCTCATTTTAAGAAGCTTTGCGAACTGAATTTAAGACGCCGTTAAGATTTACTTAAACGCCTTAACCTAACAATTATGGGCGTAGAAAGCCTTTCCCTGCCTTCCCGATCCTTTGAATCTTTCCCGAAAT
>JASGEG010000167.1:0-4923 GCA_047606605.1 Rhizobium sp.
GATGTCGTGCAGGTTGCTGCCGTTGCGCTTGGATTTTGCAGAGTGGAAAATGGATGTGGCCAACGACGCAAGGGAGCAAGACCATGGCCACATCCATTTTCCACTCTGCAAAATCCAAGCGCAACGGCAGCAACCTGCACGACATCGAGACCAGCATCGAGGAGCAGATCGAGCACCTGCGCGAGGAAATCGCCGCCTTTGCCAAGATCGTCGGTGAAAACGGCGCCAAGCAAGGCAAGACGATCCGGGCGCATGCGGAGACCGGCTTCGAGGATCTGACCGCGCGCGGTGAGGAGCTGCTGCGCGAACTGCAGCACGGCTATGCCAGGGGCACGCGCGAAGTGCGCCGGACGGTGCGCCAGCATCCCGTTGCCACGATCGGTGCCGCCGCGGCATTCGGCCTGGTCTTCGCCCTGCTTCTATCCCGCCGGTAAAGGGAGCCGCAATGCTCGCTCCGATCCTCAGCGTGCTGCTCTCGGGCACACTCAACCGCACCGTTGCGCGCACCAAGCGCAACGGTATTTTCGTCGGCATCGCCTTGATCCTCATCCTGACCGCCTACGCCTTCGCCCTGATCGCCGCCGCCATCTGGCTGGCCAGCATCTATGGTGCGGCGGTCGCGGCCCTGTTGATCGCCGCCGGCGCGCTATTGCTCGGCCTGATCGTCCTGGTGATCATGGCAATCCTCAACAAGCAGGAGGAACGCCGCGCCCGCGAGCGCCGCGCGGCGCTCGAATCCGTCGCGGTCGCGGCCCTCGGCCTCGTCAAGACGCAGCCGCTGCTGACCGCGGCCGTCGCCGCCGCGCTGCTGTTTGGAAATATCGCGGGAACGAAGAAACGAGACGAGTGACGGCGAACCGCCGTCACGATCGCGGCAGATACGCTGTCAGAAAGCGAAGGCCTTGGAGGTCAGCGGCGCGGACGTCGCGTCCGGGCCGAAATCGGCTTCGCCGGAAATCTGCAGCAGCTCCTGCAGCCGCTGGCGGGCGCGATTGACGCGGCTCTTGATGGTGCCGACGGCGCAGCCGCAGATTTCAGCGGCCTCTTCATAGGAAAAACCGGAAGCACCGACCAGGATGATGGCCTCGCGCTGGTCCGCGGGCAGCTGATCGAGCGCCTTGCGGAAGTCCTGCAGGTCGAGCGCGCCATATTGCGATGGATGCGTCGCCATCGATTCCGTGAACAGGCCGTCGCTGTCCTGCACCTCGCGGCCGCTCTTGCGCATCTGGCTGTAGAGTTCGTTGCGCAGGATGGTGAAGAGCCAGGCCTTCATATTGGTGCCCATCTCGAAATGGTCCTGCTTGGCCCATGCCTTCATGATCGTGTCCTGCACGAGATCGTCGGCGCGGTCGTGGCGGCCGGTCAGCGAGATCGCAAAGGCACGCAGGCTGGGCAGGGCAGCCAGGAGTTCGCGCTTGAAGCTCGGTTGCGGTTCCATGACGCTCCCTTCAGTCGGAGGCTTTTGCGGAAGCCAAGCGCTCCGCCTGATCCAGCTTCTCGAGCAGGTCGAGGAAGCGATCCGGGATCGCTTCATCCTGCACCGCAGCGTAAAAGGAGCGCAGCCGGTTGCCGATCTGGTTGTTGGGGTCGAGGATATCGATCGCGCGCATTTCGGCCCGCTTGTGATCCGCATCCTCTTGGTTTTGGGTGGTCATTATCGCCTGCTCGCTTCCGCATTTCTCGCGTTCATGGGGTCGGATGCGCCGTCAGCCTTCATCCGGGAGGCCAGTCCGCCTCGTCCACGTCCGCTTCGAACCGAATTGGCGGGGATGAAGCCTACTGTTTCATCGGCAAGGTAATGCCATTGCCTAAAAAAAGTTCCGGCTCAAAGGAACTTTTTTACCAAAATAACGTTTGTTTGTCATTGCAGCTCAGCGGCTGTGTTTCAATTAGGAATTGATAAAGGCGGGGAGCCGTTAATGACCCTTTCCACTCGTATTGCGCCGCATCTTCCCTATTTGCGTCGCTACTCCCGCGCGCTTACCGGAACCCAGACTTCGGGCGACGCCTATGTCGCCGCCGTCCTGGAAGCCATCATCTCCGATCTATCGATCTTTCCCGATACGTCGAACGACCGTGTCGCCCTTTATAAACTCTTTACCAAGCTCTTCGGTTCCTCGGCCATTCAAATTCCCGAGCCGACCTCGCCCTATGCCTGGGAGCAACGTGCCTCCGTCAATCTGGCGAAAATCTCGCCGGCCGCCCGCCAGGCCTTCCTTCTTGCTTCCGTGGAAAATTTCCGCCTCGGCGAGATCGCCGACATTCTCAGCGTGCCGGAGACCGAAGCCATGAATCTGCTCGACAAGGCATCGCAGGAAATTTCGCGCCAGGTCGCGACCGATATCATGATCATCGAGGACGAGCCGCTGATCGCCATGGATATCGAGCAGATGGTGGAAAGCCTCGGACACAGGGTGACCGGCATCGCCCGCACGCATGCCGAAGCGGTTGCCCTTTATAACGCCACCAAGCCCAGCATGGTGCTCGCCGATATCCAGCTCGCCGACGGCAGCTCGGGCATCGATGCGGTCAACGACATTCTCAAGACCTCGAGCATTCCGGTAATCTTCATCACCGCCTTCCCCGAGCGGCTCCTGACCGGCGAACGGCCGGAGCCGACCTTCCTGGTAACCAAGCCTTTCAATCCGGACATGGTGAAAGCCCTGATCAGTCAGGCGCTTTTCTTCAATGAAACCACAAAGGTAGCCGCCTGAGCCCATTTGGCACCCCGTCCCGGAACAAAAGTAGCACCGGAGCGTTCCGGCTGCTCAGGGACGCTTTACCGACTGTTATGGCAAGTAGCGATATGAACCGGACCGAGTTCTTCCGGTTGAGAATGCCCTTTCGGCGGGCGTCTCGAAATTCGAGTGAAAGGCAAACCGGTGAATACGACTGAACCATTACCCGGCGCGCCTTTGAGTGTCGAAGGCAAGGCCGCTATGATGGAGCGGGCGCTCGGCAGCGCCGGCGTATCGATTCTCTTTCAGGACTCGAGCCTTGCAATCCGTTATGCCGAGAACCTGCCCGACCACTTGAAGCCCTCCCTTCTCATCGGCGGCACCGATATCCAGCTCTTCGGCCAGAAGGATGGCGAGCATCTGCTGCAGTTGAAGCGCGGCGTGCTGGAAAGCGGCAAGCCGGCCAGCGCCGAAGTGGAGCTTCCGACCGGCGATGGCGTACGCATCTACGAACTGAAGATCGAGCGCATCGGCGGACGCAAACCGCAAGGCCTGCTATCCGTTATCTCCGAGATCACCGAAACCCGCCACCGCGAAAAAGTCCTGAAATCGCTGCTGCGCGAGCTGTCGCACCGCTCCAAGAATCTTCTGGCGATCATCCAGGGCATCGCCACGCAAACGGCCCGCCATACGCTGTCGATCGACAATTTCCTGATCAAGTTCCGTGGCCGCCTGCAATCGCTGTCGAATTCGCAGGACCTGATCACCGATTCCAGCTGGCGCGGCGCCTATCTGTTCGAACTCGCCGAGAAGCAGTTCGCACCTTACTGGCCCGATGCCGGCGTGCCGATGCCGATCTATGGCATCAACGCCCATCTGACGCCGAACGCCGCCGTGCATCTCGGCCTTGCCCTGCACGAACTCATTGTCAACTCTGCCTCGCACGGCGCCATATCGGCCGGAGCCACCAGCATCACGCTGAACTGCAAGGAGACCGAACTCGACGGCAAGAAGGCGATCGAAGTTGCCTGGTCGGAGCGCGTCTCTTTCCCCGCCGATCACGAATTCGAGGACAACAGCTTCAGCCGCACCGTGCTCGAACGCGTGGTGCCGAGCTCCATGAACGGCCGCGCAGACTTTACCATCGGCGACGACAGTATCGGCTATCGCCTGACGATTCCCGAGACCGAATACGAAATCCTGAGACGCCGCTGAGACCGGACGGCAGAGAGGCACAATGAAAACAGCCAGTGCGAGGGCGGCGCACTGGCTGCTTTTCACTCATCGGGAGGGGACCGTGAGTAGATGCCCGATGACGATGTTGGGGGCGTGCATCGGTTGATGCGCTCATCATCAAGCACTGTCTAAACGGCGGCGCCGGGCCTTGGTTCCATGGTTTCCGAAAAAATTCCGATTTTTTCTTCCCCCCATCGCACCCGCAGGCATTGCCGGCGACCGGCGCTGTTCATCGCCAACGTCACGCAGCATTCGCCTCCCCTCTGAGCATCCTGGATCAGCAATCGGGAAATGACGGAAGAATTCGTTTAAAAACAAAATCTTATGCGAAGACGCGACCCAAGCGAGGACATGCCGCCGTCACGGACCCCCGCCCGCAGCGGCCCGCCTGAAAATCCAAAAATTTTACCGTTTGATAAATTTTTTATCCTGAGTTACCGTTCGTACCACTAGCCGTTTACTATAAGAGGGAACTTCAATGGGACGACTGGAAACTGGGATTCATAAGGGCAGGCTGACGCCTACCGAATATGATGCGAACTTTTCCGATCTTCACCCGCGCCTGAACGATCACGAGGCGCTGGTCGCAGCCGACCGCTGTTATTTCTGCTACGACGCGCCGTGCATGACGGCCTGTCCCACCTCCATCGACATTCCGATGTTCATCCGCCAGATCTCGACGGGCAACCCGATCGGCTCGGCGAAAACGATCTTCGATCAGAACATCCTCGGCGGCATGTGCGCCCGCGTCTGTCCCACCGAACAGCTCTGCGAGCAGGATTGCGTGCGCAATACCGCCGAAGAGCGCCCGGTCGAAATCGGCCGCCTGCAGCGCTACGCGACCGACATAGCGATGGCCGAGAACAAGCAGTTCTATGCCCGCGCGGCCTCAACCGGAAAGAAGATCGCCGTCATCGGCGCCGGTCCGGCCGGCCTCGCCTGCGCCCATCGCCTTGCCGTCAAGGGTCATGAAGTCGTGATCTTCGACGCCCGCGAAAAGGCCGGCGGC
>JASGEG010000168.1:0-10415 GCA_047606605.1 Rhizobium sp.
ATGCAGTAACGCATGACAGGGAAAAGGGGCGAAATGAAAAAGCTTGTGATTTTGGCGGCCATCGCGATGGCGGCTCTTTCCGTGTCGGCACAGGCCGCATCGGTTACGACCAAGGGCGGCTATGAATATGACAAGAACCGGCTGAGCGATCCCTCGACGCTCAATTGGAACATCGAGCAATGCAGCCATAGCGCCATCACGCCGGAAGCGCAGGAGCGGCTTGCGAAGCTGATGAGCGTACCGGGGCCTAAAGTCCGTCTCGAGTTTTGCCGCCGGGTCCTCACCGCTTATGCGAAGGGAGCCATACCCTACGAGGACTATGTTCAGTTTGCCCAAAGCAGCGTCATGGCACCAAGCATTGTGAGGGCCTTGAGGATCTCGGGCTCAAGCCTGCGCACGATGCAGGGCGGGGGACAGAGTGAGATCGTTCTTCCAGCTTCGGCGAAAATGGATTCCGGCGAGACCTTCAAGGGCTCCACCGTCGCGTCGCGCGGTCGCGGCCGCTTCTCGGTCCAGTCGTCGCGGCGTTCGGTGAAATGTTCCGGCAGCTACGACCTGAAAGATCGGCGCCCGACCGTCACGCTTGCGGTCAAATGCTCGGACGGTCGCACCGGGCAAGCCGAGGTCACCAGGGCATCGGATTTCATGTCGGCCTGGGGCAAGGTGAAGCTGTCCGATGGCAGCACCGGCCGGCTGGTCGTCGGCGATGCTCGCAAACAGCCGTAAGACATTCGCAAAGCCGGCGGGCCCTGGGTCGAAGGCTGCGGCGACCGGATAGAGATCACGCTGCCGAGAATCGGGGCTGATGACGATACCGGCTATGGTTGGTCTATCTGACCCAGGCTGGCGGGGATCTGTTCGATCAGCCAGCGCTTGAGCGCCAGCGTGTCCGGGCGGGACGCGGCATGCGGGGCAACCCAGAGCACCAGCCGTCGCGGCCCCTGCACGAAGCCGAAGGGGGCGACCAGCCTTCCGGAGGCGAGATCGTTCAGCACCAGCATCTTGGGCACGACCACGAGACCGAGGCCGCAGGCGGCGGCTTCGATCAGCAGGTAGAAGTGATCGAAACTGTTGCGGATCTGCGGCATGGCGAAGTCGTGGCCGGAAGCGGCGATCCAGTCCTGCCAGGCATCCAGCCGCGTATTGGTGGACAGCAGCGCGGCATCGGCGAGATCGGCCGGCTGGCGGACCGAGAAGGTCTCGAGATAGCCGGGAGAGCAGACGGGGCCGATCCATTCGGCCGCGAGTTCATGGATCATCGCGTCCGGCGGCGGCTCGATCGTGCTGCTGCGGATCGCCACGCTGATCTTGTCGCGCATGAAGTCGATGCGGTCGTAGTTCATGTTGAACTGAAGCTCGATCTGCGGGTGACGCTGATGGAAGATGGAAATATGCGGGATGATCCATCGCATCATGATCGAGGATGAGCAGGAAAGCGTGAGGGGACCTGGCTTGACGCTCTCGACGCTGGATTGGATCAGGCGGAAGGCAGCGCCGAGGCCCTCGGCCAGTTGCGCGCCCTCGGGCGTGGGATCGGTCGATTTGATGTTGCGATTGAGAAGAACCAGGCCGAGCAATTCCTCCAAGGCTTTGATGTGCCTGCTGATCGCGCCATGCGTGACAAAAAGTTCGTCGGCGGCAAGCGTCATGCTGCGGTGGCGCACCGTCGCCTCGAAGGCTCTCAATGCCGTCAATGATGGTCTCGGCTGGCTCAAAGCAATGCCCTTATGTCACAAGGTTCGATTGTGAGTTTATCTCACACCTGGCCGATATTAAATCGATTGCGCCGCCTGTCCAGCCACCCCTAAAATCGGCGCCTTCATGAGGTCGGGCGGGGGAGGATGCTGTTTGCCCCGATCTTTCGAAAGCAACATGGGGTGAGCTTTTCGCAGAAACCGGCGTGATGCCGCGCAATATCCGACGCAATCAGCGGCCTTCGCCGGCGTGCCGGCGTGGCCTCGGTCGGAGCGAAGACGCTTGTTCGTCGCCCGGGGAGGGGAACTTGGATACAGTCAGGACAGCCGACGTTTCGTCGGCAACAGTGGAGCAATCCGCCATCAGGAAAATCTCGTGGCGGCTGGTGCCGTTCATCGGGCTGATGTTCTTCATCAATTTTCTCGATCGCACGGCGATTTCCTTCGCCGGCCCGAACGGCATGACAAGCGATCTGGGGCTCACGGCCGCCCAGTTCGGCTTTGCCGCCGGCATCTTCTTCTTCGGCTATATCGTGCTTGAGATCCCGAGCAATCTGGCGCTGCATAAATACGGCGCCCGGCGGTGGCTTGCGCGCATCATGGTGACCTGGGGCATCGTCGCGCTACTCTTCACCTGGGTCAGCAGCGTCAACGGGCTCTATATCCTGCGTTTCTTGCTCGGTGTCGCCGAAGCGGGCTTCTTCCCCGGCGCCATTCTTTTCCTCAGCATGTGGGTGCCGGCGCGTCATCGCGCCAAGATCCTGGCGCTGTTTTATCTGGCGCAGCCGTTGACGATCGTCGTGGGGGCGCCGCTCGCATCGCTGCTGATCCAGGCGCACGGCGTCTTTGGCCTTGAAGGCTGGCGCATCATGTTTTTCGGCGTCGCCGTACCGGCGATCCTTGTCGGCATCGTCACATGGTTCTACCTGCCCGATACGCCGAACGACGCGACCTGGCTCGACCGGAGCGAAAAGAACTGGCTGAACGGCGAACTGGCGAAGGAAGACAGGGCCAAGGCCGGCGGTCATGGGCGCATGACCGGCAAGGCGCTGATGGACGGCCGCGTATGGCTCCTGTCGCTGATCTATTTCGGGCTGATCTACGGTCTTTATGCGCTCGCCTTCTTCCTGCCGACCATCATCGCCGGCTTCGAGACGAAATTCGGCACGAAGTTCGACGTCTTCGACAAGGGGCTGATCACGGCGATCCCCTATCTGCCCGCGGCGATCGCCCTGTTCTTCTGGAGCCGCGATGCGTCCCGGCGCGGCGTCCGCGCCTGGCATATCGGCATCCCGGCGCTGCTCGGCGCGCTCAGCATTCCGCTTGCCCTGTTCATGTCATCGCCGGAGGCAACCGTCGCCGTCATCACGGTGACCGCCTGCGCGATCTTCTCGGCGCTGCCGAATGTCTGGGCCATTCCCGCACGCTTCCTGTCGGGGGCGGGGGCTGCGGCCGGCATCGCGCTGATCAACACGATCGGCAATATTGCAGGCTTTGCCGCGCCCTATATCACCGGTCTCGTCAAGGATGCGACCGGACTGTACGAACTGCCGATGTTCATCGTCGGGGCCTTGATGCTCGTTTCGTCGATCCTCGTCTTCTCCATCGGCTCGTTGATCAAGGAATGAAGCCATTCCCCGAACGCCTTCGGTGAGGGCGTCTGGAGGCCGGTGTCATGCGCGCTTCGCACATGATGCCGGCCGTTTCGCGACGTTGCTTCCAGAGCCGCAGCGGGTGTTACATTCATGACATAGGGCATGAATAGTGTAGCGGGATGACTCGCAATCTCTCCGTATTCCTGATCCTGGCCTTCACCCAAATCACAGGCTGGGGCATGGTCGGGATACTTCCGGTTCTCGCCCCCTCCATCGCCGTCGATCTTCAAACCACATTGCCCACCGTTTTCCTGGGCACAGCCGTCATGTTCGCCGTCACGGGCCTGGCTGCCCCTATCGTCGGCAGGGCATTTGGCCGTTTCGGCGCAAAGAACGTCATGGCAGCCGGAGCGGCATTGATCGGAACCGGACTTGCAACGCTGAGCGAGACCAGTTCCATCCCGGTCTACCTCGCGGCATGGGGCGCCATCGGCATCGCCGGCGCCATGTTCCTCACGACTGCCGCCTATGTCTATCTTGCCGATTTCACGGAGGAACGGGCGCGGGGGATGATCGGCTCGCTGATGCTGATCACCGGTCTGGCCGGAAGTGTCTTCTGGCCCTTGACCGCCTATCTGGAACATCTCGTCGGCTGGCGCGCCACGACGCAAATCTACGCCGGAGCCATGATCCTGATCATCATGCCCCTGGTTCTTTTGGGCCTCCCAGAGGCCCGGCGCGCCCATCGGGAGCAGACTGTCGCAGATGCGGGTGCTCGCAGAGGCGGCACCTTCTGGTTCCTCGTCACGGCGATTGCGCTGAACAGCTTCGTCACATTCGGCATGGACGCGATCGGCATCGCATTGTTTCGCGTGCTGGGCGCCGATCCGGCCTGGGCCGTCGGCATGGCATCGTTTCTGGGAGTGCTCAAGGTCTGCGGACGCCTGATCGATCTTGTCGGGGGCAAGCGGTGGGATGCGCTGTCGACCGGGATCGTGGCGGGAGCGATGATCCCGGCAGGGCTTCTCGTCCTCCTGGCCTTCGGCGCAACTACGGGACCTTTGCTGGCATGTCTTCTGCTCTTCGGTATCGGCAGCGGTGCCTTCGCGGTGGCGTGCGCCACCATGCCTTTGATCTTTTACAGGAAGGCGGAATATGCGGCCGCCATGTCGGTGATAGCGCTTCCGATGAATCTGACGAATGCGATGGCCGCGCCGATCCTCTCCGGGCTCCTGGCGGGCTCGGGCGCATCCGCAACCCTGACATTGCTTATTGTTTGCAGCAGCGCGGCATTCTTGCTGTTGCTGAAGCTTGGCAGCTTGAGGAAACAGGAAGTCGGGCCGACGGCAGCGACCTGACATCAGCTGGTGCGAGACGCTAACGTCATGATCGGCCGGATCAGTCGCGGAAATCGGGCTCGGTCTTCTCGAGCGTGCGCTTGATCGACTCCAGATGCAGCCGGGCGGATTCCGGATCGCCTTCGCGCATCTGGCGATAGGCAGCCTCGGCGATTGCGGGTTCCACCGGCAGGACCTGCCGCCCGGTCGAAAGCGCCAAGGTCTGCACTTCGCAGGCCCGCTCGAGATAATAGAGGTCGTCCCAGGCCTCGGCGATGGTCGGGCCGATGACCATGACGCCGTGATGCTTCATGAAGACGATATCGGCATCGCCGATGGCGGTTGCGATGCGGTCGCCCTCGCGCTCGTCGAGCGCCAGCCCGTTATAATTCCGGTCGACGGCGGTGCGGCCGTAGAATTTCAGCGCCGTCTGGCCGGCAAAGATCAGCGGATCGCCCTCGGTCATGGAAAGCGCGGTGGCATAGGGCATATGCGTGTGGAAGGCCGCCTTGGCCCTGGGGATATTCTTGTGGATGCGGGCGTGGATGTAGAAGGCGGTCGCTTCCGGCTGGCCGTCGCCGGAGACGACGTTTCCATGGAAGTCGCAGATCAGTAGCATCGAGGCGGTGAGCTCGCTGAAGGCATGGCCATAGGGATTGACGATGAAGAGGTCGTCATAGCCCGGTACGACGGCGGAGAAGTGGTTGCAGATGCCTTCCTCCAGGCCATGGCGCGCCGCCATGCGAAAGCAGGCGGCAAGATCGACGCGGGCTTGCCAGATCTCTTGCGTGTCGAGATCGGGCTGGTTGGGTCCGCGGACATTCGCCGTCGAGACATTGGTAAGCGAATGCGCCATGGTCATCTCCGTCCTTGCATCATTGTCGGACTGTCCTTCCTTTATTCTCGGGCAGCCGTGAAAATTCAAGCTCTCATGGATGACCTGCTGCGGGCAGGCGCCGGCGCACGATCGATGCATGGAAATTGGCGCCATGCAGCAGGCCCTCGTCGTTGAAATCGTAGGCCGGATTGTGCAGGGGCGCCGACTCCCGGCCGTTGCCGAGGAAGACGAAGCAGCCGGGGACGTGATCGAGAAAGCGGGCGAAATCCTCCGAGCCGGTCATAGGTTCGGTTGCAACGGCAACATTGCCCGGTTCCAGAAAGCTCCGCGCCGCCGCGAAGGCTTCCTCGGCGAGTGACGCGTCATTGACGAGCGGCACGAATTCGCGCGTATAGCCGACCTCGGCGGTGACGTTGTGGGCAAGCGCTGTGCCTTCGGCGATGATGCGCATCTGTTTCTCGATCGAAGCGCTGACTTCCGGCCGGAAGCTGCGGGTGTCGCCGAGGATACGGGCGAGGCCGGGAAGGGCGTTGCGGGTGCCGTCGGTGATGAGCTCGGTGACGGAGACCACGCCGATATCGGTCGGGCTCAGCCGCCGCGACACGATGGTCTGCAGATTGGTCACCAGCGCGCAGGCGGCGACGAGCACTTCATTGCCCCAATGCGGACGCGCCGCGTGCCCGCCGACGCCCTTCAGCACGATCTCGAAATTGTCCTCCGCCGACATGATCGGGCCGGCGCGGGTCTCGAAGCGGCCGACCGGCAGGCCGGGCATGTTGTGCAGGCCGTAGATTTCCCCGAAGGGAAAGCGGTCCATCAGCCCGTCGTCGAGCATGGCGAGCGCGCCCTTGCCCCATTCCTCGGCCGGCTGGAAGATGAAGCGCACCGTGCCGTCGAAATCGCCGTCCTCGGCCAGCATCCTGGCCGCGCCGAGCAGCATCGCCGTGTGGCCGTCATGGCCGCAGGCATGCATGATGCCGGGATTTTGGGAGCGATGGGCATGCTCGCCCTGTTCGGTGATCCGCAAGGCGTCCATGTCGGCGCGGAGCGCGATGGCGCGATTGCCGGTGCCGCGTTTGAGCGTACCGACCACGCCGGTTCCGCCGATCCCTTCCGTGACGTCGTCCAGCCCGAATTCGCGGAGTCTCGCGGCGACGAAGGCCGATGTCCGCTTTTCCTCGAAACCGAATTCCGGATGCGCGTGCAGCTCGCGCCGCCAGGCGGCCATTTCCCGCTGCAGTACTGTCGTGTCGAGGGTCATGCCGGCACCGCCTGTCCGGCTTTCGCCGAAACCTGAGCGGGCGTCATGCCGACGATCTCGGCATATCGTTTCGGATCGGTCGCACCCTCGGTGTTGATGAGGAAGACGCGGGATTGACTGTCGACCCCGAGCGCCGTCTTGGCGGTGGGGTCGGCGACTGCCCTGATCAGTCCGGCAAGGCCGACACCGCCGCTTTCGCCGGCAACGACCGCCGGGTCGTTGCCGATCGGGCGGGCGAGGCGGTTCATGACGGAAACGGCGTCCTCCTCGTCGACGGTCATGAAGGCGTCGGCGGTGCGCGACAGGATGCGCCAGGCGACAAGCGAGGGTTCGTAGCATTCGAGCATGGCCATGACGGTCGGTTCGCCATGGGCGACGCGAACCGGATGCCCGGCCCGCGCGGTCTCGAACAGGCAGGCGGCCCGCGCCGGATCGACGACGACGAAAGTCGGCCGTTGTTCCCCGAGCACAAGGGCAAGATGGCCGGAGACGGCGGCGGCGATGCCGCCAACGCCCGATTGTATGAAGACATGCGTGGGCGGCTCCGGCATTTTGCGCAGCGCCTCGCGCACGATCGCGGTATATCCCTGCATGACGAGGCCAGGGATTCGCTCATAGCCCGGCCAGGACGTATCGGAAACAATGGTCCATTCTTTCGCCTCGGCCACACGCGCCGCCTCGCGCACGGAATCGTCATAGGTGCCTTCGACACGGATGATGTCGGCGCCGAAGCGTGCGATCGCCGCGACCCGCTCGTCGCTGACGCCGGCATGCACGAAAATCGCCGCTCTTGCGCCAACCAGTTGCGCACCTTGTGCGACCGACCGGCCATGATTGCCGTCGGTCGCGCAGGCGACCGTCATGGTCCGCGCCACGGCCTGGATAGCCGCCGAGCGAAGCTCCGATATATCGACATTGCGGCCAAGCGCGCCGCTCGCCTTTTCCAGCACCAGCCGGACTACGGCATAGGAGCCGCCGAGCGCCTTGAAACTGCCGAGACCGAGACGATGGCCTTCGTCCTTGATGTCGATCGACGCGACGCCGAGGCTGGCCGCCAGCCCGGACAGGGAGACGAGCGGGGTCTCGGCGTGATTGTCCCGATGCGCCAGAAAGCGCTCGACCTCTTTCGCCGCCGCGATGCCGAGCATTTCGGCATCCGCATCGAGCAGCGGTCGCCTGTAATCCGATGTCGTGTTGCGCAGGACCATCTTCGCCTCTCCGTTTGATGGCAGAACGATATTGCAAAGCGGGTGAAATTTGCGCTGAATATGGGCTGGTCGTTTGCAAGTTTGTTTCATCGGAGGCCCGTCTTGAGCCGATTCCCATCGTCCGCCGCCCTGGATGCCTTCGACAGGAAGATCCTCGCCATCCTGCAAAAGGACAATACCACGCCGCAGCGCGAGATCGGCGAGGCGGTCAATCTCTCGGCGCCGGCGGTGCAGCGGCGGATCAAGCGCATGACGGAAAACGGCGTCATCCAGGCGAATGTCGCCGTCGTCGATCTGGTGGCCGTCGGTCAGCCCATCACCATTTTCGTGGAGGTCGAGGTCATCAGCGAGACGGCCGAACAGATCGAAAGCGCCAAGAGGGAGTTCGCGGCAGCACCCGAAATCCAGCAATGCTATTACGTGACCGGCGAGGCGGATTTTATCCTGGTCATCGTCGTGCCGACCATGGGCGATTACGAAACGCTGACGCGGCGCCTGTTCTTCGGCAACAACAATGTCAAACGATTCCGGACCTTCGTTGCCATGGACCGCGTCAAGGTCGGCATCGATGTTCCGATCTCATAGTGTATGGCATTCTGCCGGGGTCGATCAGCCGCCGGAAGCCGCGTTTTGCAGACCCGTCGCAGCGGGCGCGAGAAACGATTGCGAGACAAAGTAAATCAATTCATTCATTTTTCATTTCCGCAACTTGCAAACTGGCTTTGTCGCCGCAATCATGAGGAATGATCATCAGTCAATCTCGCTTCCAACCACCAAATAGCGGCAATGAGCATGTCAGGCGCCGCGGCCTGCTGATGCAATTGCAGCGTGCGGGGCTGCGGCGCCTGACCACGATCGTCGCGCCGGCCGGTTACGGCAAGACATCGCTGGCCGCCCAATGGTACGAGGTGCTGAAAACCCAGCAGCGTCAGGCCGTGTGGATTCCGCTGGAGGCGGAGGATTCGGATCAGAGCCGCTTTCTTCTCGCCCTGCTGGAAGCGGTTCAGAAGCTGTTTCCGGACGAAAGGAAGGGGCTCGATGCCAACAGCATGCCGGTGGCATCGCTGCTCTCGGTGCTGGTGACGCGGCTCGGCCGCATCGCGACGCCGGTGGTCCTCTTCCTCGACGATTATCATTTCGCCCAGAATGACGCCACCGAATCACTGATGGCCAAATTGCTGGCGGCCAACGATCTCGCGCATGTGAAGTTCGTGCTGATTTCGCGCAGCTCGCCCCGCTTTCCAACATCCGCCCTGCGGCTGAACAACGAACTGAAGCAGATCGGCGTTGCCGATCTCAGTTTCTCCGACACCGAGGCGCAGGAGTTTTTCGGGCGCCGGGCAAAGAAGCTGACGAGTGAGCAGATCAACGAATTGAACCAGCGCACGGAAGGCTGGGCGGTGGCCCTGCAGATGGTCCGCGTTCTGGTCAACGACAATATCGACAGCAACACCCTCCTGTCGTCGTTCGACGGAAGCAATGCCGAGATGGGCCGTTATCTCTCGGAACAGGTCTTCTCCAGCCTGCCGGAGGACATCCGCCATTTCCTGACCGAAAGTGCGGCGCTGCCCGCCGTCAGCCGCGCCCTGATCGTTGCCGTCTCGGGACATGACAATGCGGTGTCGCTGTTCAACCGGCTCGGCGATTATGCGCTGCCGATCGCCGTTCTCGACGGGCAGGGAACCTGGATTCGCTGCCATCCGGTGTTCAACAGCTTCCTGAAGGAAGAGGCGGAGCGCCAGGGCATCGACACCAGGGAGATCTTGCGAAAGGCGGCATGCTGGTTCGAGACGGGCGGCGATGTCGACGCGGCGGTGCGCCATGCGCTTCTTGCCGCCGATCCGGCCCTTGCCGCCGGCATCATCGAAAGAGCCGGCGGATGGCGGCGTGTCTACGCGACGACGCGCGGCGGCACCACGCTGTTCCAGACGATGATCGCCAAGGCGGCCGACATCAACTTCGCCAATTTCCCGCTGACGACCTTGGGAGTCGCGGTGATCAACGCAAAGGCGGGCCATCTCGACGCGGCCAATCATTATATTGCACTCGCCGAGCGTGCCGCCGCTCCGATGGGCAAGAAATTGGCGCAGGACCTGCGTGTCGTGCGGGTGCTCATGTCGCTCTATACCGACAGGTGGGCGACGGCGGCCGATCTCTCCGCGCTTGAGGCCGATCTGTCGCAGGAAAGCGACATGGAGCCGATCCATCGGGCGCTGGCGCTCAACATGCTGTCCTATAATTTTCTCATCCGCACGGATCTCGAACGTGCATTGCATTATGGCCAGCTTTCCATACGGACCTTCCGTGACGCGGGCGCGGATTTCGGCGCCATGCATCTTTATACCCATATCGGGCAAGCGGCTTTCTTCAGCGGTGATAGCGCCGCCGCCGCTGATGCCTATGGCCATCTCCTGACCGAAGCGCAGACCAATATCGGCAAGGGATGCGATCTCGATGCCATCAGCCAGGTGTTGCAGAGCGA
>JASGEG010000169.1:0-9182 GCA_047606605.1 Rhizobium sp.
AGCGGCCACACCTGGGACACGCACAAGCAACTGATGCAGACGACGTCGCCGATCGTCGACTGCGGCGTGCATTATGTCGACGTCATGTGCCAGATCACCGATGCCAAGCCGATCGAGGTGCGCGGCATGGGTCTGCGCATGTCGGCTGAGATCGCCCCGGATATGTATAATTACGGCCATCTGCAGGTGATCTTCGAGGACGGTTCCGTCGGCTGGTACGAGGCCGGCTGGGGGCCGATGATGTCGGAAACGGCCTTCTTCGTGAAGGATGTGATGTCGCCGAACGGTGCGGTGTCGATCGTTATGGACCCGGGCGCCAGATCCGACGATATCGATGCGCACACCAGGACATCCGTCATCCGGCTGCACAGTGCCGAAACCGGGCCGAACGGTCTGTTCATCCGGCCGGACCAGGATCTTCGCATGGATGGCGAGCCGGGGCACCAGGAGCTGTGCGATCTGGAGCAAGCCTTCATGCTCAAGGCCATCCGCGAGGATATCGACCTCAGCCGCCATATGACCGACGCCGTCCAATCGCTGCGCATCTGCCTCGCTGCCGACGAGAGCGTGCGTTCCGGCAAGCCCGTTTACCTGTAAGGATAAGAGACTGTGGGATCGCTTCAACTGAAATCCATCCGCAAGGCCTATGGTACGCATGACGTGCTGAAGGGCATCGATCTCGACGTGGAGGACGGCGAGTTCGTCATCTTCGTCGGCCCTTCCGGCTGCGGCAAGTCGACCCTGCTGCGCAGCATTGCGGGCCTCGAGGATGCGACCTCCGGCGCGGTGCTGATCAACGGCAAGGATGTGACCGTCACGCCGCCGGCCAAGCGCGGCATTTCCATGGTGTTCCAGTCCTATGCGCTCTATCCGCATCTGACGGTGAAGGACAATATGGGGCTCGGCCTGAAGCAGGCCGGCACCGCCAAAGAGGAAATCGACGGCCGCGTCGCGAAGGCATCCGGCATGCTGTCGCTCGAGCCCTATCTCGCCCGCCGCCCGGCCGAGCTTTCCGGCGGCCAGCGCCAGCGCGTTGCCATCGGCCGCGCCATCGTGCGCGAGCCGGAACTCTTCCTGTTCGACGAACCGCTGTCGAACCTCGACGCGGCGCTGCGCGTCCAGACTCGGCTGGAAATCGCCCGGCTGCACCGCAGCCTGAAGGCGACGATGATCTATGTCACCCATGATCAGGTCGAGGCCATGACGCTGGCCGACAAGATCGTGGTGATGAATGCCGGCGCCATCGAGCAGATCGGTTCGCCGATGGAACTTTACAATCGCCCGGCCAATGTCTTCGTCGCCGGTTTCATCGGTTCGCCGCAGATGAATTTCATCCCGGCGGAAAAACTGGGCGAAAGCGGCGCCAAGACCATCGGCATCCGCCCGGAGCACATCACGCTGTCGCGCGAGCGGGGGATGTGGGCCGCCAAGGTGATCCATGTCGAGCATCTCGGTGCCGATACGATCATCTATCTCGAATCCGACCAGACCGGCCTTCTGACCGCGCGCCTGTTCGGCGAGCACAAATACGAACCGGACGAAACCGTCTATGCGACTCCGGATGCGGGCCATATGCACCGCTTCGATGAAAACGATCGGGCGATCCGCGCTTAGCCGGCTGTTTGACGATCCAGGGCTTCGCTTCGGCGGAGCCCTTTTTTATTTGCCTTGTAACGGGTTGTGATATTCCGGTCGTCCGGATGAACTCACATGACTGTCATAGCGTAGGACTATGTTGGGTTTGAAATAGTTTGAACCGGGAGCCATGAATGGAGACGATCGATCGCAAGAGCGGCAGCGCTCTCTGGCATCAGATCGGCGAAATCCTCGCGGCGGATATCGCCGCCGGGACGTTCGCGCCGGGAGCCAGGCTGCCGACGGAGCCGGAACTGATGGCGCGCTTCGGCGTCAGCCGTTTTACCGTTCGTCAGGCGCTTGCGCATCTGGAACAGCGTGGATTGGTGCGCGCCGAGCAGGGGCGGGGGACTTTCGTGCACAGGGGCGTGCTGGATTATACGCTCTCGAGGAAGACGCGGTTTTCGAAAAACCTTATCGAACAGGGCTTCGAACCCGGCGGCGAATTGCTGGTCCATGAAATCATTCCGGCGTCGGAGCATATTGCCGCGCGGCTGAAGCTTGCGCCCGGTGTTCCGGTCATTCGCCGCCGTGGCGTGATGACGGCGGATGGCGTTCCCGTCGAGATCGGCGAAACCTATTATCCGGCCGAGCGCTTCCCGGATTTCGACAAAGCGAGGCTGCACTATCCGACAGTTACGGCCGCGCTCGCCAGCTATGGCATCCGTGACTACGAGCGTGTATCGACCGAGATCGAGGCGCGTATGCCGAGCGCCGAAGAAGCGCGACTGTTGCGGCAGCCGAAATCGGTGCCGGTTCTGGTGATCTTCAAAGTGGATGCGGATAGCGACGGCATGCCGATTGCCTATGCCGAAACAATATGGTCGGCGGAGCGGGTGACTTTCAAAGTCGATATGGGATAGGCCTCTACCGGTGGGATAGAATGTTCACGACCTTGCCGAGGGGATCGCGGACGTAGAAGCGGCGGACGCCCCAGGGCTCGTCGGTCAGTTCGTAGACGATGTCGAAGCGCATCGCCTTGGCGCGCTCATAGAGCTGGTCAACATCATCGACCTCGACGGAGAGATCGGGAACCAGGGTTCCAGAACCGCCCTCGCTGGCGATGCTGATTTGCGGCCTGGTCGGCGCGCCGGAAGCGAAAGTCAGTATCCAGCCGTGATCCATCGCAATATCGAGGCCTAGCAGGTCGCCGTAGAAAAGGCGGGCGCTGTCGGGATCGGCGGCATGGAAATTGGGGACGATGCGCAGAACGGCCATGCCGCGCTCCTCGACGGAGAAATGGAGGCGGGCCTTTGCCGCGCCTCCACCATCTTACCTCAGACCGTGACGGAAGGCAGCAGCTTGGCGCGTTCGGCCAGAATCTGCCGGCAGGAGGTCGCGACTTCGCGGCCCTTCAGCACGAAATGCTCCTTGAAGAACTGGATATGCGCTTCCGATTCCTGGAAGTGATGCGGTGTGAGAACGGCCGAAAGGACCGGCACGCCGGTGTCGAGCTGAACGCGCATCATCGCATCGAGGACGGTATTGGCAACGAATTCATGGCGATAGATGCCGCCATCGACGACGAAGGCGGTGGCGATGATGGCCGAATAGCGGCCATTGCGGGCGAGCGTCTGGGCATGCAGCGGGATTTCCAGGGCGCCGGGCACATCGAAGATATCGATGGGAGACGCGCCTTCCGTCGTCTGCCATTCGGCAACGAAGGAATCGACGCACCGATCGACGATGTCGGCATGCCAACGGGCCCGGATCAAAGCTATGCGGCCCGGTTGCGTGGAAATGGAAATGGTCATGAACTTGCCTTTCAAGGGTTGTTGTCAATATCCCTTGGGCGAACACGCAGGACCGCCGCGACCCTCCTGCGAGGAGCCATCGATCCAGCTTGCTCTCTTCCATCCGGACTATACCGTCGGCTCCGGCATCGCACCGGATCTGCTGACCCTTCCGGGCGACCGGAAGGCGCTCGCGGGCTCGAAGATTTCTCTCCATACCGCCGGTGGGGAATTGCACCCCGCCCTGAGAACGGTTTGGACTATAAATACCGCACAATGGAAATCAAAGAAAAACGCCGGGCAATTTACCCGGCGCTTGCGAAAAATCTGTTCTGTCCGTCAGTCCTGAATGACCAGAAGATCGGAGGCGGCGAAGCGCAGCGTCACTTTCTCGCCGACGCTCGGCGGCATCATGCCGGGGCTGTTGAACATGTCGAAGGAAATGGTGTTGCCGCCGACATTCATGCGCGTACGAATGACCGAGCCCAGGAAATGCGCCGAGGAGACTTCGCCGGTCAGCGCGGTATCGCCCTTGGCCGATTCGGCGAGCGAGCCTGCCTCGGGACGCAGCGCCAGCGATACCGTGTCGCCAGGCTTGTAGGCCGTGACCGATTGTTTCAGCGTCACGCCCTGATCGCCGATCATGATGCGGCTGCTGTCGGGATCGACGACCTTGCCTTCGATCAGGTTCAGGGTGCCGACGAAGGAGGCGACGAAGCGGGTGGCCGGCGTATTGTAGATTTCGAAGGGCGTGCCGATCTGGTCGGCGCGGCCGGCATTCATGACGACGATACGGTCGGAGATCGACAGGGCCTCTTCCTGGTCATGCGTCACGAAGACGGTGGTGATGCCGAGCTGCTGCTGGATGGCGCGGATTTCCTCGCGCAGCGACACGCGGATCTTGGCGTCGAGCGCCGAGAGCGGCTCGTCGAGCAGCAGCACCTGAGGCTTCACGGCAATGGCGCGGGCGAGCGCCACGCGCTGCTGCTGGCCGCCGGACATCTGGTAGGGATAGCGGTCGGCAAGGTGATCGAGCTTGATCAGGCCGAGCATTTCCTTGACGCGCTTGTCGATGTCGGGCTTTGCCATGCCGGCGACCTTCAGACCGAAGGCGACATTGTCGTGTACGGTCATGTTCGGAAACAGCGCGTAGGCCTGGAAGACCATGCCGATATTGCGCTGGTTCGGTTTCAGCGGCCGCTGATCCTTGCCGTTGATCGTCAGGGTCCCGGCGGTCGGGCTTTCAAAGCCGGCGATCATGCGCAGAACCGTCGTCTTGCCGCAGCCCGACGGTCCGAGGAAGGAGATGAACTCTCCCTTCTCGATATGCATGGTGAAGTCGTGAACGACCTGGACCTCGCCGAAGGATTTCTTGAGATGGGTGAGTTCGAGAAAAGCCATGGTGAGGAGCCTTACGCCTTAATCGGAGCGGATTTGGAGAAACGGGAGACGAGCTGCAGGAGGCCCATGCTGAGCCAGGTCACGGCCAGCGCGATGATTGCCAGCGCGGACGACTGATAGGCCTGGTTGGCGCCGACAAGCTGCATGTAGGGACCGAATGCCGGACGATTGAGCAGGGACGCCATGGTGAATTCGCCCATGACGATCGCAAGCGTGATGAAAGCGCCTGATAGTACGCCGCTCATGACATTGGGAAAGATGCATTTGAACATGATGGTCGTCCATTTGGCACCCAGGCTTTCCGCCGCTTCCGTCAGCGTTCCCACATCGATCGTACGCATCGCCGTGTCGACCGACCGATACATATAGGGCAGGGACAGCACGATGTAGGAGCAGACGAGCAGCACATTCGTGGTTTCATTATAGCCCGTCAGCGGCAGGATCGACGACGAATTATAGAGGCGCAGATAGCCGAAGACGATGACGATCGCCGGAATGACCAGCGGCATCAGCGTGATGAATTCCACGATCGGACGGATTTGCGGCAGGCGCAGGCGAACCCAGTAAGCTGTCGGCACGACAAGCAACATGCCGAAGACGATGGTCAGCAGCGCCATCAGCATGGAATAGCCGAAGGCATACAGGAATTGCGAGTCCGAAAAGACCGAAGCATAGGCATCGAAACTATAGGCATTGCGGCGCATGCGCAGCGAAAATTCCAGCGTGCCGATGAGCGGTACGATGAAATAGATGGCGCCGATGATAACCGCGATCCAGGCAAAGAATTTATGCAATTTCATTTTTGCCACCGTTCGGCGCGTATGCGCATCAGAATATAGATGACGTTCGAGATGCCGGTGATGACGATCATGCCGAGCGCCATGGCATATCCGAGGTTGGCATTATGCAGCACATCGCCTCGAATTTGCGCGTAAAGCTGGATCGGAACGATGTTGAGCGAGCTGCCGGTGAGCGCAATCGCGGTCGCGATGGCGCCGAACGCATTGGCAAACAGCAGCAGCGTCGTGCCGAGCAGGCTCGGCCACAGGATGGGGAGCGCCACCATCATCCAATATTGTCCGTTTGTGGCGCCGAGAATGGAGGCGGCTTCGCGCCATTCCTTCTTCATGCCATCCAGTGCCGGTGTGATGATCAGCACCATCAGCGGGATCTGGAAATACATGTAGGTGATGGTGAGGCCGAGGAAGCTGTAGAGATTGAAGCCGGTGGAATAGAGACTGAAGCCGAACCAGTTCATCATCAGCACGGTGACGAGACCGAGGCGTCCGATCGTGGCGATGAAGGCGAATGCCAGAGGTACGCCGGCGAAATTGGAGGCGACGCCCGAAAAGGTCAGGAATACGTGGCGAATCCAGGCCGGCAGTCCGCCCATCACCAGCGCCCAGGCCAGATAGAAGCCGATCAACGCGCCGCCGAGCGCGGAGGCCACCGACACTTTGATGCTGATCCAGTAGGAGTCCATGATGGACTTCGTGAACAGGTCCGCGATGTTCTTGAGCGTAAAGCTGCCGTCGGGCGTCAGGAACGCACCGGCGACCAGATAGATGGTCGGGAGGATCAGAAACAGCAGCGCGAAGATCAGGAAGGGCGCGATGCCCAGCCAGTCGATCACGGCGCGTTTGCTGACCAGGGGAGCGGAGCTGATCGTTGATGTTGTGACGGTGCTCATGAAAGGCCCAGTTTGCAGCATCGAAAAACGGAAAACCTCCCCGCCGAGGCGGGGAGGTCATGTCTGGTCTGATTACTGTACGTTCGAACCGACGACGGAATCCCAGTTGGTGGTGATCGCGGTCTTGCCGGCGGCCTGTTCGTCGAGCGTCGGGAAGACGGCCTTTTCATAGGCGGCGGCCGGCGGCAGCTTGTCGAGAAGCTCCTGCGGGATCTTCTTGTTCTTCGCCAGGTCGTTGAAGCGGATCGGGTGGCAATAGCCCTTCAGCCAGCCGATCTGGCCTTCGTCGGAATAGAGGAACTCCATCCAGAGCTTGGCGGCGTTCGGATGCGGAGCGAAGGCGGAGATCGCCTGCACGTAGACGCCGGCGACGACGCCCGAGGCCGGAACGGTGACGTCGACCGGCGGGTTGCCGTTCAGGCTGTCGCGCCATGCGAGGCCGTTATAGTCCCAGGCGACGACGATCGGGGTGGCGCCCTGCGCCAGCGAAGCGGACTTGCCGATGACCGGAACGAAGTTGCCAGCCTTGTTGAGCTGGGCGAAGTACTTCAGGCCGGCTTCGCCGATCTTGGTGGCATCCTTTTCGCCAGCGGCGAGGCCGGCGGCGTAAGCGGCCTGGACGGCCTGGTTGGAGGTGCGCGGGTCGCCGGCGAGCGAGACGGTGTTGGCATATTCCGGCTTCAGCAGGTCAGCCCAGTCCTTCGGCGGGTTCTTCACGACATCCTTGTTGGTGACGAAGGAGAGAACGCCGTAATAGTCGCCATACCAATAGCCTTCGGCATCCTTGGCGCTGTCCGGAATGGAGTCCCAGGTCGAGACCTTGTAAGGCTGGATCAGACCGTCTTTCTTGGCGGAGGGGCCGAAGGAGAGGCCGACGTCGATCACGTCGGGAGCCTGCGGACCGGTGTTGCCCTTGTTGGCGCGAATGGCTTCAACTTCATCGCCCGAACCGGCATCCGGGTTGAGTTCATTGACCTCGATGCCGTACTTGGCCTTGAAAGCAGCGATCAGGTCGCCGTAACCGCACCAGTTGTGGGGCAGGGCGATCGTGGTCAGCGTGCCTTCCTTCTTGGCGGCGGCGATGAGGTCGGCGCTCGGTTCGGCGGCGGCGATGGCGGTCGAGGCGACAAGCATCGCGGTGGAAAGCGTCAGAAGTCGATGAATTTTCGAGATCACTGTTATTCCTCCTTTTGGGTTTTCAGTGTCTGGCGTTGCCATTAATGACGTTGCATGAATGTTGTGTGACGGCGTGAAGGCGTTGTGTTTCCCGAAAACTCCAAGGATTTACTTTTATTCGGGAACCATGACAGCTACTGTTTTGCCAGCCGGCCCGAAGGCCATTATTTTATACTTTCCCTTCTTTTTAGCTTAGTTTGCGGAACAGCCTCGTTTGTTCGAAAAGGCCCTCCAGGGTCTTCATGCGTTCGCTCGTCTCGTCCCAGGTCGAGCTTTGCACCGCTTCGATCAGCGCTTCGACAATGAACAGGGTGACGACGGAGGAATCCCAGGCGGACGGCGCCTCGATTTGCACGCGGAACGTGTATTTCGCGTGTTTGGCAGCCGGTGTTGCCCATTGGTCGGTGAACACGATGATTTCCGCCCCGCGCCGGCGTGCCGCGGCGGCCAGATTGACCATTTCCTGCTCGTAACGGCGGATGTCGAAGATCACCAGCAGGTCGCCGGGATTCATGTTCAGCACATATTGCGGCCAGGCGCTGGAATTCGAGGAGAGCAGGGTGGTGTTCGGGCGGATGACCTGCATATGGGTGAAGAAATATTCCGCCAGTGCGCCGGTGATGCGCCCACCGACGAAATAAAGCCCGCGTTTGCGTTCCGACAGCAGCGCGGCGACGTTGTCGAAGGTCGCGGCGTCGATATCCGCCAGCGTCTGGCGAAGATTGCCCATGATGGTATCGGCGAAGCGGTTGAGGATATGCGTGCCGGGAGCGTTGGACGCCCAGCGGTCGTGCTTGGTCAGCGGATTGGATATGGTCGCCTCGACTTCCTGATGGAGCCGGGACTGGAAGTCGGGATAGCCCTTGAAGCCGAGCTTCTGCACCATGCGCGCGACCGTCGGCGTGGACACGCGCGCATTTTCGGCGACCGTCGTGATACTGCCCAACCCCGACACAGGATAGTTGTCGAGCAGGCTCTTTGCGAGCTGCTTTTCGGCGCGCGTCAACGCGTCGAATTGGGCATGAATGACGTCCGAAACTGTCTTCGACGCATTGCTCAATCTGTTTTTGCTCCCCGGGACGGTCTTATGCCAGTCTCCTGGGACGATATAACAACGCTGTCACATTTCGAGTCAATGTCACAAATGAAGAAATAATTTCAGTTTGCGGTTGACAGTCACCAAAACCTGAAGAATTCTTTTCTTATAAGAATTTTATCAAGAGCGATGGGGCGCCTTCAATGCTTGCTCAGCAAGGCATCTTGACGGAAGCGGATGGCGAATGCGTCGCGGTCGAACGGCCGGACGGCAAGAGCCCGATATTCATCGTCTGCGAACACGCGTCCCGCAAACTGCCGGAGCGTTTCGGCGATCTCGGCCTGTCGCAGGAGGCGCTTTCCAGCCACATCGCCTGGGACCCCGGCGCGCTTGCCGTTGCCTGCAAAATCTCCGCCAGCCTCGATGCGACGCTGGTGTATCAGCGATTCTCCCGCCTGATCTATGATTGCAACCGGCCGCCGGAAAGCCCCGGCGCCATGCCGGAAACCAG
>JASGEG010000170.1:0-3636 GCA_047606605.1 Rhizobium sp.
AGACCATCCGCCAGAAACCGTTCGACATCAGGTTCAACAGCAACTTCGATGCCGTCATCGCCGCCTGCGCCGAACAGACCAGCGGCCGGCCGAGCACCTGGATCAACAAGACGATCCGGTCGCTCTATTCGACCCTGCACCATATCGGCCACGCCCATTCGGTGGAGGCATGGGACAGCGACAGGCTGGTCGGCGGGCTCTACGGCGTGTCGCTCGGTTCGGCCTTCTTCGGCGAGAGCATGTTTTCGCGCCGCACGGATGCCTCCAAGATCTGCCTCGTCTATCTGGTCGAACGCTTGAAACAACGCGGTTTCACACTTCTCGACACGCAATTCACCACCGAGCATCTGAAAACATTCGGCGCTGTCGACGTGCCGAAGGACGACTATGCCAGAATGCTGGAAAAGGCGATGGAATCGCCCAATCTCAGCTTCTCGGACGGTTGAAAACCCCTCCCGGTCGATTTGATTTCAATCAGGAATCCGCTAAATTCGGCGCAACAGCCGAGGGTAGTATCTTGAAGAATCATCTTGCCATTGCCTTTCTCGCCGCGCTTGCCGCCGCAACGCAGGCCGACGCCAAATCCTTTCGTGACATGTTTGGCGCCGAACCGCCGGAAGGAGCCGAAGGCGCCATATTGAAGACGCTCGATTTCCAACAGGGCGCCGTCAAGCTCACCGCGGCCAATGCCACGCTGAATGTTTCGGATCAGTTCTATTATCTCGATCCGCAGGATACGAAAAAGGTGCTGGTTCAGCTCTGGGGCAACCCGGAGAGTGCGGCCGGTAGCACGCTCGGCATGATCTTTCCCGCGAAATATCCGCCGACCGATCCGCGCTCCTGGGGCTCGGTGATCGACTATGACGGCAGCGGCTACGTCTCCGACGACGATGCCGGCTCGACGGATTACAATGCGCTGCTGAAGCAGATCCAGGACGCGATCAAAGAGGCCAATCCGGAACGCGAGCAGCAGGGCTATGACCCGATTACCCTGGTCGGCTGGGCCGAACCGCCACATTACGACAAGACGACCCATGCCTTGCACTGGGCCCGCGACCTCATTTTCGGCAAGGATGCCAATGCACAGCACACGCTGAACTATTCTGTCCGGGTTCTCGGACGCGAAGGCGTGACGGAGCTCGATTTCGTCGCCGGTCTCGATCAATTACAGGAGATCAACACCGCGATCCCGAGCGTCATCAACACCGTGCAATATGACAGCGGCAAGCGCTATGCCGACTTCGTCAATGGCGACAAGATTGCCGCCTACAGCATGGCCGGGATGATCGCGGCCGGTGCCGGCGTGAAGATCGCAGCCAAGCTGGGCATCCTCGCCGTCGTCCTCGGCTTCTTCAAAAGCTTCGGGGTCGCTCTTCTGGCGCTGAAGAAGGGATTGATCGTCGTCGTTGCCGGCGTGGTCGCCGCCGGCCGCAAGCTTTTCGGCCTGTTTCGCCGCAACGACAGAACGGATGCCTGAAACAAGTATCGCTTGAAGTTTTCGCAGCTTCAAATCGTAGTTGTTATCTGCTATCGCTCGATGCGAAGAGTGTTGGCGCATCGAGGTTTCACTTTGCCGTCGTAAATACCGGTCTCGTCCAATTTCGCCCTGTATGCCAGGGCAGCCCAGCGCCGCCCGGCATGTGATTATGTTCATCGGGTGGTGGCCTGAGACCGGTTTGGCATTGTTGACATGCGCCCGCGCAGCCACTGCTGTCTCAGCTCTTCAAAATCATCCGAAACATCGCCACACCGCGCCCGTAAGGGCTTGTCCTGCCGCCAGCTTGGTGAACTTCCAAAATGGAAGACCAAGACCGTATGTGCACCTTTCTTCGGGTCCGATGGACCGTCACCCCCCGCATCGCTCCGCAGCCATGGATCGCCTGTAGCGGCTGCGGAGGCTTCAAGCCCTTTTCATCCAGCGGCAAGATCCGGCTCAATGCCAATGGCAGGAAGCTCGACGCCTGGCTCATCTATAAGTGCTCGGCCTGCGACAAGACGTGGAACCGGACGCTTTTCGAGCGCCAGACTGTTCGAAGCCTTGCCCCGGCCGTTCTTGAAGCGCTGCAAACCAATGACATCGGATGGATACGAGCGCAGGAATTCGATCTCGACGCATTGAGGCGCAAGGCTCAGCGCGTCGACGAATTCACCGATCTCAATATCGGAAAGCAAGTGCTGGAGCGGTCGGATGGCTGCGGAACATTGGACATCGAACTGGCGGTTACGTTCCCCGTCAGTACGCGCCTCGACCGTCTGCTCGCCTCGGAACTGGGCATTTCACGATCGCGACTTCACGCTCTGCATGACGAGGCGAAGCTGCAGGTTCACCCCGATCGTGCCGGCATCTTGAAGCGCAGGGTCAGGGACGGCATGCGCATCGTCCTTAATCTCGCCGGCCAGGCCGACGGGCATCTGGTGAACATGGCAGCAACTTCACCGCAAGACAATGACTGACGACATAGCCCGCGGACGGTAACTTCCGCGGGCGATCTCACGGTATCGTCAATTTTCGAAGGGAAGCGCTTACTTGGCACCGGCGCTATCCGGCGGCGGGATGTCCGACTTCTGCTTGCACTCTTTCAGCCACACGTCATAGATCGGATGCTCGACGGCGTTGAGACCCGGGCTGTCGGCAAACATCCAGCCGGTAAAGATGCGGCGGATGCGGCGATCGAGGGTAATCTCGTCCACTTCGACAAAGCCGTCGACCTTCTGCTGTTCGGTATCGTCTCGCGAATAGCAAGCCTTCGGCGTCACCTGCAATGCGCCGAACTGAACGGTCTCGTTGAGATAGACATCGAACGTGGTGATGCGGCCGGTGATCTTGTCGAGGCCGGAGAAGACAGCGACCGGATTGGAGATGCGCGCGGCTTCGGCGGAGGGCGACAGGAAAACGCCTGCACCCAAGGCAAGCATTGCCGCAGATATCGCACGCAAAGAAGCGCTCCGCGTGAAAAACGTCATGTCCGCCAATCTCCGCTTGGTCTCGGTCCAACCGCCGAGCACGCGCCGGCTTGTTCTGCGCCTATAGGCCAATTGTGGCCAAAGGACGAGCCGGCTGCCGATACTCAGTTGCCCGGCGTCCAGGCGTCGTAATCGCCGGTGACACGCGGACGTTCGCCGGCAACGGCGAGCGAACCCGGCGGGCGATAGGCCTGCGGCGAACCTGTGGGGTTGGCGCGGTGCGAAATCTGCCATTCCTTGGCGACGTAGTTTTCCTTCGTCGGCGGAACATCGGTGCGGTGATGCATCCAGCCGTGCCAGCCCGGCGGGATAGCGGAGGCTTCGGCGTAACCCTTGTAGATCACCCAGCGCTTGGGCAGGCCATAGGAGGACGTGCCGCCCTCATAATAGACATTGCCGAACTCATCCTCACCGACACGCTTGCCGAAACGCCAGGTCGCGAAGCGCGTCCCCATTGTCTGACCATTCCACCAGGTGAAGGTTTGCAGGATGAAATTCCACATGTGCTTTCCTCGATACTCGCCGGAGGGCGAGCGATACCAGAATTCGATAGTTTGCTTATGCCGCCACTGTGCCGCCTTGTCCAGTGATTCCAGCGGGAAAAGCGGTCATTTCAAAGCCATCTTGAAGCCGAGATGGCTAGCATTACAGTTGCATTTTTATTTTCAAATG
>JASGEG010000171.1:0-18055 GCA_047606605.1 Rhizobium sp.
CCAGAGCGGCAAGATCAAGGTCGTCGGTTTCGACAACATCCCGCCGGTCAAGCCGCTGATCAAGGACGGCAAGATGCTCGCCACCGTCGAGCAGTATGGCGCCGAGATGGCGGTCATGGGCATCAAATACGGTCTTCGCGAACTTGCCGGCGAAAAGTTCACCGGCTGGGTCAAGACGGACGTCAAGCTCGTCACTGCCCAGGACCTCAAATAGTCGGGATTATCGGCTGCACGGCCGAAGAATGCGCCGGCCATCGGTCGGCGCATTCCAGTTCCCGGCCGATCTCCTTGCTGAAGCTCCGAGCGGGGCGCATCGGCGCTTGGCCGCCATATGATGAGCGCCGGGATCGCCATCTCCAATTCGAAATAACAGGCGCATGAGGTGGACGTGTCAGACACATCAGATGACTTCATCCTGAAGCTGCAGGGAATCGGCAAGCGCTTCCCCGGCGTCGTGGCGCTGAAGGATGTCTCGATCGACATCGGCCGCGGCAAGGGCCATGTTCTTCTCGGCGAGAACGGCGCTGGAAAATCCACGCTGATCAATCTGCTCGGTGGCGTGTTCAGGCCGGATGACGGTCAGATTCTGTTTGACGGCAAACGCTATGATCCGGCCTCCCCGCTGGAGGCCTTCAAGGCGGGTATCCGTGTCATCCATCAGGAATTGCATCCGCTTTCCAATCTCACGGTCGCCGAAAACCTGCTCTTTGAGCATCTTCCGCGCCGATACGGCCTTGTGAACTATACGGAAATGAACCGCAGGGCGGCCGAGCTTCTGGCCGATGTCGGCCTCGATGTGGCGCCGACTACCCTGGCGAGCCGCCTGAGCGTCGCGCAGCTCCAGCTCCTCGAGATCGCCAAGGCGCTTTGCTACGAAAGCAAGCTGCTGGTTCTCGACGAGCCGACAGCCACCCTGACCTCCAAGGAGGTCGACCGCCTGTTTGCGATCCTCAAGCGGCTGAGGAGCCGCGGCGTCACCACGCTCTATATCTCCCACAGGCTCGAGGAAATCTTCGAGGTCGGCGACGACGTCACCGTCCTGCGCGACGGCCAGCATGTGATCACGCGTCCGCTTGCGGGACTGGGGATTCCGAAGATCGTCGAGCTCATGGTCGGGCGGGCGATCGCCGATCATGGCGTGTTCCGCAAGGACAGCGCGGTGTTCGGCGAGGCGCTCGGCGTGTCCGGTCTGAAAGTGACGCGCAGCAGCCCGGAACTGTCCTTCTCGGTCGGCAGGGGCGAGATCGTCGGCGTCGCCGGCCTTGTCGGCAGCGGGCGGACGGAAGCCGTTCGTGCGATCTTCGGAGCCGACGTCAAGGCTGCCGGCGAGATCCGCATCAACGGCAAGGCGGTCGAGATCAATTCGCCCAAGGATGCGGTCGCCGCCGGCCTGTGCCTGGCGACCGAGGATCGCAAGACGCAGGGCCTGATGCTCGACATGAGCTGCGCGCAGAACACCACGATCACCGACCCTGGCAAGATTTCCCGCAAGGGCCTGATCCTGCGAAAAGTGGAGGACGGGCATGCGCAGCGTCTCGTGCGCGAGCTTCGCATCAAGACCCCTTCGATCCGCCAGGCGGTCAGGACCTTTTCCGGCGGCAACCAGCAGAAGGTGGTCATCGCCAAATGGTTGTTTCGCGGTCCGAATGTGCTGATCTTCGATGAGCCGACCCGCGGGATCGATGTGGGCGCGAAAGTCGAGATCTACGAGCTTCTGTGGAAGCTCGCCGCCGAGGGCAAGGGCATTCTGGTGGTGTCGTCCGACCTGCCGGAACTGATGGGCATCTGCCACCGCATCATCGTCCTGTCCGACGGCAAGATAGCCGGAGAAATAGCGCGGAAAGAGTTTGAAGAGAGCAGGATTCTCTCACTCGCTTACAAGGAGTACAGTCGTGTCCGGGAACGTTGAAAGCAAGACCGATGCGAAAGAGAGCCGTTTTTGGGACAGCCTCATCCGCATCTCGATGAAGGAAGCGGGCGTCACGATCGCCCTTATTCTGATCCTGGCGTTTTTCTCGGCGACGGCGCCCTATTTCGCGACCCCGGAAAACTTCCTCAAGATCTTCGTCCAGATCTCCATCAATACCGTGCTGGCGGCCGGCATGACCTTCGTCATCCTGGTCGGCGGCATCGATCTATCCGTCGGTTCGCTGCTGGCGCTTTGCACGGTCATCGGCGCGACGATCATGATCGATCCCCGGTTCTCGCCGTGGCAGGCGATCGTTCTGGCATCGCTGGCCTCGATGGGAACCGGCGCCATCCTCGGCGCGGTCAACGGCTGGGTATGCGAGAAATGGAAGCTTCCCTCCTTCATCGTCACGCTCGGCATGCTGAACGTCGCAAGCGGCCTGGCGCGGGTCGTCAGTGACAACTCCACCATCACCGGCCTGCCGCAGCCCTTCGTCGATTTCGGCAATCTGATCTTCTGGGGCATTTTCCCCTCGATCTTCCTGATCGCCATCATCGTCGTCCTCATCGGCTGGTTCATCCTGCGCTATACGGTTTTCGGCCGTTTCGTCTTTGCGATCGGCACCAACGAGGAGGCCGTGCGGCTGTCGGGACATACGCCGAAGAGATACAAGATCGCCGTGTTTACGATTTCCGGACTGACGGCGGGCATTGCCGCGATGGTCTATCTGCTGCGCCTCAATGTCGGCAGTCCGGTCGCAGGTATCGGCTATGAGCTGAATGCCATCGCCGCCGTCATCATCGGCGGCACCAGCCTCTCGGGCGGCAAGGGCTCGATCATCGGAACGCTGGTCGGCGCCTGCATCCTGCAGGTCCTGTCCACCGGGCTGCAGCTTCTGGGCGCCGACGATAATATCAAGCCAATCGTCATCGGCGCTGTCATCGTCCTCGCCGTCATTCTCGATACCTATAGAGGCCGGCTCTTGCGGATACTCGAGACGCGCTGAAACGCGATCCCATCCGTCCAAGCGACCGGCCATCATGTGCCGGTCGCTTGGACGGATCGCGCCTTGCTCGCGCTTTCTCTGAGCCGCGCAGTCTGCGCATTGTAGGCGCGAAACCGTCTTGGCCAATCCAGGCGATCACGATCTTGCAAACGTGGTCGGACAAGACAATCGGCCGGGGGGATGCCTCGCAAGAGTTCAGGACCGGCAATGACGATCAGCCGTGGCGTAAGAAGCCGCGTCACCGGCATGCCGGGGCGTCATTGGGAGGCGAGCGGGTCCCGGCGTTCAAGCACGAAGCGGGCACCGTATTTCTTGCCTGATCGTCCCACGTCGTCCCAGGATGCCTCACCCCTTATGATGGTATTTTCCGGATAGATCTTGCCCAGGATGGCCAGGCTGGCAAGCGGATCGTCCGGGAGATGGATAATATGGATTCCGCTGTCGGCCGTCGCAATCGCGGGAAGGGACAACAGTTCCGCGAGCGGGTGCGTGACCGGCACCTCGTCATTGGGCTCGGCGAAGCGAACGGCGTAGGTTTCCACCGCCGGGCGATAGGCGAAGCGGTGGCCGCGCAGGGCCTGCCCGAGATCGATCCGAAACTCCTCACCCAATGTCACGACGATGTCGATGAGCGCCTCGCCTTTGCCGATCGATCGCGCCTCCAGCCTCGCATGAGCGGCTTCCCGGTCAGGTGCAGCCGATACAGCGCCGATGCGGCTCCTCGTCTGGGCGAAATAGTCCGATTGGGCGTAGGGAAACCGCGTCGGTCCCGCACGCTCCAGGCCGGAGATGCCGTCTTGCCGCCAGCTGAGCAATGCCTTGGGCGCGGTCCCGATATCGTCTCCCACGACGCAGGGCAAGATGACGATCTCACCCGTGAAGAAGCCATAGCTTGCCTCGCCGGAGGGCAGGCCAAACACAGCCTCAGCCATCCGCAGGATGGTGCCGTGCTGCACCTGTTTGGTCACGAGGTCGCCGACAAAGCGGCCGCGCGCCTCTTCCAATGCCCGCAGGCCACGCGCACCTGCCAGTCGATCGAGCGGGATCGGCAGCGTCTCCCAATTGGTGAAGGGGATCAGACTGTCGCGCAACAGCACGATCTGGTGCAGCCATTCGTTGAAGATCTGCATGACATTAGGCCCGCCATAAGGGCCGGTGAGCTGCGCGGTGACGTCGGGACGCCAGAGATGGCCATCGCAGTGGCTTCGCAGCGCAAAGCTTTGCAACGCATCCGCGCCGTGCCGCCGCAGGGAGACGCCGCTCTCGTTCACCTGCCGCGTTTTGCCGATAATGTAGTCGCTGATCGCGCCGGCCTGAATGGTCAGTTCGTGGCGCAAACCGTCATCCGTCGGGACATGCGCCAGCGGAAGGCTCGATTCTCGTGCGGTGAGGCTGAGTGTACCCCTGAGCTGATCGAGCAGCCCATCCCGTTCGGCGCCGCCACCAAGCTGGAGCCGGACGGCCTCCAATAGCGGATCAAGCGCCTCGATGATCTCGCCGACGGTGGCGGAGTGTCGGGGCAGGTCCCATGCCGCGGCAGAGAACGGCGATGGCGTCGCAGTCGCTGTGTTGCCGAAGTGGGAAATGGCTTGGGTCATGGTTCTCTCCTCGTCGGGTCTCTCGTTCGGTTCCGGCTCGTCATTTCGCTGTTTGCACGGCACCGGGCGAGCGTTGGCGTGACCGCATCCGATGGTTCTCATATGCGGGCCGTGTCGTCCGTCGCGGCGATCAAAAGTTTAGGGCGTTGGCGCTGCATGTCAGAGGCGATATTGTTTAGTGATCACTATCAAACTTACTTGACGACGTCTGTCAAGATGTTGTTTAGTGAACGGTATGGAACAGAATACGAAATCTCGCGGCGGCCGGCCGTGGAGCTTTGATCGGGACAGGGCTGTCGAAACGGCGATGCGGCTGTTTTGGCGGCATGGTTATGAAGGCGTGTCGGTCGGCGATCTGACCAAGGCGATCGGCATAGCGCCGCCGAGCCTCTACGCCGCATTCGGCAGCAAGGCGGGGCTCTATCAGGAGGCGCTTGGTCGCTACGAGAGCATCGGCTTCCTCGGCCTGGCCGCCATCGGCTCTGCGACAACGCTCGCTGAGGCCGTGCGGCTGTTGCTGGAAGCGGCCGTCGCTGCTGTCACTCACCCCGGCCGCGAGCGCGGCTGCATGATCTCCAGCGGCATGATCGCCTGCCATCCCGAACATGCCGCGCTCGCCCGCGATCTTGCCGCTCGCCGCGACGTCATACGCGAGACCATTGCGCATGCGCTCCGGCCCTTTGACGACATGGAGCGCGTGCAGCGCCTGGCCCGGCATCTGGCTGCCGTCATGCAGGGCATTTCGATCCAGGCGCGGGACGGCGCGACACCAGCGGAATTACAGGAAATCGTCGCAGACGTTGTCGCCGGCATCGCGGCGCAACACTCGCAAGACGGCGGGATCAGCCAACCCATTCCAGGGTAGCGAATCCACGATTTCGAAGCTTCGCGACGACCCGCGCCGATGGACGACGTCGGCCTTGCGGAGACCGCTGATTGTTTCGGCGAGGACGGTGTCGTCGCTGTGGCCGGCGCTCCCGACGAAAGGCTTGAGGAGGCGAGCGATCTCACCTCACCGCTCTCGTGCATATATCAGCGCCAACTTAGCATAAAAAACTACGCAGGTGGCAAAGGTTGGAATGGCGGGCCTCGAATAGCCCACAAACTCCATAAAATATATGCTCATAGGATCAGTTTCTCTGCCTGCGAGGGATGCACATGGAGTTTTCAAGACGCAAGTTTTCGGCCCTGATGGCAGGGGCCTTGACGCTACCCCTTCTGAAGACCGCTCCGGCCATGGCGGAAGAGAAGGTGGTTCGGATCGGTTATCAGAAATACGGCACGCTCGTCCTGCTGAAGGGAAAGGGCCTGCTGGAGCAGAAGCTCGGCAAGATCGGCTACACGGTGAGCTGGAAGGAATTTCCGGCCGGCCCGCAGCTTCTCGAGGCGCTGAATGTCGGCGCCATCGACTTCGGCACCACCGGGGAAACACCGCCGATCTTCGCCCAGGCCGCCGGTGCGCCTCTCGTCTATGTGGCCCACGAGCCGCCGGCGCCGCTGGGCGAAGCCATTCTCGTGCCCAAGGATAGTCCGATCAAATCGGTTGCCGAGCTCAAGGGCAAGACGGTTGTCCTCAACAAGGGCTCGAACGTGCATTTCCTTCTCGTCAAGGCGCTCGAGGAGGCGGGTCTCAAATACAGCGACATCAAGACGTCCTTTCTGCCGCCGGCCGATGCGCGCGCCGCCTTCGAGCGCGGTGCGGTGGACGCATGGGTAATATGGGACCCCTTCCAGGCGGCCGCCGAGGTGGCGATCGAAGCGCGCGAACTGCGCAATGGCGAAGGCATCGTGCCGAACCACCAGTTCTATCTCAGCACCAAGAGTTTCGTCGCCGATCATCCGCAGGCCGTCGATATCGTCCTTGAGGCGGTCGGTGAAATCGACGAATGGGCAAAGACGAATACCTCGGCCGCCGCCGCAGAGCTTGCGCCCTCCGTCGGCATTCCGGAGGATGTGCTCGCCATCGCGCTGAAGCGCCAGTCCTACGGCGTCAAGGCGCTGGACGCGGCGGTGGTGACGCAGCAGCAGGCAATCGCCGATACCTTCTTCGAGCTTGGCCTCATCCCGAGCAAGATTTCCATCGCGGACGTCGTGCGCAAGGGCGGTGCCTGATGGTGGAGACGTCGGTGGCCGGCTATTCGGCCGGCGAACGCCGCAGGATCAATGTCCGGGAACTCGGGCGCGCATTTGCGCCCTGGGCGCTTCCGATCGTGCTGCTGATCGCCTGGGAGATCGCGGCACGTACGGGCCTGGTCAATGCCCGCCTGATGCCGGCACCGACGAAGATTGCCGCCACCTTCTGGCGGTTGCTGCTTGACGGCTCGCTCTTCTATCACACGCTTGCCTCGACGCAGCGCGCCTTGATCGGGCTGGTGATCGGCGGCGGATTGGGTTTCGTCGCCGGCGTGCTGAACGGCCTCTGGAAACCGGCCGAAACCTTTCTCGACAGCACCTTGCAGATGCTGCGCAACATTCCGCACCTTGCGCTCATCCCGCTCGTCATCCTCTGGTTCGGCATAGACGAGGGCGCGAAGATATTTCTCGTCGCGATCGGCGTCTTCTTCCCGATCTATATCAACACCTTCCATGGTGTTCGCACCATCGATCCCCAGCTGGTCGAGATGGCCTCCGTCTATGGCCTCGATCGCAAGGCGCTGATCCAGCGCATCATCCTGCCGGGCGCGCTGCCATCGATCCTCGTCGGCCTGCGCTATGCGCTCGGTTTCATGTGGCTGACCCTGATCGTCGCCGAAACGATCTCCGCCACCAGCGGCATCGGCTTCATGACGATGAATGCACGGGAATTCTTCCAGACCGATATCGTGTTGCTGGGTATCATCGTCTATGCCCTGCTCGGCAAGCTTGCCGATATCGCCACCCGGCTGATAGAGCGCCGTGTGCTCGTCTGGCATTCAGCCTATCAGGCGGGCGAAGGTGCGAAGCGATGAGCGCGGCCGAGATATCAGCAGCGGTCGTTGCGGATGAGGTGGTGGGCGGTGGTCTGCCGATCTCGCTGACCCATGTCAGAAAATCCTTCGGCAAGCTCGATGTGCTGAGCAACTTCGAGCTCGACGTCCCGGCCGGCCAGTTTCTGGCCGTCGTCGGCCGGTCCGGCGGCGGCAAGTCGACGTTGATGCGGTTGATAGCGGGGCTCGATGCGCCGAGCGGCGGTCATGTCGCGATCGGCGGAAAGACGGTCGATCGGCTTCATCCGGAAGTACGCCTGCTTTTCCAGGAGGCCCGTCTCGTTCCCTGGCAGCGCGTCATCGAGAATGTCGGCATCGCCCGTGGGCCGAACTGGCGGGAGACGGCGCGAGCCGTCCTTGCCGACGTCGGCCTGCAGGAGCGTGAGGAGGATTGGCCGAGCGTATTGTCGGGCGGCCAGCGTCAGCGCGTGGCGCTTGCGCGCGCCTTGGTCAGCCGCCCGCAAATCCTCCTGCTTGACGAACCCTTCGGAGCGCTCGATGCGCTGACCCGCATCGACATGCATCGCCTGCTCGAGAGCATCTGGGCGGATCGCGGCTTTACCACCGTGCTGATCACCCATGATGTCGCCGAGGCGGTTGCGCTTGCCGACCGCGTCGTCGTCCTCCACCAAGGCTCGATTGCCCTCGATATAGACATCGATCTGGATCGTCCGCGCCGCGAGCTTGCCGACCCCAGAGCCGTCGACCTGCAGCGGCGCATTCTGGAGGCGGTGTAAGAGGCGCCCGATCTTGTTCCGGCCGGCCCGGATGCGGGCCGGTCGTTGCCTTTTCAGGATGAAACGGGACTGCTCCTTATTCCCTGAACCAGAGCGCGACGCCATTTGCCGCTTTTGCATCGACAAGCAGGCCGCCCTCGAAGGGCAGGGCCGACTGGCCGCCGGCGGCCAGAACGTCCGCCGCCGTCTTCAACGATCTCACTTTCAGGCCGAGCGCCACCTTGCGTTCGCGACCCTCGAAATGCTGCGGAATGGCCTTGCCGAAGCGGGCCGCGGCCCTGTCTTCGGAGATGATGTGGATCGTGACGATGCCGGCTTGGACCGCAATGCCCTCGTCGTTGACGCGAGGGGCTGCGGTATTCGGAAATCCTCCGAGCAATTCGGTAATCGCTTGCGGTGCCCGGCTGACGATAAATACGTCGACAATATCGAGAACACCGTTGGGATGGTGCTGATCGGCCGGTTGCCACACCAGTTCCGGCGTATTGTGCTGGCAAAAGAAGAAGCGACCGTTGGAAATCGCCTCCTTGCCGAGCTGGAAGGTGCGGAAGCTGGCCGACTTTTCCGTGCCCCCTACGTCAACGGGGCGCGAAAAATCACGCCATTCCGTCACGGATTTGCCGGCCTTGCCCAATTCGCTTTGCAGGGCGGCGGCATCGGTGGTGCGAAAGGCCAAGCCATTCAAGCCGACCGGGTAGGACCAGAGGTCGGCGCGCTTCCTGTCGTTCTCCTGAGGAAATCCCAGCAGTTCCAGATAGTTCTCGCCGAATATGGCAAGATGATTGATGGAGCCCAGGGTATGATAGCCTCGCGGCGTCAATGTGAAGCCGAGTTTGCGGTAGACAGCGGCAGCCGCATCCAATCCGTCAAGGACACCAATGACGGCATGATCGAGGATGAGTGGTTGGGCTGTGGCAGCCATAAATGTCTCTCCCAATATGAAGCTGGCGCAAGATCAGCGTTTAGAGCGATTAGTCTATTAATTTAATGGATTATAAGTGCCGCAGATGCGGCCGACCATTGCTGCCGATGCCAAATAGTCGTGTGGCAGCGGAAAAGAATTCTAGTATGAGATGCGGGCTTCTCCCGGACAAAAGATGGGTGAACCACCGGGACGGTGTCACCGAGGCCCGTCGCTGCCGTCAGGCTGGTCGGGAATCGCAACGTGTTCGTTCCTAATGCTTTGCGCAAATTAGAATATTAATTCTATAGATAAGAAGATGTCCGGCGTAGGTTGATGCATATTTTCCTACAGGGGCATACACAATGGGCATCAAAGCCAAACTCAATGCGGCAACTCTATTGACGGCATGGCTGCTGGCGGCACCGGTGGTATTTGCCGAGGATCAGCCGGTCAAAGGCGGCACGCTGATCTATCTCGAGCAGCAGGCGCATACGAACCTTTACCCGCCTGCCGGCGGTTTCTATCCGAATGGCGGTATCCTCAACCAGATCACCGACAAGCTGACCTATCAGAACCCCAAGACGCTTCAGGTCGAGCCGTGGATCGCAGAGTCCTGGACCGTCAACGACGCGGCGACCGAATATACGTTCAAGATCCGCAAGGGCGTGACCTTTTCCGACGGATCGCCGCTCGATGCCAATGCCGTCGCAAGGAATTACGATACGTTCGGTCTCGGCAACAAGGAGCTGAAACAGCCGGTCTCGGAGGTCATCAACAACTATGACCACAGCGAGGTTGTCGATCCCAGCACGGTCAAGTTCTATTTCAAGAAGCCGTCCCCGGGCTTTCTGCAGGGAACGTCCGTGATCGGTTCCGGCCTCGTCTCGCTGAAAACCCTTGCGCTCCCCTTCGATCAGCTTGGCGACGCAACGAAAATCGTCGGTTCTGGTCCCTTCGTCGTCGAGAGCGAGACGCTCGGCAAGCAGCTCGCGCTGAAGGCGCGGACGGACTACAATTGGGGTCCGAGCAAGCTGGAGCATCAGGGCCGCGCCTATCTGGACGGCATCAAATACATCGTCACCGGCGAAGACAGCGTGCGCATCGGCGCCTTGCTGTCTGGCCAGGCCGATTTCATTCGCCAGCTCCAGGCCTACGACGAAAAGCAGGTCGCCGATCAGAGTTTTGCGATCTATGCGGCACCGACACGCGGCGTGAACGACAGCGTCGCCTTCCGGCCGGATAATCCGCTCGTGGCCGACATCAAGGTGCGCCAGGCCCTCCTGCACGCCACCAACAACAAGGAAATCGTCGACACGCTGTTTTCGGAAAATTATCCGCAGGCGAAGTCGATCATCTCCTCGGCTGCCGCCGGTTATGCGGATCTCTCATCAAAGCTGAGCTACGACCCGACCGCCGCCGAGAAGCTTCTGGACGAAGCCGGCTGGAAGAAGGGGGCGGATGGCGTTCGCCAGAAGGACGGCAAGCCGCTGTCGCTCGCCGTTTATGAATCCCTGCCGCAGCCACAGAACAAAGCCGTCTTGCAGCTCGTCGCCCAGCAATGGGCCAAGATCGGCGTCAAGCTGCAGGTCCTTTCCGGCACCTCGGGAAATGTCGTGACCGACACTGTCGATCCCGCAAAGACGCCCCTGGTCGTCGCCGAAGTCGGTCGTGCCGATCCCGACGTCATCAAGAGCCAGTTCTATCCCAAGAACCGGGATGCCCTGCTGCAGAAGGGTGGCCTCAATGCCAAGGCGGCCTTCTTTGACGCGAAGCTGAACGGCATCCTCGAGACCGTCGCGTCCGAAACCGATAGCGGCAAGCGGTTGGCGGCAGCCAAGGCGGCGCAGGAATATCTGCTGGATCAGGCCTATGTCATTCCCTTCTTCGAGGAGCCGCAGGTCTTTGCCGGCGCACCCTATGTGAAGGGCATTGCGTTCGAGGCTGTGGGGCGCCCGTCCTTCTACGGCACCTGGCTTGCTGAACATTGACGAAAGGCGAAGGCCCGGCTTCGCGCCGGGCCTTCCTTCCGGGAAGGCGCGATAGCAGCATGGCAAGATACATATTATCGAGAACCGGTCAGGCCCTGTTCGTGTTGTGGGCGGCTTTCACCGTTTCGTTCATATTGCTGCAGTCGCTGCCGGGCGATGCGGTGCTGATCAAGTTCCAGAATCCGGACTACGGGCTGAGCCCGGAGCAGCTTGCCGACATCAGGGCCGCTTACGGCGCCGACGGATCGTTCCTGCATCAATATGTCCACGCCGTCTGGAACTTCCTGACCGGCGATTTCGGCTATTCCCTGCAGGCTGGCGTGCCGGTCAACGCCTTGATCGCCACCAATCTGCCGCCCAGCCTGTTGCTGGCAGGATCGGGCTTTGCGGTGGCGGCTCTCCTGGCCGTTCTGATCGCGATCGCCTGCAATCTCTCCGGTTTTGCCTGGCTGCGCGGCCTGATCCAGACCGTTCCGTCGCTGTTCATATCGGTGCCGACCTTCTGGCTCGGCATCATGCTCATCCAGATCTTCTCCTTCCGGCTTCGCCTTGTGCCGGTCATCAATCCGGGTCCCTGGGAAGGCCTGTTCCTGCCCATCTTGACGCTCGCGGTGCCGATCTCGGCTCCGCTCGCGCAGATATTGCTGAAGAACATCGACGAAGTTCTGACAAGACCTTTTGTGCCCGTGGCCCGCGCCAAAGGGTTATCGCATGCGAAGGTTCTGTGGCGCCACGTCGCCAAGAACACGCTGCTGCCGGTCCTGACCGTTGCCGGATTGCTGTTCGGGGAGCTGATCGCCAATGCCGTCATCACCGAAACGGTCTTCGGGCTCAACGGGATCGGCGGCCTTACGAAACAGGCGGTGGACAGCCAGGATGTCGCCGTTCTGCAGGCGATCGTCGTCATTGCTGCCAGCGCCTTCGTCGTCATCAATCTTGCGATCGATCTTCTCTATCCCGTGCTCGATCCCCGTCTGAAGACCAAACTGGGAGCGGCATGATGGTAAGCATCGAAACGGCCCAACGTCATCCAGACCTCGAAGCCTCCGACCCGGAAGCGGGCGGGCAATCGGCGACGCCGCGAACCGAGCCTCGCGCCAAGATCGGATCTGGCCGGCGATGGCCGGTCATCCAGCCGGGTCTCGTTCTCGCATGTATCGTGCTTGCGCTCGCCGTGTCCTGGGCGCTGTTTCCCGGCATCTTCACGGTCTACGATCCCATTCAAGGTCTTCCGGGCCAGCATCTCCGGCCGCCGAGCGCGGCACATCTGCTGGGCACGGATTCGCTCGGGCGCGACCTCTATGCCCGTATCGTCCATGGCGCCGTGCATTCTCTGTCGGGCGCGCTTGCCGCCGTTGGCATCGCTCTTCTCATCGGCACGACGCTCGGCCTCCTTGCCGGCTCGCTGGGCGGGAGGTTCGAGACGGCGATCATGAGACTGGTGGATGTCCTCCTCGCAATCCCCGATCTGTTGCTGTCGCTCAGCATCATCGTTCTCCTCGGCTTCGGCACGGTCAACGCGGCAATTGCCGTCGGCTGCACGCTGATTGCCAAGTTTGCCCGTTTGGTGCGCTCCGAGGTCGTCACGGTCCGGCGAAGCGAATATGTCGAAGCCGCTTTCGGCAGCGGCGGCACCTTCTTCCAGGTGCTCTGGCGTCACATCCTGCCCAATTCGCTGACATCGGTGATCGCCTTTGCCGCACTCCAGGCCGGCTGGGCGATCCTGCAGCTCTCGACGCTCGGCTTTCTCGGCTATGGCGCGCCGCCGCCGACGCCCGAATGGGGCCTGCTGATTGCCGAGGGGCGCAATTACATCGCAACCGCCTGGTGGCTGACGGCCGCCCCCGGTCTCGTCGTCGTCCTTGTCGTCATTTCCATCAATCGCATCAGCCGGGCCATCGGGAGTATCGGGAAATGACTCCAGTCATCGGGACCTTTGCGGATAAGGGCGCACCCATTCTCGACGTGGCGGGCCTGCGGGTTGCCTATCGCGACAGAAACGGACTGCGTACCGTCGTTCACGATATCGATTTTCAGGTCCGGGCCGGCGAAGTGGTCGCCCTTGTCGGCGAGTCCGGTTCCGGCAAGAGTTCGACGGCACAGGCGCTGATCGGTCTTCTGCCGGAAGGCGGCCTGCTGCAAGAGGGCGCCATCCGCTTGAATGGCCAGGACATTGCCGGCTGGCCGCAAAGGCGGCTGGATGGCATTCGCGGCTCCATCGTCAGCCTGGTGCCGCAAGATCCCGGAAATTCACTCAATCCGGTGAGGACGATCGGCGATCAGGTCGCGGAAATCCTGACGGTCCATGGACGGGCGTCGGGAGCTGCCGCGCGCGCACAGGCGGTCGAATTGCTGGAACGCGTCGGCCTCAGCCAGCCGCAATTGCGCGCAAGGCAATTTCCGCATGAGCTTTCCGGCGGCATGCGCCAGCGCGTGCTGATCGCCATCGCCATCGCGCTGAAGCCTTCGTTGATCATCGCCGACGAACCCACCAGCGCCCTGGATGTCACGGTTCAGAGGCATATTCTCGATCTGATCGACGACCTCCGGCGCGAATATGGCACGGCGGTCCTCCTGGTGACCCATGATCTCGGCATCGCAGCCGATCGGTCCGAGCGGCTGATCGTCCTGCAGCATGGCCGCATACAGGAAGCGGGGCGCACGGCCGAGATTTTGAGAAATCCGCAGAGCAACTATACAAGACGCCTGCTTGCCGACGCGCCATCGTTGAATGCGCGGCCGAAGCGCTCGCTGGCCGACGCCGCGACCCCGGCGCCGTCGGCAGACGATATCATCGTCGTCGATGGGCTGGTCCAGGACTTCGGCGCCAATAGCAATGGCGGCTTCCGGGCTGTGGACGGCGTGTCGTTTCGCGTCCGCCGCGGCAGCACCCATGCGATCGTCGGCGAATCCGGTTCGGGCAAGACGACGACGATACGGGTCGTGTCCGCTTTCCAGCGCCCGACCTCGGGACAGGTTCTGATCGACGGGCTGGACCTGTCGACGCTGCGTGGTGAAACGCTTCGGCTGTTTCGCAAGAAGATCCAGCTGGTCTACCAAAATCCCTACGGCTCGCTCGATCCGCGCCAGACGATCGAAAGGATCGTGGAGGAGCCGCTGTTGAACTTCGAGCGATTTGCGAAACGCGAGCGATTGGCAAAGGTGGCGGCGACCCTCGACAAGGTCAAGCTGCCGGCGGATATCCTGCAGCGGCGGCCGCATGCGCTGTCGGGCGGGCAACGCCAACGGGTCGCGATCGCCCGGGCATTGGTGCTGGACCGGCAGATCCTGGTGCTGGACGAGGCGGTTTCCGCGCTCGATGTGACCGTGCAGGCGCAGATCCTCGACCTGCTCGACGAGCTGCAGCGCGAACTCGGGCTGACCTATCTTTTCGTCTCCCATGATCTCGCCGTGGTGCGGCAGATCGCAGACACGGTCTCCGTGCTGAATGGCGGCCGGCTGGTCGAGACCGGCACGATCGAAGAGGTCTTCAACAATCCGCAAAGCTCCTACACGCGCGAACTGATCGACGCCGTACCCGGCAAGACGTTTCCGCGACCGGTAGGCGGCCCCATCAGCGCAGGATGATCCCATGAGTAGGCCAACATCACCGAAAAGACTGGGCTTTTTCAGCCGCGTCCTCGACCAGGCGGATGCGGGAACACGCTACAAACTGGTGGCCGAGCAGATCATCCATGCCGAGAAACAGGGGTTCGACAGCGCCTGGGTGGCGCAGCACCATTTCAACGGCGATGAAGGCGGCCTGCCCGCACCGTTGGTATTCCTTGCCTCCCTGGCCCCGCGGACATCGCGCATCCGTCTCGGAACCGGCGTCATTACGCTGCCAATGGAGAATGCGGTGCGCGTCGCCGAGGATGCCGCCGTTCTCGACACTTTGCTTGGTGGCCGGCTCGAGGTCGGTTTCGGCACGGGCGGCACGCCGCAAGCCTTCCTTCCCTTCGGTCTGGACAGCAGCCAGCGTACGGAGGTCTACGGCAGGCATCTCGCCGTGGTGGGCGATGCATGGGCGGGCCTTGAGCTCACAGGCGGCAACCGCCTCTATCCCGCCGCGCCGCATCTGCGCGATCGCGTGTGGCAGGCGACATTTTCCGTCGGCGGCGGTTTGCGAGCCGGCCGCGATGGCGACGGGCTGATGCTGTCGCGCACGCAGCCACGCCCGCCCGAAACGCCGGACGCCAGGCTCGCCGAGCTGCAGAATCCGATCATCGACGCCTATCTCGAGGCCCTGCCGGCCGGGCGGCAACCGCGGATTCTGGGGTCGCGCAGCCTCTTTGTCGCCGACAGCCGAAAGGAGGCCCTGCAGTTCGCCGATATCGGCCTGAGGCGCATCGTCGAACATTTCAAGGCGGCGGGCTTTGCGGTTCCCGGCGAAACCACGGCCGATCTGATCAGGGCCTTCGATGTGCACGTCGGCACGCCCGACGATGTCATCGCATCGCTTCAGGCCGATAGCGCGCTGGCGCGGGTCACGGATCTGGTCTTTCAGGTGCACTCCGTCGATCCGCCGCACGACCATATTCTGCGTTCGCTCGAACTGACGGCGGCTCACGTCGCCCCTGCGCTCGGCTGGGCACCGCAAGGCTCCATCGAAAATGATCGTCACCTCGCAACGCGGGCCTGACACCGGTATCTGAAGAAAAGGCTTCAACCATGACCTCGCAGACCAAAGACATCATCGATTTCCTCGCTGGAATAGAGCGCGGTTCCTATCTTGATCATCTTCGGGCGCAGAGGCCGGAGACGCGTCTCAATGCCCAGAGGAGCTATGAGGCGCTCTTTGAGCCCGAGCATTCGGGGAGCGTAACCCCGGCGGAACGCTTCGCAGTCGCCACCTTCGTTGCCGGCTTGCACAAGGCGGTCGAGGCCGGGAGCTTTTATTCTTCCAGGCTGCAGGATGAAGCGCATGGCTCCGCACTCGTTGCCGTTATCCGCGCCGAGTTGGAGCGTGGTGATGCTCTTGGACCTTATGGCCATTATCCGGCTGGCCCGCTTTCCAGCGAGGACCGGCCGGGCCTCGTCTATGAGGTCTCAGGCGAAAGCCGAAAGCTTCTTGACGAGAAGCTCAGCGCGGCGCTCGAACATAGCCATCTTCTGGTCTTGCGTCCGCGGGAGGCAAGTGCGAACGCGCTGCAGAGGCTGTTGGATGCGGGCTGGACGACCACCGGCATCGTGACCCTGTCGCAGCTCGTGGCGTTTCTGGCGTTTCAGATCAGGGTTGTTGCCGGCCTGAGGGCACTGGCGGCAAACGCCGCCAATGTCGGGCAGGTCGCATGAGCCCAGTCGAATGAAAAGGACCTCTTCCATGACCGAAACTGTCATTCATCCCGCAATCGACAACCGGCCGAGCGCCTTTACCCAGGCCGAAATCGGCTGGACGCCCTGGCTGCGCCCGCTTGACGAAGCGGATCTGACCGAGCGCCACTGGGCCGGCCTCGTGGACGCATCCCGCGCGAAATCGCCCTATTTCATGTTGCTGGCGCGCGACCCCGACATTCTCCAGGCCCGCACCAAGACGGACAAGGATATCTTCTACAATATCTCGGAAGGGCTTCCCCGGGCCGACCGTGAACTCGCCGCCACGGCCGCCTCGCGCGCAAATGGCTGCATTTTCTGCGCGTCGGTCCATTCGCGCTTTGCCTCTCACCATTCCAAGCGGACAGATGACGTGCAGCGTCTGTTGGACGAGGGGCTGCAGGCCGATCTTGGCAGCCGTTGGAATGCGGTCGTCGCGGCTTCGTCCGCATTGACGGCAACGCCGTCGCAATTCGGGGCGGATGAGATCGGCAAGCTGCGCGACGAAGGGCTGGACGATCTGGAGATCGCAGACGTGATCCATGGCGCCGCCTTCTTCAACTGGGCAAACCGGCTGATGCTGTCGCTCGGTGAGCCGACGCCGGCGATCTAAATCCAACCTCCGCCGGCGCTATCGTCTCGGTCTTCAGTCCGATCCTCGAGGCCGAGCGAGCGTCGTCGTCATTATTCTTGCCTGCAGACGGACGTCCCTGCCGAGCTGGTCAAGGTGGGCTATCTCAGCCGCAAAACGAATTTCCCCGACGGCTCGATAACCGAGCAACTTCTTTCGTCTTGCACGGCATAATAGTCTACTGAATTTATAGACTATAGATTTGATGCCCTGTAATTTTGAACCTGCCGGCCGGCGCAACGCTGTTTACCGGTCTTGTCGAAAACGGCCTGATCTTCCTCAACAACCTGTCCATCCGTGACGAAGGGTCCACAATGCAACTGTCCAGACGAAATGCTCTCTTGCTCGGTGCAGCTTTTGGCGCGGGCCTGCTGCCCGCGATACCCGCCTTCGCCCAAGAGGCCAGGACCCCGAAGCGGGGCGGGGTCTTGAATGCGGTTGCCGTCGGAGAGCCGACGACCCTGGTGCCGCTTCTGGATTCCAACACCCGCACCCGGGTCATTTCGACCAAGATCCTCGAAGGCCTGGTACGGTTCGACGACAAGTTCAACCCACAGCCGGTGCTCGCCACCTCCTGGTCCATATCGAATGACGGATTGCGCTACACGTTCAACCTGCGCCGGGGCGTGAAATGGCATGACGGAAAGGAGTTTACCTCCGAGGATGTCCGCTTTTCGCTGCTGGCCTTCAAGCGCGTCGGGCCGCGCGGTCGTATCACTTTCGCACGCGTGACCGATGTGGAGACACCGGACCCCTTTACCGCCATCGTCGTTCTCTCCAAGCCGACGCCCTTCCTGCTGCGGGCGCTGACCGGCGGCGAGACCCCGATCCTGGCCGCCCACAGCTATCCAACCGAAGATTATGCCGCCAGCAAGAACGGCCTGAGCCCCATCGGCACCGGTCCTTTCGTGTTCGAGGAATGGAAGCGCGGCAGCCATGTGAAGCTCAGAAAGAACCCCGACTACTGGCAGGCGGAGCTGCCCTACCTGGATGGTATCGTGAC
>JASGEG010000172.1:0-5969 GCA_047606605.1 Rhizobium sp.
CCCCGATCTTCGTCTGGCTTGGCATTGCCGGGCTGATCCAGCCGGTCGGCAGCACCACCGGATGGATCTTCATCTGCCAGGGAGAGACCAAGGCGATGTTCCATTGGGGCATCTATTCATCCCTGACGACGGTGGCCGCCTTCGTCATCGGGTTGAAATGGGGTGCCATTGGCGTCGCGGCCGCCTATGCGATCAGCGGTTATGTCCTCCGGGTGCCGGTGCTTGCGGTGATGCTGCAGCGGGTCGGCCCGGTATCGGCCATGGATTTCCTGTCGATGCAGGCGCTGTTCCTGGTTTCGTCGCTCCTGGCCTGGCTCGGCTATCACTGGCTCGAGCAGACCGGACAGCTTTCGTCCGGCATCATCGCGATCGCCGCCTCACTCGTCCTGAACTACGGCATAGGCTTCATTCTTGCGATGCTGCTTCCGTCCTCGCGAAAGGTCTTTTCGTCTCTTCCGGCGACACTTTGGAAGACTGCGCCGGGCTCGCCGTCCGCATAAGCGCCTGCAGCGGTGCGACGGCGGACATGGCCGAGGCATGTTCGTCGAGCACGGCACGAAGGCTGAGATCGCGATAGCGATCGATATCCGCGACGAAAGACGCGAGATTGCGGCTTGCCGTCTCTTCGGTGACGCTGTCGATATCGAGCAGCAGATCGGCAACACCGATCCGCTTCGACAGTTCCTTGGTCTTGAATTCATAGGCGATCGGCAAGACTGGCGTGCCGACGCACAGCGACATGATCATCATATGCATGCGCGTGGCGACCACGAAATCGAAGTCCTTGACGATGGCCATCAGCTGTTCGGGCGAATGGAACCCCGCATCGACCGAGACCGAAGCGGCGACGTCCGGCTCGAGCTTTTCGACGATCTTCCTGGCGGTCTTGGAATCGTCATGGGCATATTCCGGCACGCCCTGGCAGGTCGAGATGAAGACGACCTGCTTGCCATAGGTCCGCACGAGTTTCGTCGCCATCCGGCGGATGCTGTCGATATAGCGGTCCATCCCGCCTTCGCCGTCCTTGACATAGCCCCAATGCCGCACGGAAATGCCAACACGCCCGGAAGCCGGTCTGCCGTCCGCAAGGATCGTCTTGATCCGCGCGGTGTCCGCCAGCGCGAAGACCGCATCGGCGACGACATGGCACTTGCCGAGATCGTCGACGAGGCCGACGAGATTGTCTCTCGAATGCGCGTCGCGAAGCAGGATCAGGGGGCTTTGATCGAATATCGGCTTCAGGCTGCGCCGATTGTCGGCTTTGGCGAACGGCCCGAGAGACTGGGTGAAGAAGACCGGCATCTTTCCGAAAATTTGATCGATCCTGAACTGGTTGATACGCCGCTCGAGATCATAGGTCTCGACGAGATAGGTCCCACCGGTGGTGATCACCATATCCGCGTCGCGATAAAGACCGAGGCTCTGCCGGTCGCTCTCGGACAGGAAGCGGCTCTTCGAGGCGCCGGTCTGTTTGAACTGGCGAAGCGCGCGAAAGACCTGCCGGTTGTAAAGCTGCTTCAATGCATTTTTGACGGTGTTGCCATCGTGCCGGTATTTGAAGACGACGTCCGACAGCAATTGCCGAAAGACAAGATCGGGATAGTGACTGGCGGGGTAAAGCCTCTCGGCCACCTTCGGCTGCGTGTCGAAGACGGAAAACTGCAGACCCTCACCGAATGCCGATTGCAGAATATGGCGGATGGCCAACAGGATGGCGGCATCGCCGGTATTCAGACATACAGTATTTTCAACGACCACTTTCACCGACATGTCCTCGATCTCGTGGGCTCATTGTCTCAATCGGCGCCGAGGCACTGACCCATCGACGCCTGCGCGCACCATAGCCCGGCGAAAATCATGGTGCAACGCAGCAATATAGCGGCCACAGGCGTGGCGGCAAGAGTGGGGACGAATTGTCGGACAAACGGTGCCCGGCCGTTCACCGGGCGACGGCAAGACGAGCGAACAGACGTCGCAGCGCAGCGCTCCCGCCTGCTCAAGCCACGCAGATTCCCGGCACGGCAACCTTCTGAAAGAGATGCGGGGAGGCCACCGCCGAGGACGGATAGTCCGAGAGCTTGGCCCGGAATTCGGGATGCGAGAATGCAGCCCTGAAATCGGCCATCGCGTCCCACACGGCATAGTTCATGTAGGTCGGGCTTTCCCCGACCGCCCGATGAAGCTGGGTCGAGATGAAACCCGGCTGACGTTTCATGAACGACGCATCGTCCTGCCAGGCTTTCAGGAAAAGCTCCTCATCCGCCTTGTCGAGGGTGAAAATATTCACCAGCACGACGGGAGATGCATCAATGGCGATCTGGCGTTCTATCGGGAAGGCCGGGTCCAGAGGGCGTCTATGTGACATTATAAGCTCCATCCAATATGGTTTCATGGTGTCAACTTGTTAACACGCTACATAGACATTTGACATCATAATGTCAATTGGGTTATATGGATACAAATGAGCGAAATCGAACGAACTGCGGCGGCAACCGCCCTCACCGCGCTTTTCCTTGACCTGTTCAGGCTCAACAACCGGGTCCTCGCCTCGGGTGACCGGCTGGTTGCCGGCCTCGGCCTGACCAGCGCCCGCTGGCAGGTTCTCGGCAGCATTCTGGCGGCCCAGCGGCCGCAGCCCGTCGCCTGGCTCGCCCGCGACATGGGGGCCAATCGCCAGAACGTCCAGCGCATCGTCAACGATCTGGAGAAGGAAGGCCTCGTCTCGTTCCGACCCAACCCGCATCACCGGCGGGCGCAATTGGTCGTTCTGAGCTCCAGGGGGCAGGAAATATTCGACGCAGCCATGCGGCTGCAGGCGCCCTGGGCCAATGATCTCTCCGAAGGGCTTCAACTCGAGGATATCGAAACCATGCGCCGGGTCATGGCGGCCTTGCGCGGGAAACTGGAAGGGCATGGAGATGCGGAAGAGTAGAGCCGACCGTTACGGTCCAGTGGCGATTTCCATTCACTGGCTGAGCGCCATCATGATCCTGGCGCTGCTCGGCTCCGGCTTCCGCGCGGCGAGTGCCATGGATGCATTGGTGAAAGCCGAAATCCTGCGCTTTCACATCCCGATAGCGGTCGCGGTGCTGCTGCTGACCCTGCTTCGCATCGTCTGGTGGTGGCGTTTCGACCGCAAGCCGTCTCCCGTGCAGGGCTCGCCGCTATGGCAGGAACGCATCGCACGCGGCGTCCATGTCGCCTTCTATGTGATCATTCTCGGCATGATCGCAAGCGGTATCGGAATGATCGCCCTGAGCGGCGCGGGGCCGGCGATCTTCGGCGCACCGGCGGCGGCCTTGCCGACCTTTGCCGATTATCCGCCGCGAGGGGCGCACGGCCTGGGCGCGCTGCTGCTGCTCGCACTGCTGGCGTTTCACGCCGGCGCGGCCTTCTACCATCAATTCTTCCGTGGCGACGGCCTTCTCCGCCGCATGTGGTATGGCGACTGACCAACCGGGTTGGCCGTCGCCCGGCAAGTCCCTCCGCGCATCGCGGCCTCACTCCTGCGCGCCTATATATCCATAGCTCGATATCGATATTATTATGTCGAATTTGCTTGCTACCGAAATCAGGTTGATTCGGGACGGGGGAATACCAAATCAGGACGACCCATCCGACAACAGACTGCGACGCAAAGCCATCGATATCCTTGGCTCGGTTCCAGTCCGCCGCATAGTTATGGAGCCGAAGACATACATGACCTCCCTGGCCACACCTTCCAGCCGCCCGTTCCGACAAAAGAGACGAATTTGGGCACTTTGGGTTCTGACAGCGGCGTTTATCACGTTCCAGCTGTTTGCGCGTTCCGGCTTTCCCCCTGAAGGCCTGGTCCTCGGCATTCTCGAGCAGATCGGGATTCTGCTGATCATGCTCGGTATCATCGGCCGCATATGGTCGATCATTTATGTCGGCGGGCGCAAGAACTCCGAACTCGTGACGGATGGACCATATTCCGTCACCCGCAATCCTCTCTACGTCTCGTCCCTGATCGCGATCGTCGGCGTCTGCCTGATCTTCGGAAGCCTTCTTGCCGCGGCGATCTTCACATCGCTGGCCTATCTCGTGTTCTTCTATACGGCGAAGCGGGAAGCAAACTACCTGTCCCATCTCTTCGGCGAGCAATATGACGCATATGCCCGCCGCACGCCGCTGTTCTGGCCGGCATTCTCAAATCTGGACTGGGGACAAGAACGCGCCTTCTCCCCTTACGCGCTGACGGTGACATCGAGAGACGCCCTGTTCATTCTGGCCATCATCCCGATCGCGGAATGCGTGGAATATCTGCACGCCGGCGGCTTTCTGCCGGCGATAATCACCGTTCCCTGACACGGATAGGCCGGCCTCGCCACGGAGAGAGCCGCCGCCGCTGACAAGCGCGACCCAAAAGAACAAAGCCCTCCGTATCCGGGAGGATACGAAGGGCAAGGAAGACCGGATGCGGCTTCGGTCTGAGCGGAGGCTCAGAACCCGATCGCGTCCGTTCTGCTCTGTTCCTTCGCGGAGGCATTGGCGGGCTGCTCGCTCAGGCTGTGCGAATTGACCATGGCAATGGCAAGGCGGCGGAAGCTGACGGTGCCGATGGGCTTGCCGGTCGCCTCGACGACGGTGACGTCGCCCTCCGGCGCGGAGGCGAGGATGCGCACGGCTTCCTCGATCGTGGTTCCAGCCGCAATCTTGGCACCGGCAGGGGCAGCATTGCCCTGCAGCGGCGTCATGACCGCCTCGACATGCACGACCCGGCCGCGGTTGACCTCCTTGACGAAGTTGGCCACGTATTCGTCGGCCGGCCGCAGCACGATATCCTGGCTGGTGCCCTGCTGGATGACCTGCCCGTCGCGCAGGATGGCGATCTGGTCTCCCAACCGCAACGCTTCGTCGAGATCGTGGGTGATGAAGACGATCGTCTTCTTGATCTCCTTCTGCAGGTCGAGAAGAACCGTCTGCATGTCCATGCGGATCAGCGGATCGAGGGCGGAATAGGCTTCGTCCATCAGCAGCACCGGGGCGTCGTTGGCGAGGGCGCGCGCCAGGCCGACGCGCTGCTGCATGCCGCCCGAAAGCTGGTTCGGATATTTCTGCTCGAAGCCTTTCAGGCCGACGCGCTCCAGCCACTTCATGGCGATATCGGCGCTTTTGGAGCGGGCCATGCCTTGAATCTCGAGGCCATAGACGGTGTTTTCGAGAACGTTGCGATGCGGCAGCAGCGCGAATTTCTGGAACACCATCGCGGTCTGATGCCGGCGGAATTCGCGCAGTTCGTCCGTGTTCATCTTCACGATATCGACGCCGTCGACCAGCACTTCCCCGGCCGTCGGATCGATCAGGCGATTGACATGCCGGATGAGCGTCGATTTGCCCGATCCCGACAGGCCCATGATCACCTGGATGCCGCCCGAGGGGATTTCGATGTTGATGTCCCGAAGCCCCAGCACGTGACCATGCTTTTCGTTGAGCTCCGCCTTCGACAACCCGTTCTGGACGGCCTCGATATAGGCTTGCGGATTGGGACCGAAGATCTTGTAGAGGTGGCGGATCTTGATGCCGCCGAAATGACGATCAGCCATGGACGGTCTCCCGATGCTTCTGGAGTCTCTTGCCGTAGGCCTGGCTGACCCGGTCGAAGATGATGGCGATGCCGACGATGGCAAGGCCGTTGAAGATGCCCAGCGTGAAATACTGGTTGGCGATGGCCTTCAGGACCGGCTGGCCGAGACCCTGGACGCCGATCATCGAGGCGACGACGACCATGGCGAGCGCCATCATGATGGTCTGGTTGATGCCGGCCATGATGGTGGGCAGCGCGAGCGGCAGCTGCACCTTGAACAGTTTCTGCGAATTCGACGAACCAAAGGCGTCGGCGGCTTCCAGCACGTCCTTGTCGACCAGGCGAATGCCGAGATCGGTGAGCCGGATCATCGGCGGAATGGCATAGATGACGACCGCGATCAGCCCCGGCACCTTGCCGA
>JASGEG010000173.1:0-3566 GCA_047606605.1 Rhizobium sp.
GCAGCCGCCGAAGGTGTAGCGGGCGCCGATCCGGGCTTCATGCAGGTTCAGGCCCTTGTCGGAACCGGGACCGCCATGTTCGGCTATGCGGAAAATGGCGGTCCCGGTTCCGACAAGGGCCTGAACCTGCATGAAGCCCGGATCGGCGCCCGCTACACCTTCGGCGGCTGCCAGACGGCCAGCTACATGCCGCCGGCCGATATCCCGGTTCAGCCGGTCTACAAGTAAACGTTTCGCGCTCTTGAAACCTGTTGAGAAGCCGTCCGGTTCGCCGGGCGGCTTTTTCTTTTTGTGCTCGCCGTTAAGCAATTCGGCCGCGGCTTAAATCTTCGTTAACCATGAATTCCCTATGGTTAATGAAATGACAATGGCTGCGGCATGGTCCGGTCTCTTCTTTGAGAGAGCCGCTCAGCGGGAACCGCAAGAGTCGGCCGGATTGGAATGCGGGCGCCTGCCCGGGAATGGAAGGCGAGGGGTAATGATCCGTTTCGACGCTTTGGCGCTGGCCGCGATGATGGCGGGCGCATATGCGGGTACCGCCTATGCCGGTGATCTGCCGCCGGAAATCAAGATGCCGGAAGTCAGCGTCAAGGATGCCCGCGGATGGTACGGGCGCGGCGATCTCGGCTATGCCGTCAATGCGAGCCACGGCGATACGCGTTTTCGCGCCTATGATTCCGCCACCGGCGACTATAGTGCCGGCCAGTTCGATTCCAGCCGTTTCAGCGGTGATTTTTCCGGCGGTCTCGGTCTCGGCTACCAGTTCAACGATCTCGTCCGCGCCGATCTGACCGGCGATTATTTCAGCGGCGACTTTACCGGCGGGAGCACGAGCGCGTCGCCATGCGCCGGCGGCGCTGCCGGCACCGGTTGCTCCACCAGGGCGCGCTCCTCCTACAAGGCCGGCAGCCTGATGGTGAACGGCTATGTCGATCTCGGCACGCTTGCCGGCTTCACGCCCTATGTCGGCGCCGGTCTCGGCGCCACCCGGATATCCTGGGGTAATGTCAATGCCATCGGCTCCTGCGTCGACGGCACGGCCGGCTGCGGCGGCGCCTCGTCGATCAGCACGCGTTATTCCGGCGAAAGCGACTGGCGCTTCACCTATGCCCTGATGGCCGGCGTTGCCTATGAGGTGGCACCGAATGTGAAGCTGGATCTGGGCTATCGTTTCTCTCACGTCGCCGGCGGCGACATGTTCGGCTCTTCGGCCGCCGGTGGCACTGTCGGCCGCGATGGCGATCTCTCCCGCCATGAGATCCGCGTCGGCGTGCGAATCACCACCTGGTAGGATGGCTCACGGCGTTTTCAGCACGTAGGCGATGCGGCGGAAGAAATCCACCGTGCGGAAAATATGCGCGGGAATCCGGCGCCAGGGAGAGGATTTCGCGGCCCGGTAATCGCGGCGCCAGCCGATCATCGTCGTCCTTTGCAGCGGGCTGAAACCGGCGATGTTGGCGCGTGTCGTATAGATGGATGCACGCATATCCCAGCCGCGCTCGACGGCGACATCCCAGGGCAGGGACATGACCGCCAGCGATCTGACGATCTTCTCCGCGCCGCTGCGCGTCACCAGATAGCAGGCCGTCGAACCCTGCGGGCCGAAGAGGCAGCGGCCGACCACGTCCCCCTTGCGGCTGCTGGTTCTGGCGCGGAAGCCTCCCCAGCGATGATTGACAAGCTTGATGATCTCGGCCTTCGGGGCGGCTTCCTGGACGGCCAGGGCACGGGCGAGAAAATCACCGTTCAAGGCGATGTCGTCCTCGATGATGATGGCCGAGGGGCTGTCACCGGCCAGAAACTGCCGCAAGGCCAGCAGATGACTGCGATAACAGCCATATTCGCCGGGCAGGATGACCCGGCCGTGCCGGCGCTGGAAGCGCTCGTGGTCAACGTCGACCCATTCTTCCTGCGGCAAAAGAGCGCCGTCGACACCGTCGACACGCTCGATCTTGATGCCGAACTCGTCGCTCTGCCGCTGCATCTCGGCCAGTCTGTCCGTCGCCCGATCGATATTGATGAGGTAGACGGGCAGCGGCTGCGCGGGCATGTGAGGACTTTCGGACAGTGCGACTTGATGCGTTAGAAACATTTGTTTTTCATCGATAGGCGCAAATCCCTGCAACGCCATAGCATATGGTGGCGTGTCCGCAAAGAAACCAGCTTTTGTGTGGCCATTCTCAGCGTCGTTTCTGCACGAATATGTGAGAGCGTGTCCACCCGTGCATTTTGCCTATTGCGCTCCGCGGTCACTTCCAATATATCCGGCGGCGGGACACTCCTCCCCAACGAGGAGCTTTCTATCTGAGAGGATAGCATCATGACTAAGCTCGCCAAGCCGGACATCCGTCCGAACAATACTCATTTTTCTTCTGGCCCCTGCTCGAAGCGCCCCGGTTGGACGCTCGATGCCCTTTCCGACGCGGCTCTCGGCCGTTCGCACCGCGCGAAGGTCGGCAAGGCCAAGCTGAAGCAGGCCATTGACCTTACCCGAGACATTCTGGAAGTGCCGGCGGACTACCGCATCGGCATCGTTCCGGCTTCCGATACCGGCGCCGTCGAAATGGCGCTTTGGTCGCTGCTCGGCGAACGTGGCGTCGACATGCTCGCCTGGGAAAGCTTCGGCGCCGGCTGGGTCACCGACGTCGTCAAGCAGCTGAAGCTCAAGGATGTCCGCAAGCTTGAAGCCGGCTACGGCGAGCTGCCCGATCTTTCCGCTGTCGATTTCGACCGCGACGTGGTCTTTACCTGGAATGGCACCACCTCCGGCGTGCGCGTTCCGAACGCCGATTTCATCCCGGCCGACCGCAAGGGCCTGACGATCTGCGACGCCACCTCGGCCGCTTTCGCGCAGAACCTCGATTTTGCCAAGCTCGACGTCGTCACCTTCTCCTGGCAGAAGGTTCTGGGCGGCGAGGGTGCACATGGCGTCATCATCCTGTCGCCGCGCGCCGTCGAGCGTCTGACCACCTACGTCCCGGCCTGGCCCCTGCCGAAGATCTTCCGCCTGACCAGCGGCGGCAAGCTGATCGAAGGCATCTTTACCGGTGAGACGATCAACACGCCGTCGATGCTCTGCGTCGAGGACTATATCGATGCCCTCCTCTGGGCCAAGGACCTCGGTGGTCTCAAGGCGCTGATCGGCCGTGCCGATGCCAATGCCAAGGTCATCCACGATTTCGTCGCCGCCAACGGCTGGATCGCCAACCTCGCCGTCAAGGCCGAGACGGCGTCGAACACCTCCGTCTGCCTGAAGATCGTCGACAAAGATGTCGTCGCTCTCGATGCGGATGGCCAGGCGAATTTCGCCAAGGGCCTGGTCGCGCTCCTCGAAAAGGAAGCGGTTGCCTTTGACGTCGGCCACTATCGCGACGCCCCGTCGGGCCTGCGCATCTGGGCCGGTGCGACAATCGAAGCTTCCGACATGCAGAAGCTGATGCCCTGGCTCGCCTGGGCGTTCGAAACGCAGAAGGCGACGCTTTCCCAGGCCGCTGCCTGAGGTTTGAAGCGTTCATGGCTCCGCCACGATAGGCGGAGCCCAGCATCCCGAACTTATTCCTAGCTGA
>JASGEG010000174.1:0-11004 GCA_047606605.1 Rhizobium sp.
ACGAACTCGCCTATCCGCAAGGGACCCTGCATGCGGCGTTTGTGCAGAGCAAGCGCGCCTTGGCGCGGTTCTCCTATCAATGGCCGGGAAAGGGTGCTGTATCGATAGCCGAGCTTGGCGAACGTCTCTCCCATAAATTTCCGGCCTTTCGGCGGCTGATCTCCGTCGATGACGTTCCTCCCAGCGGCCTCAATCTTCAGGGGATGGCCTTCGATCAACCGCTGTTTGCCGACGGCTGCGTGCTTTACGTCGGCCAATCGATCGCCCTGGTGCTGGCGGATGCCGAGCAGGCGGCCAACGCGATCGCACAATTCGTCTCGCAGTCCTGTCTGGTCTACACCCCGATCGACTGGCAGCCGGACTGGCAGGAGCCCATTCTGTCGCTGGAAAGCGCCGTCGCCAAAAACAGCATCTATCCGGACACGCCGTCGACGGCCTCCTTCCTGTGCCACATCTGGAAGATCACCAGGCCCCGCAGCCGGTTCGACTGGCTGGCAAAGACGCTTCAGCCACCGAGATTCGACCAGCCGCCGGCCGTCTACAAGAACGTTCCGCTCGATGGCATCTCCTGCACGCGCGTCGTCAACAACCAGCGTACCGGAGGCCAGGCCCACTTCTATCTCGAAACGCAATCCTGCCTCGCATTGCCGGCCGATGACGGGCGCATCGTCGTCAATTCCTCGACGCAGAGCCCGATGGAAATGCAGCAGACCGTCGCCATGGTGCTCGGGCGGCAATACAACAAGGTCAAGCTGCAAACCCGCCTGCTGGGCGGCGCCTTCGGCGGCAAGACCGAGCAGGCACGCTTTACGACCGGCCCGACCGCACTTGCGGCAAGCGTCACCAACAGGCCCGTGCGCCTCGCCATGGCGCGCGACCAGGACACGGCGATGATCGGCAAGCGCCATGCCCTGATCGGCGAGGGCCAGATCGCCGTGGACGACGGATCGTTGCGGCCGGAAGACCGCGGCCTTATTCACGGCATGCATCTGAAGCTCTGGGCGGACGGCGGCGCCTATTACGACTGTTCCTTCGTCGTCACCAATTGCATTCAGACACGCATCGACAACGCCTATATGATCGAAAATTTCGAGAGCGCGATCGATGTCTGCCGGACGAATACGGCGCCAAGCACGGCGATGCGCGGTTTTGGCGACATCCAGGCCAAGAACATCCAGGAAAACCTGATCGACGATGCCGCGGAAGCGCTTGGCATGCGGCCGGAGGAGCTGCGCGAGAAAAACTTCTACCTTCGCGGCGATGTCACGCCCTATGGGCAGACACTGACCGCCTGCTACATCGCGCAGGTCTGGGCCTATCTGAAGCAGAAGTGCAACTTCGACATGAAGCTCGAGGCGGTTCAAAGCTTCAACGCCGCCAACAAATGGCGCAAGCAGGGCATCTCGCTGATACCGGTGAAATACGGCTCCGGCTACAATTTCGAACAGCTGAAGCAATCCTCGGCAATCGTGGTCGTCAACCAGGCCGACGGCTCGATCATCATCCATCAGGGCGGCGTCGACATGGGCCAGGGGTTGCTGACGCAGGTGCAGCAGGTCGCGGCCTATGTGCTCGGCATTCCCATGACGCTCATCCATGTCGAGAGCCCGCAGACCGACACAACGCCGAACACCAGCAGCAGCGGCGCATCGACGGGCACGCCCTACAGCGCCGAAGCGGTCAAACGCACATGCGAACAACTGCGCAAGCGGCTCACCGAATTCGCCTATGAACTGCTCAAGGACAATGGCAACGACTGGTGCAAAGCCAACGGCATCGACTTCTGGAACCACGGGCTCGCAGGGTGGTCAGCCGAGGTCGAGATCGGCGGCCGCAAGTCCCTCATCTGGCAGAACCTCGTCCATCTCGCCTATGTCAAGCGCGTGAGCCTGACGGCAAGCTTCAACGTCGACATCGAGCATGGCGATTTCGACATGCCGGTGCTGACCTTCAAGCAACCGGCCGACCAGCCGACCATACCGGGCATCACCAGAGCCGATGTCGACAAGGTGACCGACGTCCAGAACCAGTTCACCGGCTTCACCTATTCCGCCGCCTGCGCGGTCGTCGAGGTGGATATCCTGACCGGCGAGACGAAGATCCTGAGCGCCGACGTCGTCTATGATATCGGCTGGTCCCTGAACCCGGCGCTCGATATCGGCCAGATCGAAGGCGCCTTCATTCAGGGCGTCGGCTTCCTCATGACGGAGGATCTGGTGTTCGAGCCGGACGGAGACGAAAAGGGCCGCCTGAACGCCGTGAATACCTGGCGCTACAAGATCCCCGCCCATGTCACGATCCCGCTCCAGTTCAACGTATCGCTCTTCCCCCGCAACGACCCTTCCGTTGTCGACATACCGCCTGACGACGAAGGCATCTTCTCGGCGAAGGAGGTTGGCGAGCCGCCGCTGATCCTCGCCAATTCCGTCTTCTTCGCCATCAAGGATGCCGTGCGCGCGTCACGGCGAGAGCGCGGATTGAGCACGCTTTTCACCATGCGGGCGCCTGCGACGGTGCAGGAGATCAGCCGGGCCTGCGATGTCAGTATCGCGCAGTTGGCGTCTTGATCCGGCGGCGGCGCCAATACACATGTTCGCGTCCGGCGCCGGCGAGGCTACGCCACCGCGCTGCCGCGATTGACGGTCTGGTATTCGCTGAGTTCGCGTTTCACGATCTCGATGAATTCCATCATGTAAACGGGCTGGACACGGCCGCGCGGCACGAGAAGCGAAATGAGCGCCGGCTCCATGATGTCGGCGGCCAGCGGTATCCAGGCAAGCTTGCCCTCGGAAACCTCTTTCTCCACGCCGAGCAAGGAGAGAAAGGCGATGCCCAATCCCGCGCGAACGAGCGCCTTGAGGATGCCGGGCCGCTCCGCCCGCGCCACGATGCGACCGGGGCCCTGCTCGCCTTCGAACACATGCTTCAACCCGCTGTGACGCAGCCAGTCGTCGCCCGGCGCGATCAGCGCCCATTCGGCGATATCGGCCCGCGTCGCCACCTCCTTGCGCGAAAGCGGATGGTCCGGCGCCGTGATGATGCCGACGGGATCGGCAATGGAAAGAACCCGCTCGGCGCGCACATGCTCGCTCACGTCATAGGCAAGGACAAGATCGGCTTCCTTCGCCAGCAATTCGTTGGTGATGCGCTGATTGTCGCCGGAAATCAGCGTGTAGTTCACATGCGGAAAGGCAACCTGCAACCGCGTCATCGCGGTCGGCAGCAGATCTTCGGTGAAGGTTTCGGCCGCCGCTATGCGGATCGTGCCGCGCACACCGCCGCTCAGCCCGCCGATCTCCTGCTTCACCAGCGCCGCTTCCCGGTTCCAGCGGCGAATGTAGGACAAGAGCACGCCGCCTGCCGCCGTCGGCTGAATACCGCCCGGCAGACGCTCGAAAAGCTGGGCGCCGATTTCCTGTTCGAGTTGAAGAAGCTGACGGTTCATGGCCGACGAAGCGACGTTCAGGCTCTCGGCCGCCTTCCTGATCGAACCATGTCGTATGGCGGCATCGAAATGAATGAGCGACGTCTTCAGAAGGGCCAAGCATCTCTCCCAAGTGCGCGAATTATTCGCGCATCAAGCGCCAATAAATCTTCTAGTACAAGCCCTTTTGACATGTCTATCATCGGTTTCAGCAAGGGGAATGCTGAAATGGTGAACTTGGCAATACCAAGGAGTGGAAAAGACGGGCCAACGCCCGTCGAAGCGTAGGGGAAAGACATGTTGACCAGGCCGATGGGGAATTTTTCTTCCCATTTTGAATTGCCGATGTTCCGGGCGGACCCGGTGCCTCCGGCGATCGATATCAGGAACGTGTCCATGTCCTTCGCCGGCAAGAAGGCAGCCGTCGACGCGCTGGTCGATGTCAATCTGACCATTCCGGAAAATTGCTTCATTTCGATCATCGGGCGTAGCGGCTGCGGCAAGTCGACGTTGCTGCGCATCATCAGCAATCTCATCCCGCCCACCAGGGGCGAGGTCCACATTCATGGCCTTCCCTCCGCCGAATACCAGCGCCGCAAACGCTTCGGCTTCGTATTCCAGGAGGCCAGCCTCTTTGCCTGGAAGACCGTTTACCAGAATGTCGAGCTTCCGCTTGAGATCATGGGCCTCGGCTCGGCGGCGCAGCGGCGCGAAAAGGTTCTCGATCTCCTCCATCTCGTCCGCCTGGATGGCTTTGCCGACCACTACCCGGCCCAGCTTTCCGGCGGCATGCGCCAACGCGTCGCGATCGCGCGCGCTCTGTCTTACGAGCCGGACATCCTGCTGATGGACGAACCCTTCGGCGCACTCGACGACTTCACCCGGCGCGAGATGCATGACGAGCTGATCCGCATCTGGAACGCGCGCGGCCTGACGGTGGTCTTCGTCACCCATTCGCTGAGCGAAGCGCTCTATCTGTCCGACCGCATCGTCGTCATGGCGCCCCGGCCCGGCCGGGTGAAATCGATCGTTCCGGTCCTGCGTCCACGGATCAGCGATCCGACATTGCGCGCCACGCCCGACTACATTCACCAGCTGCAGGAACTGGAGGCATTGATCCATGAGCAATGACGCCACCGTATCGTCCGGGCAGATCGCAATGGCCCGGCTCGTATCCCGCATCATCGATCTCGCCCCGGCCATCGGTCTGTTTGTTGCGATCGGCCTCGCCTGGGAAATCGGCGTAAGAGCCTTTTCCGTTCCGACCTATCTGCTGCCGGCGCCCAGCGCCATCGGCGCGAAGATCTGGGAAGCGCGGGACATGCTGCTGCAGAACCTCGCCTGGACCATGGCCGCCGCCATTCTGGGCTTCATCATCGGAACGGCCTTTGCCATCCTGCTGGCGGTTCTTTTCCTGTATTCGCGGGCGGCCGAACGCGCGCTCTTTCCATGGGCGATCACGCTGAAGGCTATCCCCATCCTCGCCATCGCCCCGCTTCTGACGATCTGGCTCGGCTTCGGCCTGCCGCCCAAGGTCGCCATCGCCGCCATCGCCTGCTTTTTCCCGACATTGGTCAATACCGTGAAGGGATTGCGCACCGTCGACCGGCAAAGCCTGGAGTTCCTGTCGGTCATCGGCGCGACCAAGGCACAGACCTTCCGCCATGCGCGCTTCTATGCCGCCCTGCCCTATATTTTCGCGGCGGCAAAGGTGAGTTCCAGCACCGCCGTCATCGGCGCGATCGTGGCGGAATTCACCGGCGCCAATTTCGGCATCGGCACCGTCATCGTCACGGCAGGCTATCAGCAGGACGCGGCCATGCTTTTTGCGGCGATCGCCGCCTCGTCGGTCGCCACCATCCTGATGTTCTATCTCGTGATCATCATCGAGAAAATCAGCCTTTTCTGGCCTGAAGCCAGCATGGATGCCTGAAACATTTTCAATATTTTTTGGAGAGCCTGCAATGAAACGCGTGATCAAATCCCTTTCGAGTGCCCTTGCCTTGTCGGCCGCGCTTGCTCTTGCCGCGCCAGCCTTCGCCGCCGACAAGATTTCCCTGCGGCTGCCCTGGCTCCTCAATGTGCAATCGGCCGGCTATGTGATGGCCAAGGACAAGGGCTTCTATGCGGATGCCGGCCTCGATGTCGATATCATGCCGGGTGGTCCGAACCTCAATTCCACCGCGCTCGTCGCGTCCGGCGCCAACACCTTCGGCACGAACGATGTCAGCCAGATCCTGCTCGGTGACGCCAACGGCATGGATCTCGTCATGGTCGGCGCCTGCTTTCAGCGCCATCCGGCCGGAATCGTCTCGCTGGCGAAAAGCGGCATCCAGAAACCCGCCGACCTGATCGGCAAAACCCTCGCCTATAACGAAGGCGGCCCCTGGACGCTGACAAAGGCGATGCTCGCCAAGGCCGGCGTGCCCCTCGACAAGATCAAGCTTGTGGTGTCGCCGAGTGATCAGCTTCTCGTCAACGGCTCCGTCGACGCCAAGACCGGTTTCGTCATCAATGAAGCCGTGGCGCTGGATCTGCAGGGGCACAAGACATCGTCATTGCTGCCATCGGATTTCGGCGTCGGTACCTATGCCGAAGTGATCTTTGCCGCCCGAAAGACCGTCGAGGCCAATCCCGATCTGGTCAAGCGCTTTGTCGCTGCGACGCAGAAGGGCTACGACTATGCCTATGCCCACAAGGATGAAACGGTGAAGGCCATCACCGGCCTTAACAACCAGCTCGATCCGGTGCAGCAGGCAAAGCAGCTCGAGCTGCAGGAAAGCTATGTCTACACCGATTTCTCCCGCGCCAAGGGCGCCTGCGCCTTCGACGGCACGGTGATCGGCGAGACCGAGAAGACGCTTCGCGAATTCGGCGACCTGAAGAGCGACGTCGATGTCTCGAAAGTCTATTCGACCGCTTTCATTCCTTCGAAATAACGGCGCATGCAAGGAAACGACCCGTGACGATCCAGCACACCCCCATCCATCCCGACGGCCTGCAGATGCACCTGAAGATCAGGCCCGGCGAGGTTTCCCGCTACGTCCTGACGCCCGGCGATCCCGGTCGCGTGCCGGTGGTGGGCAGTTCCTGGGATACCTATGACGAAGTGGCCTATTTCCGCGAATTCCGCACGGCACGCGGTACGCTCGATGGGGTCGACATCACCGCCTGCTCGCATGGCGTCGGTGGCCCCTCGACGGATATCGCCGTCGTGGAACTGTCGAATTGCGGCGCCGACACCTTCATCCGTGTCGGCTCCTGCGCGGCACTTCAGCCGGAGATCGAGCCCGGCGACCTCGTCATTTCCACGGGTGCGCTGCGCCTGACGGGCACGGTCGATGCCTATGTCGACAAATCCTATCCGGCGGTTGCCGATCACGAGGTGCTGATGGCGCTGATCCAGGCAGCCGAGGAGATGGGCGAGCGCTACCATGTCGGGCTCGCGGCCAGCGTCGACAGCTTCTATGCCGGCGAGGTCAATCCCATGCCGGGCGGCTTCCGCCAGTCGAAGATGGATACCGTCATCGAGGATCTGCAGAGGGCCAAGGTCGCGAACTTCGAGATGGAGGCGGCAACCATCTTCACGCTCGCCCAGCTCTTCGGCTTTCGCGGCGGCATGATCTGTTCGGTCGGCGCCAACCGCATCACGCGCAAGCGCGAGGATTCGGCGGACTCCATCAAGCGATGCTGCGCCGTCGCCAGCCGCGCCGTCGTCATCCTTGCCGGCTGGGACGCCCAAAAGGCCAAGGCCGGCAAGAAGCACTTCTTTCCGGCGCTGCTGAAGAAGGCCTGACGCGCATGCCCGCGCCAAACGAGACCATGGGAGGCAGAGGACGAAAGGTCATTTTCGACACCGATCCCGGTATCGACGATGCCGCTGCCCTGCTGTTTCTCAACGCAAATCCGAGCGTGACCCTGCTCGGCATCACCACCGTCTTCGGCAACGGCGACATCGACACGGTGACGCGCAACGCGCTCTATCTGAAAAAGCGCTTTGCGATTGCGGCGCCGATCGCGCGCGGTGCCGCCGCATCCCTTAACGGGGACGCCGGCGAGCCTCCGGTCCATATCCACGGGCAGAACGGCCTGGGCGACATAGTGATCGATTGGGAGGCATTGCCGGATCTCGATCCGCGTCCGGCCCATCGCTTCATCATCGATACGGTCCTGGCCAATCCCGGCGAGATCACGCTGTTGGCCGTCGGACGGATGACCAATCTGGCGCTGGCGCTCAGGGAGGCGCCGGAGATCGTCCCCCTCGTGAAGGAAGTCGTAATCATGGGGGGCGCCTTTGCGCTTTCCGGTCTGAACGGCAATGTAACTCCCGTTGCCGAGGCCAATATCCTTGGCGATCCGCTTGCCGCCGACGAGGTGTTCGGCGCGGGCTGGCTGGTCACGGCAATCGGCCTCGACGTCACGCGGCAGGTCGTCATGGGACCGAGGGAGCTTGCCCGCCTTGCGACGCATGGCGGCGAGGTCGGACGGTTCATCGTCGAGACATCCGTGGGTTACCGCGCCTTTCACGCCCAGTTCGGGATCGACGGCTATTATGTGCATGACTCCACCGCCGCCGCCTATCTCATAGACCCCACCCTGTTCGAGCTGCGCTCCGGCCCCATCCGTGTCGCGACCGAAGGTGTGGCGATCGGGCAGACCATTCAGCGGGATTGGAACAGGCTGCATCCGCCTGGAGAATGGGACATGGCACCGGACCAGCAGGTCGCCATCAGCGTCGATGCCCGCCGTGTTCTCAACATGCTGGTCGGCGTTCATATTCCAAGCCTCAAGGCGTCCTGACGGCACTCCTCAGGCGGCCTTGCGGCGCGGCGAGCGGGCCATCAGCCGCGCATAGGCGATAGCCGACAGCATGTTCACATGATCGGCCTTGCCGGTTCCCGGCGATAAGGACAGGTACTCGACCTGGCATCTCGACGGCAGCCTCCGCTCCTCCCACTTTTCTCCTCATTTCCGCAATATTGGCGATCGCGCGCTTCTTTCTCGATATGAGCTTGAAAGCCAATCAGGACTAGATCAAACTTCCGCCATCGCCAACCAGACGTTGCCGGAGGTTCCGAGGTAAGCGGATCAACCACCATGCCAAAACCCACAGCCAAACCATTGAAAGGTCTTGCTGTCACGATTGCGGACCGGCTTCGCGCCGCGATCGTCGACGCCGAATTCGAATTCGGCGAAAGCCTGTCCGAAGATACATTGGCAGCCGCTTTCGACGTCAGCCGCACGCCTGTGCGCGAAGCCCTGAACATCCTGCAGATGGAGGGCCTTGTGATGATCGTCCCGAAATCCGGGACCTATGTCTTCACGCCGACGATGGATGACATCGCCGAGCTGTGCGACTTTCGAATCTGCCTGGAACAGCAAGCCGTTACGCTGACGCCGGCCGCAGCCACGCGAAGCATCGTCGACGAATTGAAGCGCCAACTGGCGGCAATGGACGAGGCGATCACCACGGGGGACATGCAGGCCTACGGCCGGGCCGACACGGCCTTCCATCTGACATTCTTCCAAAATTGCGGCAACCGATATCTTCAGGGCGCCTACAACCGAATTCTCGGCCGTGTGGCCGCCCTGCGCACGCATCTGGCCATTCGCGCGGAGGGAGAACCGGAGAGATCCTATCGTGACCATGCCGACATGATCATGCTCCTTGCGAACGGCGAGCGAGCCTCTCTACTGGTGGTATTGGCGGCGCACATCTTGCGGACCAAGGACAACTATCTCAATGCCTTCCGACAGCTCGCGCTCAAAGTCGGCAGTGGGCGGACCATGCGTCCTCGCCGCCGTTTCGCGCTTACCGACTGATGCGTGAACGATCGGCGGCGGCAATGGCGAACTACCGATAATCTCCCTGCACCCGCCGCGCATTGCCATTGGGTGTCATCACGGTTCGAACCGCAGGCGTGCCGATGGAGACCATCGACGTGCCCTGCCGCTTTTGCAGCTCGGGCAGCACCACCGAAAGGGCGTTGGCCAGAGCCGAGTGCAGCTCCTTCAGCACCCTGTATCCCGTCGGGGCGAGCTCCACCCGATCGTCGTCCGACACGATGAAACCGCTGTCCAGCAACGACCAGATTGCCTCCTCCAGCACCGTGGACGCCATAGCGGTCGACCGCGAAAGCTGCTCTTCCGAAACAGGCCCGGCATTCGACAGGTGATAAAGGACGCTCAATTCAGCGAAGGTGAACATCTTGTCGTCGAACGTATTGGCGATCGTGGCCAGCATGATCTTTGCCGCCGACACTGCGACAGGGTCCAGCCTCAGACCCTCGTCATCGAATATGCGATGCGGTTCATCCATTGCGGCAATCCCCCTGAAACGAATACCGCCCGACATGGTCCGGCTGCAGCCGGCAGGCAGTCATGCCGGCAATGATGAAGCGTAGGTCATGGCGCATGGAAAACTCCGCGAGATATGGCCGTCAATATATATACATGCTAAACGTATGTAAATGTGCAACGCATCGCTATCGAGTTGAAACCGGGGGAAATATCAGCATGCGCAGACGCTTCGTAGCTGCTATGGAAAGATGACATTGGTTCAAGGGCCCCCATGAGACGCACGAAAGAACAAGCAGCAGAAACGCGCCGGCAAATCCTTAGATCGGCAGAGGAAGAGTTTCTTACAAGGGGCTACGAGAACGCGAAGCTGGAAGATATTGCTGCGGCCGCCGGCGTGACGCGCGGCGCGGTGCACTGGCACTTCAAGAGCAAGCAAGGTCTTCTTTTCGCGCTGCGCGATGAATCAAAGCAGGTGTTCATCGAATTGGCCGAGCGTCTGGCCAGGGAAGATGCCGGCCAACCGCTCGATGCGCTGGGTGACCTTATCTGCGGCGAATTTGCAAAATGGAGCGCAGACCCCCGGCATCGGGAAATGATGCGGGTGATGTTCTATCTCGATTTGACGACGATCTGCACCAAGGAACACGATCCCTTCAGGAAAGCCTTGCTGGGCGCGATCGGCAAGGTGCTCGAACTGGCGGAACAACGACACGGCCTTCCCTCGCCCTGGACGGTACCATCCGCCAACTCGGTCATGTACGGCATCATCGAGGGACTGCTGATGGAATGGTGCCGTGACGACGCCGCATTCGATCTGGCCCTTCACGGGCAGGCCGTCATCCGGACGCTTCTGGCAAGCTGGAAGCGCTAAATCGCATGCCCGCGGCAGGGAGCGACGTCACGCCAGGCGCCACTCCAACGCATGCAATATGGGTCGGCGCGATAGTGACATTCTCGCAACATTTCTGATTGCTGTGCTCAGCCGGCCGTCATTTTATTGTATCAATCATTGTTGCAGAATCAAAAACCTGTATATTTAGGGCTGCGGTTAGGGACCGCTACCCGAAAGGGTTTTACGAAACGGGACCGGGATGGGGACGTCGATTTTTCGGCGCGAATACCTGTGCCCAATCGAGACAAGATTGGAGTTTTTATGAACATCAAGAGCCTTCTTCTCGGCTCCGCTGCTGCCCTCGCAGCAGTTTCCGGTGCGCACGCGGCTGACGCTGTCGTCGCTGCTGAGCCGGAGCCGCTTGAATATGTCGCAGATGCGGACATAT
>JASGEG010000175.1:0-16607 GCA_047606605.1 Rhizobium sp.
TTAACGGCGAAGACAGCCACAACCACTACGCTCCGGACGCTGTCGTCGGTGTTGGCTACAAGGCTGGCGCCTTCTTCAACGATCGAGTCGTAACCGCCGACGACCTTGAAGCCGAAGTTGCCAGCCTTGTAGCCAACACCGACGACAGCGTCCGGAGCGTAGTGGTTGTGGCTGTCTTCGCCGTTAACGCCCGTGGCGCCCGGACCGGAGTTGCTGTCTTCCAACGAAACTACAGCCGTGAAGCCGTTGCCGGCGTCGTAGTTGTAGGTGATCTGGTTCAGTTCGTACGGGCCGTCATAGACAACGTCGTCGTTGATGACGTCGCCGGCGTAGCCGGTGAACTGGTTGAACTGGGAGTCCGTCTTACCAACGGTGAAGCCACCGAGGCTGATGTAAGCCCACAGCAGGTTGGTGCTGGTGGAGTTGCCGTCGTTCCAGTCCCAACGGATGATGGTTTCGGTCTTCAGCGGACCGTATTCGGTGTCGGTCGCGGTGTTGACGTTCAACTCAGCGCGGGTGTGCCAGAGCGTACCCGTGGTGTGCTGCGGGTTGTAGGCGTCGTACCACTGACCTTCCGTACGGACCTTACCACCGATCTTGAGGCAGGTTTCGGTGCCCGGAATGAAGAAGTAGCCAGCGCCGTATGCGTCGCAGATGCGGACGTATTCGAGCGGCTCCGGCTCAGCGGCAACAACAGCGTCAGCCGCGTGAGCACCGGAAACTGCTGCAAGCGCAGCAGCGGAGCCGAGAAGAAGGCTCTTGATGTTCATTATTGACCTCCAGTCAAAGTTTCAGTCGAGAATGAGAACTACCCGAAGGTATTCCCTGCCCCATCCTCGTGTTTCAAGAAGTGGACGATCAATCGCCCTCGCTTCCGAATTTGAAAATACAAGACGCGAACTGTCACGCAATCTACATCTTGCCGGAAAGGCGGTTTCGCATGAGCCTTCCGCAATTCCTGTTGCCGAAAGGACACAAGTCAGCAACGCGGGCGCCACATTTGTTTAGGATTTGTTAAGAAAATCGTTGATGTACGGACACTTACGGGGCGGTTTTGAAAAACGACATGGAGGCGGGTCTGCCCGCAACCATGGCCGATCCAAGGCATATCCGTGACCATCGCGACGTCGCCTTCGTCATTTCCGACATTTGCGCCCACGGCTTCGGTCGCCCCGAAACGGCACATCCACTGCCGACACCTAGAGATCAACTGCCGCATGGACGCGATTCTATAGCGGGCGATTCGACGGGAACCACAATTGCAGATTATCCGCCCGCAAGATTGCAACGGCGTGACAGAGCGGCGGCCCGCCGAAAGGCGAAGCGGTGACCAGGGAAACCTCAGCCGAACGGCAATCGGGTGATTCCATCTCGACGCCCGCCCTATCGCCCCATATCCTCAATCCTATCGCACAACCCGAGGGTCGCCCGATCCCGGACGGAACAAGGCACGAGGCGGATCATGGACGTCGTCATTTATCACAACCCCAATTGCGGCACCTCGCGCAACGCCCTGGCGCTGATCCGCAATGCCGGCATCGAGCCGCATGTCGTCGAATATCTGAAAACGCCGCCGTCGCGCGCGATGCTTGTTCAGCTCGTCGCCCGCATGGGGATAGCGACGCGCGATCTGCTGCGGGAAAAAGGGACGCCCTATGCCGAACTCGGCCTTGGCGATTCGAAGCTGACGGACGACCAGCTGCTCGATGCAATGCTGAGCCATCCCATCCTGATCAACCGGCCGATCGTGGTGAGCCCGAAAGGCGTGAAGCTCTGCCGCCCGTCCGAAGAGGTGCTCGATCTCCTGCCGCCGCAACTGGGCGAATTCTTCAAGGAAGACGGCGAGCGCGTCGTCGACGAACACGGCCGCCGCGTCGCGACGGCGTGAGCCGAATCACATCGGACGAACAGCGTCGGTGTCGCCGGCATTCAAAACACGGGTGCGGTCGTTTTCGTCATTGCTTGGGAAAATGGCAGGCCGAGAAGGATGAAGGGGATGGCTCCGCCGACGCCATAGCCCTGCACGTTCCGCTTTGATCAATCTGCCGGCGTATCTCTTCTTACGAGTCTTTTGAGAGCCATGGCCTTTCCAGAGCCGGATTTGAAATAGCTCTCAAGCTCCCGCGCATGGTCTTCCGTCTCCACAGCAACATAAGATTTCAGCGTCGCAGGTGGATGTGATTTCGTCGAAAGAACCTGCCCTGCTTGATGCGAGGCGAAGCGTCGTCCCAGATCGTTGGTCGAGCCGATATAAATGTGACCGTTGCTCAATTGGAGAAAATAAACGACCACATAAGCATCACCGGTCTCCCTGTGCTGCTTCGCAGCTTCGGGAGATCACCCTACGCCTTAGGTTGCTGGTGGCCTGCCACCCGAAGCCTAAGGCGTAGGATGGCGGAGAAGATGGGATTCGAACCCACGATACCATTTCTGGTATACTCCCTTAGCAGGGGAGCGCCTTCGACCACTCGGCCACCTCTCCGGTGCGGCCTAACTATGGTGAGGCGCTTAGGAATGCAAGGCTTTTTTGAGCGATCTCCCGATTTTTAGTCTGAAAAGACGAGACGTCAAAAAAACGGAACAGACGTGAACTTTCGTTAGTTTTCGGCCTCATACCGCAAACTTTCCGCAAAATTTGATCTCTCCTTGTTCTCGGAGGTCGAAGGAAAAGCCGATAGTCGGCTCACAGCCCCTCCATCCTAGGCGAGGAGCTGCTTGAGGTCCGCGGCGGGATCGGCCAGAACGGCCTTTGCCGGATCGATGCCGGTTTCCAGCAGCTTCTTGCCGGTCACATAGGCCTTCGCGTCGTTGACGGCGTCAACGGCGATGAAACGGCCCTGTTTGAAATACCAGACGGACGCCGCCCCCTCGCGGGCGCCGGGGCGCAGCAAGGTTTCGTCATAGCCGAGATTGAAGCCGGCGATCTGCAGCTTCACGTCATACTGATCCGACCAGAACCACGGTTTCGGATCGTAGGGAACATCGCCGCCGGCGATGATTCCGGCCGCAGCCTCCGCCTGGTCGACAGCGTTCTGTACCGATTCGAGACGAATACGACCGCCGTTCCAGGGCAATTCGGCGCAGTCGCCCACCGCAAAGATCGAGGGGTCGGAGGTGCGAGCGAACGAATCGACAATGATGCCGTTGCCGACCTCCAGCCCCGCCTCCTTGGCGAGCCGGTCGTTCGGGGCGACGCCGATGCCGACGATGACGAAATCGACATCGATCGTGGAGCCGTCGGACAATTCGGCGGCGGCGACATGGCCGTTCTTGCCGATGAGCTGTTTCAGGCCGGTCTTTTCGCGGATGACCACGTCATGCTGCCGATGGATCGCCCTGAAGATATCGGCGGTTTCCTTGGCGGCGACACGCTGGAGGATTCGGTCGGCCATTTCGATCAGCGTGACCTCGAGGCCGCGATGGCGCGCCACGGCTGCCGCTTCCAGGCCGATATAGCCGCCGCCAATGATCAGCACGCGGCGTCCGGCGCGCATTTCGCCGGCAAGCTGATCGGCATCGCGCTTGTCGCGCGCCAGATAGACACCTTCGAGCGCGCCGCCCACGGCGGGCGGCAGGCGGCGCGGCGCGGCGCCGGTCGCCAGCGCCAGCGTCTCATAGGCCAGCGTCGAGCCATCCTGCATCACGACCTGCCTGGTACCGCGATCGATCTGCTCAACCCAGGTCGACAGGCGAATCTCGACATTATTGTCCGCGTACCATTGCTGCGGCCGGAACAGCAGGCGATCGAAAGCCATTTCGCCGAGAAGATATTTCTTGGTCAGCGGCGGCCGCTGATAGGGAAGGTTTTCCTCCGCGCCGACGATGGTGATCGGCCTGAGATCCCCGAGTGCCCGCAATTTGGCGGCAAGCGCGAAACCGGCCTGCCCGGCCCCGACAATGACCAATCTGCCCGTCACGATCCTCACTCCATTTTGTTATGGCGGCGTGCCATCCTGATATAGGGTGGCACGCGCATGGATTTCAGGGGTAACGCTTACCTTTGCAAGCGTCAATTGCGACTGACCTTGCATCCCGGATCGGGCGGAAATGAGGGCGGGAGTCAGGCCGGGATTTCGACCCAACGGCGCTCGTGGAAGGCCCGCGCCATGGCATGTACCGATTTCTCGATGCGCAAGCCGTCGGTGAAGGAGACGACCGAGGCCGCCTCGCCGGAAATGGCGCGGATCAGTTCGCGGCATTCGATGATCTTGAGGTCATTGAAACCGAGACCGTGGCCCGGCGCCGGGATGAAGCGGTCGTAAGGTCCGTGGGCGGGTGCAGCCAGGATCTTGCGGAAACCCTGCTCCGAGCCCCTGCCCGCAGCCTGATAGAGCTCGAACTCGTTCATGCGCTCCTGATCGTAGACGATGGAGCCCTTGGAACCGAAGATCTGCAGGGCGATGCGGCCCTTGCGGCCCCAGGCGGAGCGATTGGCCATCAGCACGGCGGAAATGCCGCCACCGAGACGCATCAGCACATTGGCGAGATCGTGATTCTCGACGGCACGACGGCCGCCCTCCTTCAAGGGACGTTCGGCATAGGGCTTGGCCATGTCGGTGATCACGGCTTCGACATGGCCGAACAGGAACCAGAGCAGCGACAGCGGATGGACGGCGAAATCGTCCAGTGCGCCGTAGCCGGAGGCAAGCTCGCTCTTCCAGTAGAACAGGCCTTCGGGATCGGCCATGAAGTCTTCATCCATTTCGACGCGGATATGGTTGACCTCGCCGATGGCGCCCTCGCCGATCAGCGCCTTGATATGCCGCATGATCGGATTCTGGATGTAATTGTAGCCGAGGATGGCGACCTTGCCGGAAGCCTTGGCGGCGCCCAGCATGCGTTCGGCATCCGCATAGCCCGGCGCCATCGGCTTTTCGCACCAGACATGCTTGCCGGCTTCGAGCGCTGCGATCGCCATTTCCGGATGGAACTGATTGGGCGTGGTGACGGAGACGACATCGACGTCGGGATCGGCGATCAGCGCGCGCCAGTCGGCGGTCGCCTTTTCGAAGCCGAACTCGTCGCCGCGCTGCTTGGCAAGATCGGCATTGGCCTCGGCAAGATGCACGAGGCGCGGCCGCTCGACATCGCCGAAGACGGTCTTGACCGCGTTCCATGCCAAAGCATGGCACTTGCCCATGTAACCGGTTCCGATCAACCCGACGCCCAACGGCTTCATATTCACTCCCTCCATCAGCTTCCTCCTGAAGCACGGCGCGATTTTTGGAATATTTAGACCGTTTTGACAAGCCGACTCGCCAGGCCGCAACCACACAAGATCCGAAAAAATTCAGTTTATCCGTTTTAATTCAACTGGATAAAAATATTCGTGCCGAGAGTTTCAAAATCCGTTATCGTTCGAAATATGGAATGTTTGTTTCATTAGCGGGCGGAGCGCCTGGAAAGGCGGAGGGATGGACAACAGTATCGAAGCGCGAAACAAGGTGCCGCGGGATTTCGAGAGCCTGCGCAGCACCATTATCGAGCGCCGAGATTCCATGCCGAAGCGCCTGGCCCAGGTCGCCGCCTTTGCGCTCGGCAATCCGGATGAGATCGCCTTCGGCACGACGGCGAGCATTGCCGCCGCCGCCGACGTCCAGCCCTCGACGCTGGTGCGCCTTGCCCATCATCTCGGCTATGGCGGCTTTTCCGACCTGCAGAGCATCTTCCGCGAAAGGCTTCGCGACCGGACGCTGAGCTATGAGGAACGGCTGATCACGCTCGAGCAATCGGGCATGAAGGACGAGGAGGCCGATATTCTCTCCGGCTTCCTGTCCGCGGCCAGCCAATCGATCAACAAGCTCGCGGCCACCATCGAGACCGGCAGTTTCGCCAGGGCCGTGGACGTGCTGGCCTCGGCCGAGACTATCTATCTCATCGCCAAGCGCCGCTCCTATCCGCTGACGGCCCATCTGACCTATGCCTTTTCGAAACTGAACATCCGTCATCAGATCGTCGCTTCGCCGAACGGCATCGATGGTGAAATCGCGCGGTTTGCGACGGAGAAGGACGCGGCGATCGCCGCCAGTTTCTCTCCCTACGCGGCCGAAAGCCTGGCGCAGGCGCAGGATCTCGCCGCGCGTAACGTACCGGTCATCGCCATCACCGATTCGGCCTTCTCCCCGCTGACGGCCTGTGCCACCCATTGGTTCGAGGTGGCGGAAGCCGATTTTGCCGGCTTCCGCTCGCTTTCGGCATCCATGGCGCTGATCATGGCCTTCCCCGTCGCCATTGCGGAACGGCGGCGCAACGATAGCGTTGCAAAACTCCAGAAAACGAAAATGGAATAAATATTCCGAATTGACAAAATTTCGGAACCGCTGTTTCATTGTGCCCATAATCGCGATCACGGGAGATGGCCGCGAAATCGATCACCGGCCGGACGAGACGAAGACGGCCCGGCATTATTAATGACGCATGGTCTTGAGGAAAACCGAGGGTTTACCGGGATCGTGCCTGGACGGGAGGACATTATGGCACACGACAATCCTGGCGCTCGGCCGGAGACGGCCCTCGATGTGATCACCATCGGTCGCTCCTCTGTCGACCTTTATGGCCAGCAGATCGGTTCGCGCTTGGAAGATATCGGCTCCTTTGCCAAATCGGTTGGCGGCTGCCCCGCCAACATTGCCATCGGCACCGCGCGGCTTGGCCTGAAATCGGGCCTCATCACCCGCGTCGGCGACGAGCAGATGGGCCGTTTCATCCGCGAACAGGCAGCCCGCGAGGGTGTTGCCGTCGATGGGATCGCGACGGACAAGGAGCGCCTGACGGCGCTGGTGCTGCTGGCGGTCGAGGCCGAGGGCGTCTCGCCGATGATCTTCTATCGGTCCGACTGCGCCGACATGGCGCTCGATGAGAACGATATCGACGAGACTTTCGTCAGATCTTCCCGCGCCGTACTGGTTTCCGGCACGCATTTCTCCAAGCCGAATACGGAGGCTGCACAGCGCAAGGCGATCCGCATCGCCAAGGCGAACGGCCGCAAAGTGATCTTCGATATCGACTACCGGCCGAACCTCTGGGGCCTTGCCGGCCATGCCGAGGGCTTCGAGCGCTATGTGAAGTCGGATCGCGTTTCCGCCAAGATGAAGGAGACGCTGCCGGATTGCGACCTGATCGTCGGCACGGAAGAGGAGATCATGATCGGCGCGGGCGTCGACAACGTGCTCGGTGCGCTCAAGGAAATCCGCCGCCTCTCTCCGGCCACCATCGTGCTCAAGCGCGGCGCCATGGGCTGCATCGTCTATGACGGCCCGATCGCCGACGATCTCGAGGCCGGCATCGTCGGCCAGGGCTTCCCGATCGAGGTGTTCAACGTGCTCGGCGCCGGCGATGCCTTCATGTCCGGCTTCCTGCGCGGCTATCTGCGCGATGAGCCGCTCGCGACCTGCGCCACCTGGGCCAATGCCTGCGGCGCCTTCGCGGTCTCGCGCCTGCTGTGCTCGCCGGAATATCCGACCTGGGCCGAACTCGATTTCTTCCTGAAGACGGGCAGCAAGCATCGCGCCCTGCGCAAGGACGAGGCGATCAACCATATCCATTGGGCCTCGACCCGGCGCGGCGACATTCCGCTCTTGATGGCGCTCGCCATCGACCATCGCTCGCAGCTCGTCAGCGTCGCCGACGAACTGGGCGTCGGCCATGACCGCATCGTCGCCTTCAAGCGGCTGGCGGTCGAGGCGGCGGCACGCGTCGCCGACGGTCGCCGGGGTTACGGCATGCTGATCGACGAACGCTTCGGCCGTGACGCCTTCTTCGATGCCGCCACCAAGGATTTCTCCTGGATCGGCCGCCCCGTCGAACTGCCGGGCTCCAAGCCGCTGAAATTCGAATTCAGCCAGGATATCGGCTCGCAGCTTGTCGAATGGCCGCTCAACCATTGCATCAAATGCCTCTGCTTCTACCATCCGGACGATCCGCAGGAACTGAAGGTGGAGCAGCAGGAGAAGCTGCGCACCCTGTTCGAAGCCGCGCGCAAGGTCGGTCGCGAGCTGCTGGTCGAGATCATCGCCGGCAAGAACGGACCTCTGACCGACGACACGATCCCGACGGCGATGGAAGAGCTCTATGCGCTCGGCATCAAGCCGGACTGGTGGAAGCTGGAACCGCAGGACTCCACGACCGCCTGGAAAAAAATCGATGCCGTGATCGCCAAAAATGATCCATGGTGCCGCGGTATCGTGCTGCTCGGCCTGGAGGCGCCGGCCGAAGAGCTGATCCGCAGCTTCGAGGCGACGCTGGCCGCGCCGACGGTCAAGGGCTTTGCCGTCGGGCGGACGATCTTTGCCGATGCGGCGCGCGCCTGGCTGTCGGGTGGCATGAACGACGAGGAGGCGATTGCCGACATGGCCGGCCGCTTCCAGCAATTGACGGACGCGTGGTTGAAAACCCGCAGCCCGCGATAATCTATAGCATTTGGGAGGCGCCCCATGGGCAAGACGATCCGATTGACGATGGCACAGGCCGTCACGCATTTCCTCAAGAAGCAGATGACCATCATCGATGGGCAGAAGCAGCCGATCTTCGGCGGCGTCTGGGCGATCTTCGGTCATGGCAATGTCGCCGGCATCGGCGAGGCGCTCTACCAGGTGCGCGAGGAGCTGCCGACCTACCGCGCCCATAACGAACAGGGCATGGCGCATGCGGCCATCGCCTACGCCAAGGCAAGCTTCCGCCAGCGCTTCATGGCCTGCACGACCTCCATCGGCCCCGGCGCGCTGAACATGGTGACCGCCGCCGGCGTAGCACATGTCAACCGCATCCCCGTCCTGTTCCTGCCCGGCGACGTCTTCGCCAACCGCGCGCCCGATCCGGTGCTGCAGCAGATCGAGGATTTCGGTGACGGCACCGTCTCCGCCAACGACGCCTTCCGTTCGGTGTCGCGCTATTTCGACCGCATCACCCGGCCGGAGCAGATCATCTCGGCGCTGAAGCGCGCCATGCAGGTGCTGACCGATCCGCTCGATTGCGGCCCGGTGACGCTCTCGCTCTGCCAGGACGTGCAGGCGGAAGCCTATGACTATCCGGAGAGCTTCTTCGAGGAGCGGGTCTGGACGCAGCGCCGTCCACAGCCGGACGCCGATGAACTGGCCAATGCCATCGCGCTGATCCGCCGCTCGGAAAAGCCGGTCATCCTCGCCGGCGGCGGCGTGCTTTATTCGCAGGCGACCAAGGAATTGGCCGCCTTCGCCGAAGCCCACGATATTCCGGTCGTGGTCACCCAGGCCGGCAAATCGGCGATCAACGAGACGCATCCGCTGGCGCTCGGCTCGGTCGGCGTCACCGGCACCTCGGCCGCCAACGCCATCGCCGAGGAGACCGACCTGGTGATCGCCGTCGGTACGCGCTGCCAGGACTTCACCACCGGCTCCTGGGCGCTGTTCAAGAATGAGAAGCTGGCGATGATCGGCCTCAACATCGCCCCCTATGACGCCTTGAAGCACGACAGTCACCCATTGGTGACGGATGCGCGCGAAGGCTTGAAGGCTCTCGACGCCGGTCTTGCCGGCTGGCGGGCGCCGGCGGCGCTTGCCGAGAAGGCGACGCGGGAGAAGCGGGTCTGGCAGGAGGCCGCCGCCAAGGCGATGGCGACAACCAATGCCGCGCTCCCCTCCGACGCCCAGGTGATCGGCGCCGTCACGCGCACGCTCGGCGGCGAGAACAGCATCGTGCTCTGCGCGGCCGGCGGCCTGCCGGGCGAGCTGCACAAGCTCTGGCCGGCGACCGCGCCCGGCAGCTACCACATGGAATACGGCTTCTCCTGCATGGGCTATGAGATCGCCGGCGGCCTCGGTGCCAAGATGGCGCGGCCGGACAAGGACGTCGTCGTCATGGTCGGCGACGGCTCCTACATGATGATGAATTCGGAGCTGGCCACCTCGGTCATGCTCGGTCTGAAGATCACCGTCGTCCTGCTCGACAACCGCGGCTATGGCTGCATCAACCGCCTGCAGATGGCGACCGGCGGTGCGAACTTCAACAATCTGCTGAAGGATTCGCGTTTCGAGGTGATGCCGAACATCGACTTCCGCGCCCATGCCGAAAGCATGGGGGCCGCCGCCGTCAAGGTCGGTTCGATCGCCGAACTGGAACAGGCGATCGAAGAGTCGAAGAAGAACGACCGTACCTCCGTCATCGTCATCGACACCGACCCGCTGATCACGACGGATGAAGGCGGCCATTGGTGGGATGTCGTCGTGCCCGAGGTCAGCCCGCGCGAACAGGTCAACAAGGCCCGCGCGGCTTACGAAAAAGCCCGCGCCGCCCAGCGGATCGGCTGATCGATTTTCGTCGTATTTCCGGAGGAGCGTCGGCGCTCCTCCAAACAATGCCTTTAAGGAGACTATTGATGAAGGCCAAACTTGGCATGTCGCCCATCGCCTGGTGGAACGACGATCTTCCCGAGCTCAGCGACGACGTATCCCTCGAGGAATGCCTGCGCCAGTCGCGCGGCGCCGGTTTCACCGGCATGGAACAGGGCCGGCGCTTCCCCAGCAATCCGGATGAGATGCTGCCGATCCTGCGTGCGGCCGACGTGACGCTCTGCGGCGGCTGGTTCTCCGGCACGCTCGTCAACGAGGAGCTTGCCGCCAACAAGGACCGCATCGCGCCGATGATCGAGCTGTTCAAGGCGGTCAACGCGCCCTGTATCGTTTATGGCGAAGTCGGTCGCTCCATCCAGGGCGACCGCTCCAAGCCGCTCGCCACCAAGCCGCGCCTTTCGGATGACGAGATGAAGGCCTATGCCCGCCGCGTCACGGAATTCGGCGAATGGTGCGCTTCGCAAGGCATGCCGCTCTCCTACCATCATCACATGGCGGCCGTCGTCGAGACCGAGCCGGAACTCGATGCCTTCATGCGCAATTCCGGCGAAGGCATTCCGCTGCTGCTCGATGCCGGCCATCTCGCCTTTGCCGGCGGCGACGTGCTGCGCGCCATCGACAACCATCATGCCCGCATCAACCATGTCCACGTCAAGGACATCCGCAAATCCGTCGTCGATGGGCTCGACCGCAGCCGGCAGTCCTTCCTCGACGCGGTGGCGCTCGGCGCCTTCACGGTGCCGGGCGACGGCTCGCTCGATTTCGGCGCCATCGTCAAGCGCTTTGCCGATTACGGCTATGAAGGCTGGTTCGTGGTCGAGGCCGAACAGGACCCGCGCAACGCTCCGCCGCAGAAAATGGCCGAGATCGGTCATGCCGAGCTGATGCGCGTCATGACCGCCGCCGGCTACACGGTGGAAACCGAAGGCTTTCCCAAGGGATAACGGGAGACGAAAGCCTCTCGCCGGCCCGCTCGCGGGACCTGTTGGCGAGAGGCGTTTTCCGAATAACGGAGGAAGAACACCCATGCCCAATCTCAAGGTTAAACCTGACGGCTCGCACGGCCGCGTTACCCATGTCACGCCCGAAAGCGCCGGCTGGACCTATGTCGGCTTCGATCTCCACCGCCTGAAACCCGGCGAGACGGCGTCCGGCGAAACCGGCGACCGCGAGGTCTGCCTCGTCTGGGTCAGCGGCAAGGGAAGCGCCAAGGCCGGCGCCAAGGACTTCGGCTCGCTCGGCGGCCGCATGAGCCCCTTCGAGGGCGCGCCCCACGCGCTCTATATCCCGGCCGGCTCCAATTGGTCCGTGGTTGCCGAAACCGATCTGGAACTGGCGGTCTGCTCGGCACCGGGCGGCGGCTCCTATGAGGCGCGCGCCATTCCCCCGGGCGCCCATCCGCCGGTGACGCGCGGCAAGGGCACCAATGTCCGCCACGTCAACAACATCATGCCGGAAGACGATGGCGCGGCGCATTCGCTGCTGGTCGTCGAAGTCATCACGCCGGGCGGCCACACCTCCTCCTATCCTCCCCACAAGCACGATCAGGACAATCTCCCGAACGAAAGCTTCCTCGAGGAGACCTACTACCACCGCCTCAACCCGCCGCAGGGCTTCGGCTTCCAGCGCGTCTATACGGACGATCGCTCGCTGGACGAGGTCATGGTGCTGGAGGACGGCGACGTCACGCTGGTGCCCAGGGGATATCATCCCTGCGCCGCCTGCCACGGCTACGACCTCTATTACCTCAACGTCATGGCCGGCCCGAAGCGCATCTGGAAATTCCACAATGCGCCGGAGCATGAGTGGCTGCTGAAGGCTTAACCTCCCAAGCGCATGACAAAAGGCCGCGCCGTGAAAGCGCGGCCTTTTATCGTGTCAGATATCCAGCACCAGATGCGGCACGCCGTCCGAGGTCTTGCGCGGTGAAACGCCGTCGGCATCGACCTGGGCGTTGATGCGCCGCCGGAAGGCCGAGAAGCTTTCGAAGGTCACGACGTCCACCGGCTCGTCGAAATGGATGGTGATGCGGTAGAGCCCGCCGGGCTGGGCCGAAAGGGCGAGCACCTTGCCGGTGAAGGGCTGGCTCAGATAGCGGCCGCGCACGGCGGAGCCGACGCCGAAGGGCGGCTCGGCCGCCGATGCGGCATTTGGTTTCGCCGCAAGCGCGGACAGCGTATTCCAGTCGCGCAGCCCATATTGCCGGGCAAGCAGTTCCAGCGCAGCGCTGTGGGCCAGTTCATTGCCGCGCCCGGCTATGGCCTGGCGCAGGCGCTTGGCTTGCGCCTTCAGTTCATCGATGGACGGATAGGTCGTCGTCACGGGATCAGCCTTTGCTAAGGCATGCATTTACGACTGCGGATCGGGGCTCGCATTGCCGTCAGTCAGCACGCCCTGAATGGCTGTGACCATATTCGCGAGGGCTTCACCATGGATTTTCATCCGCGAGCGGCAGGCGCCTCGAACCTGCGTTTCGTATGAGCGAAGCGCAGGTTGGTGTCAAGATGCGGCGCGGACAGCCTGACGCCGAAGCGACGCCTTGTCCCGTCAGGCGGCAAGATAACGCTCGATCTGGTCGACCGGGACGTTCGTCAGATCCTTCGGAATCTCGGCGGCAATGGCCGCCTGTGCCTGCGCGCCGAGATGCGGGCGCAGCACACCGAGCGCGCGCGGCGGCGCCATGATGACCAGGCTCTTGATCTCCCTGCTTTGCGCGAGCGCATCGATCCTCGCCGCAATGCTCTTCAGGAATTCTCTCTCCGCCTGCTCCTGCCAGTCCGTTTCCTCGACGGCACTGCCGCCGATGCCACTGGACTGATGGGTCCTGCCGGGCTTGTCCGTCCCGATCTCGCGATCCGGCATGCTCGGCTGTTCCAGGGTTTCGCGTGTTTGCAGATCCGGCTTCAGGCTGCCGCCGGTATTCTCCAGGATCAGTGCCTTGGCGCCGTCGCAGACGACGATCCATGTTCCTCGTGCGATCTTGACGTCGACCATCTCTTTCCTCACCCCTGATTTGGAAGCACTGAGGGTGGAACGCCTGATGGGGCGAAGGGTTCAAATAATCGCCATGTCGGGCGCTGACGGCGGCCAAAGAACCAATTCGTTAAATTTCGATCGGTACGATTGACGCTTATGCAAAACCTCCGTGCAAGGTTCATGCTGTAACCGAGATGTATTCGGCCGCCTCCAACCGGGGAAATGACAATGCTTCGCTCAACCCATCTGGCGAAAGTCAAATCCGAAGTCTACGAACGAAGCTGGGAACGGTTCTATGTCGACCGTCCGGCGCGGATCATCGCGGTGCGCCCCTGTCTGACCGGCATTTCCATCCGTAGCGCCGAGATCACCGATATCTCGCGAGGCGGCGCCAGTTTCGTCGTCGGCACGACGGTCGGCCTGCCCAAGCACTATTATCTGAACATTCTCGGCCTCGCCTATCGCATCGCCTGCGCCGAAGTCAGCCGGATCGACAATCGTGTCTTTGTCCGCTTCATCAATGTGCTGGAGCCGGAGACCCTGAGACGCGTCGTGCGCGCCGACTTCATGATCGGCAATACCGAGGCGCTCGCCGCACGCGGCAGGCGGCGCTAAAGGCTCGTTTACGACCGCCAGTGCCCTTGCAACGGCCCGGCAAGCGCCTATTCTGCGGCACCTTGCAACAGAATTTGGGAAATCGAGCCAGAATGTCCGCCTTTTCGCGCTTCACGCCGCTGATCAGCGCCCTTCCCTCCACCGTGCCTTTCGTCGGCCCCGAAGCGATCGAGCGTCAGCGCGGGCTGACGGTTCAGGCGCGTATCGGCGCCAATGAAAACGGCTTCGGCCCCGCGCCCTCGGTCCTTGCGGCGATGCGGGAGCAGGCCGGCGAGATCTGGAAATACAACGATCCGGAAAATTTCGCACTGAAGGAGGCGCTGGCCGCACATCTCGGCGTCACTTCAGCGAATATCGCCGTTGGCGAGGGCATCGACAGCCTGCTGGGGTTGATCGCGCGCATGGTCATCGAGCCGGGAACGCCCGTCGTCACCTCGCTCGGCGGCTACCCGACCTTCAACTTCCACGTGGCCGGTTTCGGCGGGCGGCTGGTGACGGTGCCCTATGTCGACGACCGCGAAGACCTCGACGGGCTGCTGGAGGCGGTCAGGCGCGAGAACGCGCCGCTCGTCTATTTCGCCAACCCGGACAATCCGATGGGAAGCTGGTGGGATGCCGACAGGATCGTCGCCTTTGCCCGGGCGCTGCCGGAAAGCTGCCTGCTCATCCTCGACGAAGCCTATAGCGAGACCGGCCCCGCCGGCTCCCTGCCCGCCATTGCCGCGCTGGTCGGCCAGCCGAACGTGCTGCGCACCCGCACCTTCTCCAAGGCCTATGGCCTTGCCGGCGCCCGCGTCGGCTATGCCATCGGCGTACCGGAGACGGTGCTGGCTTTCGACAAGATCCGCAATCATTTCGGCATGAACCGGCTGGCGACGGTGGCGGCGCTCGCGGCGCTGAAGGATCAGGCCTATCTCGCCGAGGTCGTCGGCAATATCCACGCCGCCCGCGACCGGATCGGCACGATCGCCCGCGACAACGGCCTCCTGCCGCTCGCCTCGGCCACCAACTTCGTCGCCATCGATGCCGGCCGCGACGGCACCTATGCCCGCGCCATCGTCGATGGCCTGATCCAGCACGGCGTCTTCATCCGCATGCCCGGCGTGGCGCCGCTCAACCGCTGCATCCGTGTCAGCGTCGGCCCCAACCAAGATCTCGACCTCCTGGCGGAAGCCTTGCCGAAGGTGCTGAAGACGATCGGCTGAACACCGCACGACAAAAACCGCGCCGGCCTTGTGTCCGGCCGGCCGCGGTTTTCCTGATCGTGGCAGCGTGCGTCCCCGCTCGCCACCGGTCCCTTCTTTTCGGGGCTATCTATCGTATTCTATACGAGCACGCTTCAGTGCATGGTCATCCATTCGCGGGCGGCGCGCAGCGCTGCGGCGAGCTGCATCTTGGTCAGCGTGGCGGCGACGTCGGCGCGAAGCTCGGCGGCGCGGTCGCTGCCCTTGATGGCGGCGATATTCAACCATTTGTGGGCGGCAACCGGGTCTGCCTTGCAGCCCCTGCCGGTCGCGTAGTTCACGCCGAGCTCGCAAAGGGCGTCGGCGCTGTTGCCACCCATCATGGCCATTTCAGACATCGGAGTTTCAAAGCGTGCCATCGGTTTTATCCCTGTTTCAGTCTTGTTGCGTCTGCCCTGTTTTCCGGTCCGGACCTTGCCGTCTATCGCGGCTTGATGGTCCTTCCGGCCGGCGGGTTTGCCCCGCTCGTTTGATGGCTTCACTATCGCAGACGGCTTTCAAAAAACGCCTAAAATGCATGCTTAATTCGATGCAAACAAAGTACAAATGCTTGGTAAACTTGGGATTTTGTTAAACATCGCTTCCCTTGCAAATTAAGGATTTTCGCGCAGGCTTTACCTTTTGTTAAGATCCGGAAATAAACCCTTCCTTCACCATGAAAAAAGCCTTGGTGATAAGAGACGATCGCTCATGGCCGCGAAAATGACCGGCGAAACGGAGAAATCCGATCCTTGAGCATATTTACCTTTACGTTCGCGTAAGCTAATTTCACCGCGATCCCGGCTACGGGAGCGGGGGACTTTCGGGGAGGAAAGACATGATCCGTGCCACCATCATCGCCGCAGCACTGTTCGTCAGCGCCGGCACCGCCTTTGCCGACGAGCCGATCGTCGGCAATTGGAAGACCGCCTCGGGCGAGACCGCCGTCATCGCCTCTTGCGGCGGGAGCTATTGCGTGACGCTGAAGACGGGCAAATATTCCGGACGGCAGATCGGCAAGATGCAGGGCAAGGGCGACACTTATGTCGGCGAGCTCACCGATCCGGCCGAAGACAAGACCTATAGCGGTTCCGGCACCGTGAGCGGCAATACAGTCAGGATGAAAGGCTGCGTCCTGAAGGTCTTCTGCAAGTCGCAGACCTGGACGAAACTCTAAAAACGCCCCTTTTACCGCGAGAGCCGGACAGGACAGATATGCCCCGTCCGGTTCTTGCGTTTTTCACGCCAGCTTCCCGTTGCCGCGCGTTCGTTTAATGCTCCAAGATCCCCAATACTGATGGTTCAATCTTCAATACTGACGCAATCCCGCGGTAATCTTCCTGAACGCTAGATGAACCGGTATCTCAGCACCTGTTCAGCCTGACCATGGCAAAACAGGTGCTGAGATACCGGTTCATCTAGCGTTCAGGAAGATTACCGCGGGATTGCGTCAGTATTGAAGATTGAA
>JASGEG010000176.1:0-4403 GCA_047606605.1 Rhizobium sp.
TATAGGGCACGGGTAGGTCCGGGAACATGGATACGATCATCATGGCGCGTCGTCTCGCCATCATCATGCTGTTTGCCGCCATCTTTGCGGTCAGCTTTTCGGTCGCGGTGGATCACACCGGACGCGGCAGCGGCGCGCAATCGCATTTCGGCGCAAGCTTCACATGCCTGCAAACGGGCAGCGCCTATTGCACCACTGTGCAATAGGCCACCCACGGGCATTCCGTCATCGCCAAAAAGCGGCGCTTAAAATAGCTGCGAAAATCCGGAGCCATGCCTCGCATCGTCGTTTGCTTGTTAAAGACGACACTCTATAATAGCGCATGAGCAACCGAATCTCCTCCTTCTCACCCCTCGACATCTCCTCGCCAGCCCCGTTCCAGCCGCGCAGCTTTACCGATCCCGGCAAGGCCGTGGAAGCGCTGACCGAGCTTTACGATCGCAACACCGCCTTTCTGATCGACAGCTTCACCGAGCTCGCCAACGGCGCGCCGATCACCGCGCGCTACCGCGCCTTCTATCCGCAGGTCAGCATCGAGACGACCAGCTTCGGCCATGTCGATTCGCGCCTGTCCTACGGACATGTCACCGCACCCGGCGTCTACACGACCACGATCACCCGGCCGCAGCTGTTCAAGCACTATCTGAAGGAACAATTTACGCTCCTGATGCGCAGCCATAATGTGCCTGTGGTGGTGTCGGAATCGACGACGCCGATCCCGCTGCATTTCGCCTTTGGCGAGGGCGCGCATGTGGAAGCGTCCGCCGCCGGCTTCGACGATATTCCTTTGCGCGATCTCTTCGACACACCGGACCTGAACACCACCGACGACGAAATCGCCAACGGCGAATATATCCCGCCGCCGGGCGAGCCCTCGCCGCTTGCGCCATTCACCGCACAGCGCATCGACTATTCGCTGGCCCGCCTTTCCCACTATACGGCGACGAGCGCCAAGCATTTCCAGAACTTCGTGCTGTTCACGAACTATCAGTTCTATGTCGATGAATTCTGCAACTGGGCGCGCGACCTGATGGCAAAGGGCGGCGACGGCTATACGGCCTTCGTCGAGCCGGGCAACATCACCACGCCGGCCGGCGCCAGCCAGCCCGAGGGAGATACGACCCCGCCGCGGCTGCCGCAAATGCCGGCCTACCATCTGAAGAAGAAGGGGCATGCCGGCATCACCCTGATCAACATCGGCGTCGGCCCGTCCAACGCCAAGACGATCACCGACCATGTCGCCGTGCTGCGTCCGCATGCCTGGCTGATGCTCGGCCATTGCGCCGGCCTGCGCAACAGCCAGCGGCTCGGCGATTACGTGCTGGCGCATGCCTATATGCGCGAGGATCACGTCCTCGACGACGACCTGCCGGTCTGGGTGCCGATCCCGGCGCTCGCCGAAGTGCAGGTGGCGCTGGAAGCGGCCGTTGCCGAGATCACCGGCTATGAGGGCTTCGAGCTGAAGCGCATCATGCGCACCGGCACGGTCGGCACCATCGACAACCGCAACTGGGAACTGCGCGATCAGGCAGGACCGGTCAAGCGGCTGTCGCAGGCCCGCGCGGTGGCGCTCGACATGGAATCGGCAACCATCGCCGCCAACGGCTTCCGCTTCCGCGTTCCCTACGGCACGCTGCTCTGCGTTTCGGACAAGCCGCTGCACGGCGAGTTGAAACTGCCGGGCATGGCGACCGCCTTCTACCGCACGCAGGTGAACCAGCATCTGCAGATCGGTATCCGCGCCATCCAGAAACTGGCCGCCATGCCGCCGGAAGCACTGCATTCGCGCAAGCTGCGCAGCTTCTTCGAGACGGCGTTCCAATAAGAGTAAGGGGCGCTTCGCCCCTGCTCTTAACTGAAATGTGGAATCCAAGCAGACATTAATGCCCAATCCACTTGTAGTACGGCTGTTTCCGGCGGCTTATCTCGCCGGAAACATTTTCGTGGAGAATTCCGCCGCTCGGCCGTCGCGGAATGTTTGTCTTGCGACAGCGCAAAACTACCGCCTTATTCGGAAGTGCGGTCCTGGAACAGCTTGAATTGTTCCGCTCTCCATTGCTGCCATCTGCGGCGGAGTTCGCCGGCGCGCAGGCCAGTTGTTTCATCGCACAGAATTGCCGTGGTGATCCTGTCGCAGCGGAAGTGCCTGAAAGCCTGCCGTAATTCGCACCAAGCCACCAGCATGCGATGGCTCTCCGCGTAGCCGAGGATGACCGGCCACACAATGCGGTCCGTTATCTCGCCGTTCTCCGCCCGATAGCATAACGCCAATTTGCGTCTCTGACGGATCGCCTCCCGGATGTCGGCAACGTCAATGATTTCCGTTGGCGGGCGCGAACCTAGTCTCACGCCGATACTTGGCTCGTCGATAAACGGCCGCAAGTTTTCAGGAACGGCGGCCGCAATTTTGACGATGACATCACGGGCGGCGTTGGCGATGAGAGTATCGGAATGGCCGGCGACCCATTGAGCACCCAGTATCACAGCCTCGATTTCATCAGGCGTAAGCATGAGCGGCGGCATGTCGTAGGCGGAATCGAGCACATAGCCGAAGCCGGCTTCCCCCGAAATCGGCACCCTCTGGCCAATGAGATCGCCAATGTCGCGGTAAACGGTGCGTTTCGAGACCTCAAGCTCTTCCGCAATGTCGGCGGCCGTCACCGGCCGGGTATTCCGACGCAGAATTTGAATGATCTGAAACAGGCGATCGGCTCGACGCATATGCTGACTCCTGCTGCCATAATGGTGGCAACAGGACTGTGCGACAAGCTCCATCGCGACACCTCGGAAGGAGCCCATAATGAAATTCGCATCGACACGCATCATCACCGCGGACATAAGGCAACTGGTCGCGTTCTACGAGATGATCGCAAGCGTGGAAGCGCATTGGCTGGCGCCGGTCTTCGCCGAAATAGTCCTGCCCGGCGCTGTACTAGCGATCGGTTCGGCGGAAACGGTTGCGCTCTGGAAGGAAGGCAGCGCCGAACCATGCGCCAATCGCAGTCTCGTCCTGGAGTTTCAGGTCGACGATATCGACGCCGAATATGCTCGTCTCAAAGACAAAGCGCCCCTCGTGCATGAACTCAAGACAATGCCTTGGGGCAATGCGACGTTTCAGTTTCGGGACCCGGATGGAAATGCCGTTTCGCTTTATATGCCGAGTACTGACGAAGCAAAAAAGCGATTTGCCACCAGATAGTGTGACCGCTGCGATCGCAGACGACGGAGTTTCACTACACCTATTCACGACGGCAGTATTCCGCATTTCAGTTAGGGGCTTCTTTTGCCTCCGGCATCAACCTCATTTGATCGACGGCCGCGACTTGCGGCCGATTGATCGACGCGGCCCCATCGAGGCAGAGCAGCAGAACCGCAAAGGCGGCAAAGCCGGCCATGGTACGGCGAAAGACCCTGCCAAGATCGGCCGACCGCATGAACTCTTCCTCAGACATGGCCTTGTGACACCATTGATGCACCAGGGCTGCTTCCAGCGTGTACATATCCGTCTCTCCCTTGTTGGCGACGGACCTTGTCGAGCGGAGCCGGCTCTTTTCGACAGCGATGAATTTTTTTGTCATGCTGGCCGAGGGGATGTCGATTTGCGCGCGGCGCGCTCGTCTATGGCTGTCAGCAAATGGAAGAGGAGAGGCTGCGATGAAATATCTTTGCCAGGTCTGGTTCGATGGGACGGTGCTCGACACCATGAGCAAGGAAGAAAAACACAGGCTCGATTCGGATTCGCTCGGCTATGACCGGGATCTGATGGCAAGCGGGAATATGATCCACGCCGAAGCGCTGCAATCGCCAAGCTCGGCTGTGACCGTGCGGGTGCGCAACGGCGAGACGGCCGTGACAGACGGCCCCTTCATCGAGACCAAGGAATATCTCGGCGGCTTCATCCTGATCGAAGCTCGGGACCTGAACGACGCCATCCGTGTCGCGGCCGGCATTCCGCTGGCAAAGCTCGGCGCCATCGAAGTGCGCCCGATCTACTCCTTCGGCCCCGGACTTTGAGGAGACGGTGATGAAATTTCTTTGCCAGGTCTGGTTTGAAACCGCCGAAATCGCCAGCCTTACCGAAGAGGAAGGGCGGCAATTGACGCAGGATTCCATCGACAATGACAACAGGCTGCGCGCAAGCGGCCATCTCCTTGTCGCCAATGCCCTGCGGGAACCGGACACCGCCCGCACCGTGCGCGTGCGCAAGGGCGAGACGGCGGTGACCGACGGCCCCTTTGCCGAGATCAAGGAGCATCTCGGCGGCTTCGTGCTGATCGAAGCCAGGGACATGGAGGACGCGACCCGCATCGCGGCCACCTTCCCCGTCGCGCGCTACGGCATGATCGAGGTTCGTCCCGCCTACGACATCCGCTTTCCGGACGAATAGGCAAAGAGCGAGAGGA
>JASGEG010000177.1:0-8949 GCA_047606605.1 Rhizobium sp.
AGGATGCGAAGGTCCGCAGGGCGGTGATCGCGTCGGTGGATGTTGCCCGGATCGTCGAATCCATCTACCGCCGCGAGCGCACGCGCGCCTGGGGCGTCCTGACGCCGGCGGACAAGGATTTCTACGACGCCAGCATCGAAGGCAGCTACGGCTTCGATCCGAAGCTCGCCAATCGGCTGCTGGACGAGGCGGGCTGGACGGCGCGCGACGCCGACGGATTCCGCACCAAGGACGGGGCGCGGCTGTCGATCGAGATCGTACAGTCGCAGGTGACCCTGCGTGACCAGCGCGACGTGCTGCTGCAGGCGTTGCAGGCTCAGGCCCGCCAGAGCGCCGGCATCGAGCTCATCCTCAACAATGTCGATTCCGGCACCTATGCCGAACGGCAGAAGAGCGGAAAATACGGCGCCATCCCCAATTCCACGACCAATCAGGGGAATGCGGTCACCATCTATTTTCACTATCTGCCGCCGGACAAGGGCGGATCGATCAACTACAGCCGAACGGAAGCGCCCGAGATTGCCGCCTGGCTCGACAAGGCCGCTTCGACGCTCGACGCAAAAGAGCGCTTTGCGACCTACGCCGAGCTGCAGCGCTTCGCCATCGTCGAGCAGGCTTTTGGCTTGCCGCTCTATGTGCCCGAAGACCAGATCGCCGCGTCGGCGAGGGTCCGCGGGGTCGGCTTCCGCCCATTCAAGCAACTGCCCGAAAATGCCTACGACATCTGGCTGGACGCCTAGCCGAGCGGCGCAGGCCGGCCCGGTTTTCGCCACCGATCAGACTTCTTTTTCATCTTGGAGATAATGACCGCATGTTTTCCCGACGATCCTTCCTGAACGTTACCGCAGCCACGCTTGCGAGTGTTCTGTTGCCCCTTTCCGCTCATTCGCAGGAGGCAACGCCGGTTGCCGGCGGCAAGCTCGTCTGGGGTGTGGAAACGGACCCGGCGACGCTGAATCCGCAGCTCAACGGTCAGGACAAGACCAAGCTCCTGCTGCGCAACGTCTATGAATCGCTGCTGGCCCGCACCAAGGAGGGGGGATATGTCTCGTGGCTGGCCACCGGCTACAAGATCTCCGATGACGGCAAGACCTATACGTTCACGCTGCGCGACGGCGTCAGTTTCAGCGACGGCGAGAAGCTCGATGCGGCCGCGGTCGTGACCAATTTCACCAAGCTGAAGGACGCCGCCTATTCCGGCAGCGCCAGCGCCGGGCCGGTGTCGAGGGTCGCCGAGGCCAAGGCCGTCGATGCCCATACCGTCGTCCTGACATTGAGCGAGGTCTATGCCCCGTTCCTCGATTTTGCCGCCAGCCTCGAAATCCTGTCGCCCAAGGCTTTCGCCTCCTCGCAGCTCAAGTCCGGCGGGCCGGAAATCGCCGGCACCGGTCCCTTCATCCTTGATCGCTACGTCAAGGGTCAGGATATCCATTTCGTCAAGAATGCCGCCTATAACTGGCCGCCGAAGACCGCCGCCCATCAGGGGCCTGCCTATCTCGACGAGATCACCTATCGCTTCCTGCCGGAATCCTCGGTGCGCACCGGCGCGCTGACCTCCGGCCAGGTCGATGTCATCGAGGGTATTTCCGGCAATGACGCGGGATTGTTCAAGGACAATCCAGACTACAGCTATCAGAAGGCGCTCAACACCGGCACGCCCTATTCGCTCTTCCTGAACGTCACCTATGGGCCGACGCAGGATATCAAGGTGCGCAAGGCCCTCGTCGCCGCGATCGATGTCGATGCGGTGCTGAAGTCGGTCTATCGCGGCGAGCGCACGCGCGCCTGGGGGATTACCTCGCCGATCGATACGCAATTCTACGACAAGAGCATCGAGGGTGCCTATGGCAGCGATCCGAAGCTTGCCAACCAGCTGCTCGACGAGGCGGGATGGACGGCGCGCGATGCCGACGGCTTCCGCACCAAGGACGGCAAACGCCTGACGATCGAGGTGGTGCAGGCGCAGGCGACGGTGCGCGATCAGCGCGACGTGCTGCTGCAGGCCCTGCAGGCACAGGCAAGACAGAACGCCGGCATCGACCTCACCATCTCCTATGTTGATGCCGGCACGTACACCGATCGGCGCAAGACGGGCGTCTTCGGTTCCATCGCCAATTCCAACACGCCGACCGACGCGATCGACATCGAATATCACTATCTGCCTCTCGATAAGGGTGGCTCGATCAACTACAGCCGCGCGTCGGCGCCGGAGCTTCTCACCTGGCTGAAGGCGGCCTCGTCGACCCTCGACGGCAAGGAGCGTTTCGCCCTCTACGCCAAGCTGCAGCGCTTCGCCATCGTCGATCAGGCCTATGCGCTGCCGCTTTACGAGCCGGAAGACCAGGTCGCGGCCGCGTCCTACGTCAAGGGCATCAGCTTCCGCCCGTTCAAGCAACTGCCGGAGAGCGCCTACGACATCTGGCGCAGCGAATGACGGCCTGAACCAGAGCCGCCCTCCGCAAGCGCGCGGAGGGCCAAAGGAGCAAGAGATATGGACGTTGAGAATGTAACAGCCATTCGTCAGGCGCCGGCTTCGGGGGCCTTGGGACGTCTGACGTTTTCACGCGGTACACTGGCATCGCAGATCCTGGCCCGCATCGGCTCGGGGATCATCGTGCTGTGGGCGGCGGTGACCCTGAGCTTCGTCAGCCTGCATATCGCGCCGGGCGATATCGTCGATCTCCTGATCGGCGAGCAGCTTCGCACGCCGGCGGTGGAGGCGGCCATCCGTACCGAATGGGGTCTCGATCAACCGCTGTACTCACAATATCTCTCCTATCTCGGGCGCATCCTGCACGGCGACTTCGGACGTTCCTACATACTCCAGACCGATGTTTCCGCCCTGGTTCTCTCCCAGCTCTGGCCGACACTGAAACTGACGGCCGCCGCACTCGTCGTCGCCGTCGTCTTCGCCGTGGTGAGTGCTGTCGCCACCGCCGGACGGCGCTGGCCTCGCCGTATCGCCGGCGGTCTCGAGCTGGTGCTCGTCTCGACACCCTCCTTCTGGCTCGGCATCGTCCTGCTCTTCGTCTTTTCCTTCACGCTGAAGCTCTTCCCCGTGGCGGGCGACAGGACCTTTTCGGCGCTGGTGCTGCCGGCGCTTTCGCTTGGCCTCTCGCTCGGCGCGGTCATCGGCCAGGTGCTGCGCGAAGGGCTTGAGCGGGCTTTGGAGGAGCCCTTTGCGCTCACCGTGCGCAGCTGGGGTGCGAATGCGCTGACACTGAGGCTGCGTCACGGCCTGCGGCATGCCGCCTTGCCGGCCGTCACCCTGACGGGCTGGCTGATCGGCGGCCTGCTATCCGGCGCCGTCATCACCGAGCAGGTCTTCGGCCGGCCGGGGCTTGGCAAGATCACCGTCGATGCCGTGCTCGGCAAGGACCTTCCGGTGGTGCTTGCCGTCGCGATCCTGTCCGCCTTCATCTATGTCGTGCTCAGCACGCTGGTCGATGTGCTCTATCTGCTCCTCGACCCGCGCCTGCGCTCGAGGACATGAGGGGCGGGCGATGACACTTTCGACAACGCTTCCGCCGGTCTCCACTTCCTTATCCCGACGTCTTCTTTCTGCGGCGGCGACGCATCCCGGCCTGCTGATCGCAACGGTTTTCCTGCTGCTGATCGCATTCGCAACCGTCTCGCCGCAGCTGCTGAGCACTTATGATCCGATTGCCGCCGACCCGCTTCAGGCGCAATTGCCGCCCAGCGCCGCCCATTGGTTCGGCACGGATCAGCTTGGCCGGGATGTCTTCTCCCGCGTTGTTCACGGCGCCCGCTATTCCATCCTGATCGGCGTCAGCGCCGTGGTGATCGCCGCGATCGTCGGAACGATGCTGGGGCTCGCCGCCGGTCTGGCGCGCGGGCTTCTGGACGAGGTGGTGACGCGCTTCCTGGACGTGGTTTCCGCCTTTCCCGATCTGTTGCTGGCGCTGGTGCTGATCTCCTTCACAGGCCCTGGCACCTACAATCTTATCTTCGCGCTCGGCGTCGCCTCCATCCCCCGTTTTGCCCGGGTGGTGCGCGCGCAAACCTTCGTCATCGCCGAATCCGGCTATGTCGAGCAGGCCAAGACCTTTGGTCTCGCCCCATCCGTTCTGATCCTGCGGCATGTGCTGCCGCATGCGATCGCCCAGGTGCCGATCCTGGCGACGATCGGCCTCGGCACCGCGATCATCGGTGCCGCCGGCCTCAGCTTCCTGGGCATGGGGCCACAGCCGCCGACGCCGGAATGGGGCGCCATGCTTGCCGAGGGCCGCAACTATCTGCGCGTCGCCTGGTGGATCGGCGTCTGGCCGGGCCTCGTCATCACGCTCACCGTGATCTCCGTCAGCGCTCTCGGACGCCAATGGCAGGCGGCGTTCGAAGGAAGGAGGCGCGCATGACACCGCTCGTCCATATCCGCAACCTTTCCATCGCTTTTCCGCAGGCCGGCAACTCCAATATCGTGGTCCGCGATCTCGACCTGACCATCGATCGCGGGGAGACGGTCGCTCTCGTCGGCGAATCCGGTTCCGGCAAGTCCGTGACGGCGCGTTCGCTCGTCGGCTTGACCGGTCCGGGCGCGAAAGTCAGCGCCAATATTTTCGACGTGGACGGCGAAAGCGTCCTCGATTTCGGCGAAAGGGACTGGCGGCGGCTGAGGGGACACAAGGTTGGTCTCGTGCTGCAGGATGCGCTTGTTTCCCTGGACCCGCTTCGCCGCATATCGCAGCAATTGTCCGATGCGGCGGGACATCGCGGTTTCCTGCGCCGTCGCGGCCCGCGTGACGATAGCGTGGCCTTGCTGCGTTCCGTCGGCATCTCCGACCCCGAGCGGCGATTGCCGCAATATCCCCATCAGCTTTCCGGCGGCCTGCGCCAGCGTGCGCTGATCGCGACGGCGATCGCGCGGCAGCCGGCCCTTGTCATTGCCGATGAGCCGACCACGGCGCTCGACGCGACGGTGCAGAAGCAAATCCTCGATCTTCTGGCCGAACGCCGACGGGCCGGGCATACGTTGCTGTTGATCAGCCACGATCTCGCCGTGGTCTCGCAACTGGCCGATCGCGTGCTGGTCATGCGCAATGGCGTGGTCGTGGAGGAGGGACGAACGGGCGAGATTCTCTCGGCGCCGCGCCATCCCTATACGCGCCAGTTGCTCGACGCGATCCCATCGGCACATTCGCGCGGCTACCGGCTGGCGCCGCGGGACGAGGATGTCGCGCAAGTCTTGCCGGCCGAAGCGATCAAGGTGCCGGCGCAGGCAAAAGGCGCCGAGCGGCTGAGGATTCCTCTTCCCGCCAAGCAGATCGATGCACGGCGCAGCATGCTCGTGGCCGAGCACCTGTCGAAACGCTATGGCGGCAGGGCTTCGGGCGCGCTCGTCGTCAATGATGTCTCGTTCAGGCTCGCCGCCGGAGAAGCGCTCGGCATCGTCGGTGAATCGGGATCGGGAAAGACCACCGTCGCCCGCATCGTGCTCGGCCTGACTGCCGCCGATACCGGCCGGGTGCTGATCGACGGACGTCCCTGGAGTGGGCTGACGGAAGCGCAGCGCCGGACGCAGCGTGCCGGCATCCAGCTGATCGCCCAGGATGCGCTGAGCTCCTTCGACCCGCGCTACACAATCGAGAAGATCGTCGGTGAAAGCCTGGATTCGGTCGGCGTCTTCGGAGCCGAGCGAAGAGAGCGGGTGATCGAGGTTCTCGAGGCCGTTCGTCTCGGCGCCGGTTTCCTCGGACGCTATCCGCGCGAGCTTTCCGGCGGACAGCGACAGAGAGTGGCAATCGCCCGGGCCTTCGCTCCGCGTCCGAAGCTTCTGGTCGCCGACGAGCCCGTCAGCGCGCTTGATGTTTCCATCCAGGCGCAGATCCTCGATCTGCTGGCGGAGCTTCAGGCCACCTCCGGCACCTCGCTGCTGTTCATCTCGCACGATCTCGGCGTCGTCCATCATCTGACGGATCGCGTCGTGGTGATGAAGGAAGGACGCATTGTCGAGACTGGGGATGTCGGCACGGTCTTTTCGGCGCCCCGTCACAGCTACACGCAGGCCCTGCTGGAGGCTGTTCCAGCCCTGGCTTGAGCTGCCCGGCCGCAGATCGGCGAATGCCGCCAACCTGCATGCCGGACCCGCATTCTGGAAGAACAGGAGTACTGCCCCATGAGTATCGCCCGTCCACGCCGCCTCAAGACCTTGGTCGGCGCCGGCAATTTCGTCTCCGCCCCCGGTGACGCGAGCCCGGTTGTCGGCGCCCGCCGCGCCGTCGAACTCGCCCGCAAGGCGGAGGCGGAAAAGATAACCGGCCTGTTCACCGCCGATCTCCTGCAGGCCGATCCCGACGGGCTGTCGGGCACGACCGGCACGCAGGAGCCGATCGTCGCCTTGGCGGCGCTGAGCCAGGTCACCTCGCATATCGGCCTGATCGCGACGGTCTCGACGACCTACCATCATCCCTACAATCTTGCCCGCCTGATCGGGACGCTGGATCATGCCAGCGGCGGCCGCGCGGCATGGAACGCCGTCACCTCCTCCGTCGGCGAGGAGAATTTCGGTGGTGAAGCCATTCCCGATCCTACCAGGCGCTATGCCCGGGCAGCGGAGTTTATCGAGGTGATCAATGCGCTCTTCGACGCCAACGATCCGGCGGCGGCCAGGCGCGGTTCAGGAGGATCGATCAGTGTCGATCCCGGCAGGCTGCATCGTATCGATTATCGTGGCGAGCATTTCCAGGTCCAAGGCCCGCTGAACGTGCCGCCGCCGCCGCAGGGTCGGCCCGTTCAGTTCCAGGCGGGCCAGTCGGCCGAAGGCGTGACGCTTGGCGCCCGCTATGCCGAGGTCGTCTACACCTCGCAGCCGACGCTCGACGCCGCCATCGTCTTCGTCGGCGAATTGCGGCGGCAGGCACGGAGCTTCGGACGCGGTGCCGACCTGCCGCTGGTCATGAACTCCTTCCATTCCGTCATCGGTGAAAGCGATGCCGACGTCGCGCGCCGGCTGAAGGAAAAGCATGAGCGGATCGACTACGAGAAGGGCCGGCTGAAGCTTGCCGACATGCTCGGCGGTGATATCGACCTTGCGGACTTGCCGCTCGATCAACCGCTGCCGCTGAGCCTTCTGCCGGAGATCGACAGCGTCAATCGCCGGCGCGGCCGGGTCGAAATCTTCCGTCGCTACGCCCAGCAGGGGCTCAGCCTGCGCGAATTGATCATCCAGGCACAGGAAACGGGCCACTGGTCGGTCGCCGGCACGCCGGAGCAGCTTGCCGACGCGATCGAGGAACGCTTCCGTGCCGGAGTGCTCGATGTGATTTCCCTGCATGGTTTGGGCAATCCGGATCAGGAGGATCTGCTGCTGAACGGGTTGCTGCCCGAACTGCGCAAGCGCTCGCTTCTGGACAGCGACTATCTCGGCGGCGATTTCCGCGCCAATCTCGAACTGCCGAAACCCTGGATCGCACGGGAGCCGGCCGTTCGTCAGGCAAATGGGCGATAATGCCATATCGCAGTCAGGCGGCGCTTCGTGCGCGCGCCTGACTTGAACGCGGGCGGATGACGCAATCGGTCAAAGAATCCGCTTCGTCCCGTTCCTCCGCATGTCGCTGGCCCCATCGGCACAGCGCCAGGAGGACGGGTTCGAGACCCAGTCCAAGTTCGGTCGCCGAATATTCGACGCGGGCGGGGACCTCGGCGAAAATCCACCGTCGAACGAGCCCATGTTCCTCCATCTCGCGCAATTGCTGGATCAGAACCTTCTGCGTGATGTCGGGCATCATCCGCTTCAGCTCGGACAGGCGTTTGGGACCGTCGAAGACATAATAGAGGATGATCGGCTTCCAGCGTCCGGAGATGACTTTCAGCGCGCGCTCGACCGGTAGCTTCGGCAGTCGTTTTGTCGGGTCGGCCATGGTCACCTCCTGGTGGGTATGAAACGAAAGAGTGTGTATTTCGGCTGGGAATCCGAAGGTAGACAGTGCCTCACCGCAATTCAATGTGAGGTCTGTGATGAGAGCCGTTCAATTCAGCCGCTTCGGGCCGCCCGATGTTCTGGAGGTCGTCGATATCCCGGTTCCGGAGCCGGCGCATGGCGAGGTTGTGGTGCGGGTGCATGCCGCGGGCGTCAACTATTTCGAAGTGCTGATGCGGGCCGACCGCTATGCCGTCACGCCGCAATTGCCGATGATCCCCGGCGTGGAGGTTGCCGGTGTCGTCGAGCGGATTGGCCAAGGGGTCGAGCGGGTCTGGCTTGGCGCTCGTGTCGGCATTCCCTTGTTCGCACATGGGCGCGGCGGCGGCTATGTGGAGTTTATCACGGCCGACGTCGATTCCCTGGTCCGTTTGCCGGATGATATCGGCTTTGACGATGCCGTAGCGCTGATGGTGCAGGGGTTGACTGCGCTGCATATGACGCGACGCGCCCCGCCGACAGACAAGAGCGTTCTCGTCACCGCGGCCGGCGGCGGCGTCGGTTCGCTGCTCGTGCAATTGGCCCGGCGCCAGGGCGCCCGGAAGGTCATGGCAGCGGCGAGCACGAAGGAGAAGCGCGATCTCGCCTTGTCGCTGGGCGCGGATATGGCAATCGATTATGGCCAGGCGGATTGGCCCGATGCCGTCAGGGCCGCAAGCGGCGGGCAGGGCGTCGATATCCTCTATGACACTGTCGGCGGTGCGATGACCGCATCGGCGTTGCAAGCCCTGGCGCCTGGCGGAGAGCTGGTCTTTGCCGCGCTCGGCCGGTTCGAGCTCGGCAAGGTCGAAATGGAGGGATTGTTCGAGCGGAACCAGTCGCTGACCGGATTTGCGCTGCTGCCTTTGCTCGATCCGGATCGCATCCAGGCCGAGCTCGCGGACCTTTTCAGGCTTGCCGCCAACGACGAGATCCGCGTTCCGCACGGCGGAAAATTCGCATTGCGCGACGCCTGGCGCGCGCATGAGGCGCTGGAATCCCGCAATGTCGGCGGAAAGGTCGTATTGATCCCC
>JASGEG010000178.1:0-8211 GCA_047606605.1 Rhizobium sp.
GGCGATCCACGGCGTCGCGCGGATCTCCGCCTTGCGGATCATCGGGCCGGCTTCCATCGAGGTGTGGATCTCGTCGCCGGTGCGGTCGAGGAAGCCGGTATTGATGAAGACGACGCGCTCGCTGGCGGCGCGGATGGCTTCCTTGAGGTTGACCGTGGTGCGGCGCTCCTCGTCCATGATGCCCATCTTGATGGTGTTGCGGGGCATGCCAAGCAGGTCTTCGACGCGCGAGAAGATCTCGACCGAGAAGGCGACCTCTTCCGGTCCATGCATCTTCGGCTTGACCACATACATCGAGCCGGCGCGGGAATTCTTGCGGCGGCCGTTCGGGCCGACGTCGTAAAGGGCAATCAGGCCGGTGATGGCGGCATCCATGATGCCCTCGGGCACCTCGTTGCCGTCGCGGTCGAGGATCGCCGGATTGGTCATCAGGTGGCCGACATTGCGCACCAGCATCAGCGAGCGGCAATGCAGCTCGAAAGGCGAGCCATCCGGCGCGGTATAGGTCACATCCGGATTGAGGCTGCGGGTGAAGGTCTTGCCGCCCTTGGCGACCTCTTCCGTCAAATCGCCCTTCATCAAGCCGAGCCAGTTGCGATAGACGACCGCCTTGTCCTCGGCATCGACGGCGGCGACGGAATCCTCGCAGTCCATGATCGTGGTGATCGCCGATTCCAGTCGGACATCGGAAATATGGGCCGGATCGGCCTTGCCGATATCGGTGCCGGCATCGATGACGATCTCGATATGGATGCCGTTGTTTTTCAAAAGGATATGCGAGGGAGAGGCCGCTTCGCCGAGATAGCCGGCGAAATGCTTGCCGTCGGCGAGCGCGACGGCACCGCTTTTGGCGGCAATCGCCAGCGTGCCGTTCTTGACGGCAAGACCGGTGACATCCTTCCAGCGCGCACCGGCAAGCGGGACGGCGGAATCGAGGAAATCGCGCACCCAGGCAATGACCTTCTCGCCGCGCTTCGGATTGTAGCCCCGGCCCTTCTCGGCGCCATCCGCCTCGGAGATCGCGTCGGTGCCGTAAAGCGCATCATAGAGCGAGCCCCAGCGGGCATTGGCGGCATTCAGCGCATAGCGGGCGTTCATGACGGGAACGACGAGCTGCGGGCCGGCGATCTCGGCGATCTCGGGGTCGACATTGGCGGTCGAAACCGTAAAGGCCGGGCCTTCCGGCACGATATAGCCGATCTCGCGCAGGAAGGCCTCGTAGGCGGCGAGATCGACCGGCGCGCCGTTTTGGCGATACCAGCCGTCAATCGCTTCCTGCAGCCGGTCGCGCTTGGCCAGCAGATCGCGGTTCTTCGGGGCGAGATCGTGGACGATCGCCGACAAGCCGGAAAAGAAGGTATCGGCATCGACGCCGGAGCCCGGCAAGGCCTCCTTGACGAGGAAATCATACAGGACCGGTTCGATTTGAAGCCCGTTTTTCTCGATGCGGCTCATATGCTCAACTCCTCAAGGCCGTTGCACGGCTCAATTCCGACAGAATGCCAGTTTGCGGGTGGTTTCGCTTTCCGTCAATTTGGCAGGAATTCGAAAGATTTATGCAATTTCGGAAACAATCATTCGGCTGCGATTCGCGGGCGGCCGCTGGCGGTGGCGATGAAGCGCGCCTCGATCAGCTTGCGGCTGCCTTCGACCTCGGGCGCATCCACCTGCTCGTCCATGGCAATGACCGGATCGACGGCGCCATTCAGCCGCGCCTGCGCCATCGCGGCCTCGGTCGCCCGCTCGCGCGCCTGGGAGAAACTTTTTTCTTCGTCGGTAAAGCGCAAGGTCTCGCCGGCGCCGTTCAACACGTAGATGCCATCCTCCGGCATGGTGACGAAGACGGTGGCGGTGGTGCGGATCTGGCCGACGACCGCGCCGATGGCATTGGCGACGTCCGAATCGGCGGGAATGGCGCTGTCGCTCGCCAGCATCGCCGCAATCGCCGGATAATAGACCGGCGCCGAGGCACCGAGGCCGATCAGGGGACGATCGAGCGAGACGGCGAAACGGGCGATGCCTGGGGCGCGCCGCAGCGCGCGGTCGATGGAGATCGACCGGGCCGGATCGAGATCGGCAACGCCGTCCTCGGCCAGACAGGCGGCGAGGATGACATCGGCGGACTGCCGCGTCAGGCGGTCGACGATCTTCTGCGCCAATTCCTCCGCCGAGGCGGCGATCGGGCGGCCGGAACCGTCCTTCATCCGCATCGCCAATGCCAGGCCGAGCCGGGCAGCCTCGGCGTTCCACTGGCCCTGCCGGCCAAGCACATGCATGGCGTCCGAGGGCGTCAGGCCGCTTAGGTGCACGAGACCGCGCGCCACCAGCCGGTCCAGAGTCGCCCTCTGCGAGGTCGCGGTCAGAAGATGGTCGAGGGCCAGGGGGACGGCGCAGATCCTGTCAAACAGGGCCTGTTCCAGCGGGGTCAGCCCGCTTGCCAGATGATCCGGCACGCCGGTGAGCACGGCGAAACGGCCGGCATTGCGGCCGAGATGGGTGGCGCGAAGCTGCTGCTCCAGCACGCCGAGGACGGTCTGGCCATGCGCGTGGGCAAGCAGGCTGAGCGGCAGCAGACGGCGCGGCCCAAGCTCGAAGGTCGCGACGAGGCCGCGATCGTTGATCTTCACCTCGGAATCGCCGCCGAGGCCGTAGGTGCGCATGGCGACCGCCTCGACCATGGTGCGATAGCCGCCGACGACGGCGCCATCGGCATCGAGCCGCGGCCGGCCTTCTTCCATGACGGCGACATCGGTGGTGGTGCCGCCGATGTCGGAGACCACGGCGTCGTCGAGGCCGGTCAGGTAGCGGGCGCCGACAAGGCTCGCCGCCGGCCCGGACAGAATGGTCTCGATCGGGCGAAGCTTGGCTTCGGCAGCCGAGATCAGCGCGCCGTCGCCGCGCACCACCATCATCGGCGCCGAAATGCCGCGCGCCGCCAGGAATCCTTCGCAAGCGCCGACCAGACGGTCGATCATCGAGACGAGACGGGCATTGAGCAGCGTCGTCAGCGCCCGGCGCGGGCCGCCGAGCTTGGAGGAAAGCTCGTGACTGCAGGTGACCGGCAGATGGGAAATCTCGCGGATGGCGTCGCGCACGCGGATTTCATGAGCCGGATTCCGGACGGCGAAATAGCCGGCGATCGCGAAGGACGAGACGCTCTTCGACAGCTCCGGCAGCGCCTCTTCCAGCGCCGTCAGATCGAGCGGGTTCTCATTGCCGTGGACATTGTGGCCACCAGGCAGGAACAGCACCGGATCGGACCCCAGCGCCTCGGCCAGACCATCGCGCTTCAGATCGTCGGGCCCGAAGCCGATCATGACCAGCCCGGCGCGGCCACCCTGCCCTTCCACCAGCGCATTGGTGGCAAGCGTGGTCGACAGAGACACGAGGCCGATGGCGGAAACGGCAATGCCGGAGGCGGCGATGACGGCATCGACGGCGCCAGCGATGCCAACAGCCAGATCGTGCCGCGTGGTCAGCGATTTCGCCTTGGCGACCACGCCCTGGGTTTCATGGAAGAGGACGGCATCGGTATAGGTTCCACCCGTGTCGATGCCGAGCAGGAAATGAGATGTCACGCTGATATCTAACCTTTTGATCGGAAGGTGATCTGTTATTGCACCCTTCCAGCCTGACCCGCTAGCTGCGAAACGGCAAAAACAATCCTACCGCCTCGACACCCGCATCGGCAGCCCGCCCTGCGGCTGCGTCGTCAGCTTCTGCACCGGCCAGGGATTGGTCTCCTCGGTGGGATCGAAGCGGAAACGGTGCATCATGACGGCGAGGGCGATGACGGCTTCCTGCAGGGCGAAGGTAGCGCCGATGCAGACGCGCGGGCCGGCACCGAAGGGCAGGTATTGAAAGCGGTTGATCCTGCCGCGATTCTCCGGAAGGAAGCGTTCGGGCATGAAGGCGCGCGGCTTGTCCCAATAGAGCGCATGGCGGTGCAGCGTCCACGGCATGATCAGCACGGTGATGCCTGCCGGGATTTCGACGCGCTCGCCGCTTGGGCTCGTCCATTCGTCGGCGGCGATCGACGCACGGTTGATGGATGGCGCCGGCGGATAGAGGCGCATCGCTTCCTCGAAGGCGGCGCGAACGTTCGGCATCAGGTCGAGCCAGGTGACGGGCTCGGCGCCGGTGGCAAGCACCCGGTCGATTTCCGCTTCCATCGCCTCGCGGACATGCGGGCTGTTGGCGACGCAATAGAGCGTCCAGGCGAGCGCACGCGCCGTCGTCTCGTGACCGGCGCCGATGAAGGTGAGGATATTGTCCTCGATCTCCTCCATGGTCAGGCCGTCGGGACCGGCCTTTTCCAGAAGCAGCGTCAGGAAATCGTCGGGAGCGCTCGCACGATCCCGGCGCATCTTCTCGAGACGCAGGTTCATCGTGTCGCGCACGATGCTGCGAAACTTGTCGAGCACCTTCTGGCCGCCGATGCGGGTGACGCGCGGCACCCAGGAAGGCGCGCGCAGCAGATCCATCGGATCGACGCGACCCATGCGATGCAGCAGCTCATTGACGTCATCGGCGAAATGGCCGCTTTCGGTGACGATCTCGCCGGAAAACAGCGTTTCGGCCAGAATGGCGAAGGTGAGTTCGGTCATGTCGATGGCGATGTCGAAGACCCTGCCCTCGCTTCCCACCTCTTCATACTTGCGGACGTAATCCTCGCTCTGGCTCAGCATCTGGCCGGCGAAACCCTGGGCATGGCGCGGCGTGAAGACCGGGGCCACGGCCTTGCGCGAGCGTTTCCAGACCGGCCCTTCCGCCGTCAGCAGCCCGTCGCGCAGGATCGGTCGCAGCACGAGCTGGCGGATATCGGACATGCGGTAATTGCCGGCATTGTCCACCAGCACATGCTTGATCAGGCCGGGATCGTTGACGATCAGCGTGCGCTCGCGAAAGAAGCGCGTCATGATCCAGGGCAGCGTATAGGAGGGCTCGCCCCACAATTCGAGCGGATTGCGCAGGATGGTGCGGATGATCGTCAGCCGCGACGGCGGCACGGTGCGCGGCATCGGGGCCGGTGGAGAAAAGGCTTCCGGGATCATGTCCATGAGATCAAATCTCCTCGAAAACCTTCACTTTCCTGATCGTTTCAAAGTCTAGAGCAGCGACTTCAGGTCGTCCAGCTTATCATTGATAAGCCAGCCATAGTAATTTTCCTCCGGCCAGACCGGCTGGCTCGCGCCCCGGTTCCTGGCGGCAAGGGCTGCGGCGCGCTGGCGGGAATTGCCGACATTGTAGAGCGTCGCGGTCAGGCCCGGATTGCCTGATATGTCCATGCTGGCGATCGAACGATAATCGTCGATCGACTTGCGGATGGAGGCGGCGACGAAGGCAAGCGACAGGTCCGGGTCCATGATGGCCTTATAGACGCCGCTGGCATCCTTCTCGTCCAGCTTGGCAACACCGGAGGTGCTGCTGACGAGATCGGACAGTTCGAGCGCCGTCAATGGATTGACCTGACCGAGACCAAACGTCTGGCCTGCGTAGAAGGGCTGGAAGAAGACAGCGCTGAAACGATTGTCGGGAAAGGACTTGCCGCCGACCTTCTTGCCGCGGAAATCGCTGTCCCAGACATCCTCGCGGCAGGTCCAGAGGCTGTAGGAATCGCGCTTGCCCTTACAGGCGTCGAATTGCGGCCGGGCGACGAAATCGTCGACATCTTCGCCGCCATAGGCGAAGCGGAAGCTCTGGCCGGCATAGGACGCGGCCTTGACGTAATAGGACTGCAGGCCGTCATAGGCATCGACATTATAGGTATGCTCGCCGACGAGCGCGCCGATGATATGGATCGGATCGATGCCATAGGCGCGGGCCGTCGATTTGATCTTCGACATCAGCCTGGTGTCGGACGCCAGGAGCTCACGCACCTTCTGGTACTTGCGGTCGAAGGTCGAGTTGGTGCCTTTGGTGCGGCGCACGGACGCGCCGGGGATCGCAGGCTGCTCGGCATTGCGATTGCCCGGCGGCACCATGGTCGCCGCGCTCGCATGGGCCGGTATCCAGGAAAGGCTGACAACCGCCAGAAGAAGGGGGATCACGATGCGTCGCACGATGGCTGCCCTGTCGAAGTTTCATCCGGTGTTTCCATGCGGCTGCCTGACGGACAATCTTGGCCGAATAAAGCCGAGCAACACAAAGAAACGGGCCCCTAACTAAAAAGTTAACGGCCCGCTGTCGAGTGATTAATATTTCAAGATGCCGATGCCGGCATCCGTCGCGCTACAGGATGAAGCGCGACAGGTCGGTATTGGTGGCGAGATCGCCGACATGCTCGCGGACATAGGCGGCATCGATGGTCACCGATGCGCCGGCGCGGTCCGAGGCGTTATAGGAAATCTCGTCCAGCACCCGCTCCATCACCGTCTGCAGACGGCGGGCGCCGATATTCTCGACGGTGGAGTTCAGGTGCACGGCGACATCGGCGAGCGCGTCGATGGCGTCGTCGGTGAAATCGAGCTTCAGGTCTTCCGTTTCCATCAGCGCCTTGTACTGGCGGATGAGGCTCGCTTCCGGCTCGGTCAGGATGCGGCGGAAATCCTCCTTGCTGAGCGGCTTCAGCTCGACGCGGATCGGCAGGCGGCCCTGCAATTCCGGCAGGAGATCCGAAGGCTTCGACACATGGAAAGCACCGGAGGCGATGAAAAGGATATGGTCGGTCTTGACCGGTCCATACTTGGTCGACACCGTCGTGCCTTCCACCAGCGGCAGCAGGTCGCGCTGCACGCCTTCGCGCGAGACGCCGGCGCCCATGCCGCCGTCGCGGGCGGCGATCTTGTCGATTTCGTCCAAGAAGACGATACCGTCATTTTCGGCCGACTGCACGGCCTCGCGCTGGATCGCCTCGTTGTCGATCAGCTTGTCGGATTCGTCGCGGATCAGCTCCTTGTAGGAATCCTTGACCGTCGTGCGCACCTTCTTGGTGCGGCCACCCATGGCCTTGCCGAACATTTCCGACAGGTTGAGTACGCCGATATTGGCGCCGGGCATGCCGGGGATCTCGAAACCGCCCGGCATGCCGGAGCCGGTATCAGCCACTTCGATATCGATTTCCTTGTCGTCGAGCAGGCCGTCGCGCAGCTTCTTGCGGAAGCTGTCGCGCGTCGCCGGCGAGGCGGTGGCGCCCACCAGGGCGTCGAGCACACGCTCCTCGGCGCTCATATGCGCCTTGGCCTGCACCTCGGCACGCTTCTTTTCGCGCACCAGGCCGATGCCGACCTCGACAAGATCGCGGACGATCTGCTCGACGTCGCGGCCGACATAGCCGACTTCGGTGAACTTGGTGGCTTCCACCTTGATGAAGGGCGCGCCGGCGAGCTTGGCGAGGCGGCGGGAGATTTCCGTCTTGCCGACACCGGTCGGGCCGATCATCAGGATGTTCTTGGGCATGACTTCGTCGCGCAGATCAGGCTCGAGCTGCTGGCGGCGCCAGCGGTTGCGTAGCGCGATCGCCACGGCGCGCTTGGCCTCATGCTGGCCGACAATATAGCGGTCGAGTTCGGAAACGATCTCGCGGGGGGAAAAAGTGGTCATTTCGTGTGTTTCCCGTCAGGGCTAGAAACTATCAAGAGAGGAACGTCTCAGGCGTCGGCATCCAGCGTTTCCACCACCACATTGTGGTTGGTGTAGACGCAGATGTCGGCGGCGATATCGAGGGCGCGGCGGGCGACATCTTCCGCGGATTTGTCGCTGTCCATCAGGGCGCGGGCTGCGGCAAGCGCATAATTGCCGCCGGAGCCGATCGCCAGCGCGCCGTGTTCCGGCTCGAGCACATCGCCGTTGCCGGTGATGGCGAGCGTCACGCTTTTATCGGCCACCAGCATCATGGCTTCGAGATTGCGCAGATATTTATCCGTGCGCCAGTCCTTGGCGAGCTCGACGGCGGCGCGCATCAGCTGGCCGGGATATTGTTCGAGCTTCTTTTCAAGCCGCTCCAGCAGCGTGAAGGCATCGGCGGTCGCGCCGGCGAAACCGGCGATGACATCGCCCTTGCCGATGCGGCGGACCTTGCGGGCATTGCCCTTCATTACCGTCTGGCCAAGGCTGACCTGGCCATCGCCAGCCATCACGACCTTGCCGTCTTTTCGAATAGTTACGATTGTCGTCATGTAACACCTGTTTGCCCCCGTTTCGGCGGGCTTTCTGCCGGGCCGCGTATCGGCCCCGTCGAGACCTATGTAAGAGGGCTTTTGCCGATTGCAA
>JASGEG010000179.1:0-17724 GCA_047606605.1 Rhizobium sp.
CATCATTGCGATTGCGATCGGGTCAAGGGCCGAGATCAGCCGCTGACATAATGCGAAATGACCGCCGCGATCTGGTCCGAACTCAGATGCCCCATCTGGGATCTCATCAGCGTATCCAATTGTGCACTCGACAGGTTTGCAATGTCTTCGGTCGACAAGCCCGCCACGCCGGTCGAGCTCAGCGACGCGATGTCGTCAGTGGAGAAGGTTGCCAGTTCCGCCGTGGTCAAGGCCGCCACCTGCGCCGACGTCAGGCCACTGACCTGGCTCGAGGTCAAGGCCTCGGCCTGCTCGGTCGTCAGGCTGGCGATGACGCTGGTGCTCAAGCCCGCGATCGCGCTCGAATTCAAGAGCACGATTTCGTCGGTGGAGAAGAGCGTCAGATCTTCCGCGTCAAGCCCGGCAAGCTGCACGGCGTTGAGTGCACTGAGCTGCGAGGTGGTGAGGGCGGCGATTTGATCGGTGCTCATGGCCGCCACCTGCTTGTAGCTCAGCGAGCTGACCTGAGTTGTGGTCAAGACGGCGATCTGATCGGTGGACAGGGCGGTGATGAAGTCCGTGGACAATCCCGACATGGCGTTCGAGCTGATCGCTACAAGTTCCTCGGTGGAGAAGGTTCCGAGATCCTCCGTGCTCAGGCCGGCGGCACCGGCCGAACTCAGCGCGGCAAGCTGTGTGGTGGAGAGCGTTTCGATCTGCTCGATACTCAGGGCCGCGACCTGGGCGCTGCTCAGACCGGCAATGCTCGTCGTACCCAGAGCGGCAATCTGGCTGGTGGAAAGCGACGCGATAAAGCTCGTCGGCAATCCTCCCACAGCACTTGAACTGATCGCCGCGATATCGGCGGCCGAGAACGTGTCCAGATCGGCCGTGGTGAGGCCCGCGACACCTGCCGAGGTCAAGGCGGCGATCTGTATCGTCGAGAGCGCTTCGATCTGCTCGATGCTCAGCGCGCCGACCTGGACGCTGCTCAGACCGGTCATGCCGGCCGTGCTCAGGGCCGCGACCTGTGCGGTCGTCAGGGCCGCGATGTCGGCGGTCGTCAAAACCGCCACCTGCTTGGAACCGAGGGCGCCGATCTGGGCTGTGGTCAGCGCCTCGACCTGGTCGGTGCTGAGCGTGGTGATCTGCGCGGTGGTCAGGCCGGCAACACCGGCCGTGCTGAGAGCCACGATCTGCGCGGTCGTCAGGGCTGCTATCGTGCTGGTGGACAATCCCGATATGGCGCTCGAACTGATCGCCCCGATATCGGCGGTCGAGAAGGTCTCGAGATCGTCCGTCCCCAGCGCCGCGATCTGCTTGGAGCCGAGCGCGCCGACCTGGGCCGTCGTCAGGGCTTCGACCTGGTCGGTGCTGAGCGTGGCGATCTGCTCGGTGGTCAGACCCGCAATGCCGGCCGTGCTGAGAGCCACGATCTGCGCGGTCGTCAGGGCTGCTATCGTGCTGGTGGACAATCCCGATATGGCGGTCGAGCTGATTGCCGCGATGTCGGCAGTCGAGAACATCTCGAGATCGTCCGTCCCCAGAGCCGCGATCTGCTTGGAGCTGAGCGCGCCGACCTGGGCCGTCGTCAGGGCTTCGGCCTGACCGGTACTCAATGCGGCAATCTGCTCGCTGGTCAGACCCGCGATGGCGGCCGTACTCAGTGCGGCAATCTGCGCGGTCGAGAGCGTGGCGATATCGGCGGTCGTCAGGACCGCGACCTGCTTGGAGCCGAGGGCGCCGATCTGGGCCGTGGTCAGGGCGTCGATCTGATCGGTGCTCAGCACCGCGATCTGGGCCGTTGTCAGACCGGCGATGCCGCTCGTGCCGAACGCCGCGATCTGGGCCGTCGTCAGGGCTGCTATCGTGCTCGTGGACAATCCCGACATGGCGGTCGAACTGATCGCGGCTATATCGGAGGTCGAGAAGGTCTCGAGAGCGTCGGCGCTGAAGGCCACGATCTGGGTCGAGCTCAGTGCCGCGACCTGCGGGGTCGTCAAGGCCTCGGCCTGGTCGGTGCTCAATGCGGCAATCTGCGTTGTGCTGAGACCCGTGATGCCGGTCGTGCTCAGCGCCGCGATCTGCGTCGTCGAGAGGGCCGCGATATCGGCGGTGGTCAAGACGGCGACTTGCTTGGAACTCAGCGCGCCGACCTGGGCGGTGGTCAGGGCCTCAAGCTGGCCGGTGCTCAGTGCCGCGATCTGCGTGGTGGTCAGGCCCGCGATGCCGGCTGTGCCGAGCGCCGCGACCTGTGCCGTCGAGAAGGCCGAAAGCGTGTCCGTGGACAGTCCCGATATGGCGCTTGAGCTGATCACCGCGATATCAGCGGTTGAAAAAGCTTCGAGGTCGTCGGTTCCGAAGGCGGCAATCTGGGTCGAGTTCAGCGCCGCGACCTGGAGCGTCGTCAGGGCCTCGGCCTGGTCGGTGCTCAGTGCCGCGATCTGCGTGGTGGTAAGACCTGCGATGCCGACGGTGCTCAGGACTGCGATCTGCGCGGTCGAGAGTGCGGCGATATCGGCGGTCGTCAAGGCCGCAACCTGCTTGGAGCCGAGCGCGGCGAACTGGGCGGTCGAGAGAGCCGTCGCCTGGTCGGTGCCCAGGGTGGCGATCTGCGTGGCACTCAGGCCGACAATGCCGGCCGTGCTCAGCGCGGCGACTTGCGCCGTGGAAAGGGACGCGACGGCCGCTGTGGTCAAAGCAGTCACCTGCGTCGAACTCAGCACCGCAACCTGCTTGGTCAGCAGGGTGTCGATCTGACCGGTGCTGATGGCCGCAATCTGCTTGGTGGAAAGGCCGGTCACGCTGGAGGTGCTCAGGGCGGCGATCTGCCCCGTCGAGAGCGCGGCAATCACGGCCGTGGACAATCCCGATATGGCGCTCGATCCGATCGCTGCGATATCCAGGGTCGAAAACGTCGCGATGTCGTCCGTATCCAGGACCGCCAGCTGCGAAGAGGTGAGCGCTCCGACCTGAGTGGTCGTCAATGCCTCGGCCTGCGCGGTGCTGAGGACAACGATCTGCTTGGTGGAGAGGCCGGTGATGCTGGAGGTGCTGAGAGCCGCGATCTGATCTGTCGAAAGCGCGGCAATCACGGCCGTGGACAACCCCGATATGGCGCTCGAACTGATCGCCGCGATGTCCTTGGTCGAGAAGGTCGCTATATCGCTCGTGTCCAGTGCTGCAAGCTGTGTCGAGCTGAGAGCCGCGATCTGGACCGAGCTCAAGGCCTCGAGCTGGTCGGTGCTGAGGGCGGCGATCTGTTTGGTGGAAAGACCGGTAATGCCGGATGTGCTCAGCGCCGCGATCTGCGCCGTCGAGAGCGCCGCTATGACGTCGGTCGACAGCCCCGATATGACACTCGAACCGATCGCCGCGATATCCTTGGTCGAGAAGGTCGCAATGTCGTCCGTGCCCAAGGCGCCGACTTGCTTGGAGCTGAGCGTTCCGACCTGAGCAGTCGTCAATGCCTCGGCCTGTGCGGTGCTCAGAGCGGCAATCTGCTTGGTGGACAGGCCGGTGACGCCGGCGGCACTAATGGCCGCGATCTGTGTCGTCGAAAGCGAGGCGAGAAGGCTCGTGCTCAGGGCCGCGACCTGTGTCGACGTCAGGGCCGCAACCTGCTTTGTCAGCAAGGCGTCCATTTGAGCGGTGCTCAAGCTGTTGATCTGTTCGGTCGTCAGGCCCGCAACGCCGGCCGTGCTCAGCGCCGCGATCTGGTCCGTCGAAAGGGTTGCTATGGCGGCCGTTGACAGTCCCGACACGGCGCTGGAATTGATCGCCGCGATGTCCTTGGTCGAGAATGTCGCCAGATCCTCCGTCTCCAGAGCGGCGATCTGGGACGAGCTCAGCGTTGCCACCTGGCTCGTCGTCAATACCTCCGCCTGCGCCGTCGTCAATGCGGCGATCTGATCGTTGGTCAGGCCGGCAATGCCGGCGGTGCTGAGCGCGGCCACTTGCTCGGTGGACAAGGCCGCGATAACGGCCGTGCTCAAGACGGCGATCTGGCTTGAACTCAGCGCCGCGACCCGTGCGGCGGTCACGGCGGCAATTTGTGCCGTGGACAGGGCGGCGACCTGGCTCGTGGTCAGACCCGCGACGCTGGATGTGCTCAAGGCGGCGATCTGATCCGTCGAGAGGGCCGCAACGACAGCCGTGCTCAGCCCCGGCATGGCCTTGCTGGTGATCGCGGCGATATCGGCGGTCGAGAAGGTGGCGATCTCATCAGCCCCGAGAACGCCGATCTGGGAGGAGCTCAGCGTTGCCACCTGGGCCGTCGTCAAGGCCTCGGCTTGTGCCGTGCTCAGAACATCGATCTGGGTGGTCGTGAGGCCGGTAACGCCAGAGGTGCTCAAGGCGGCAATCTGCGCGGTCGAAAGAGATTTGATGATATCCGTGCCGAGGGCCGCGACTTGCGTTGAACTCAGGACCGCGATCTGCTTGGTGCTCAGGGTGGCAATCTGACTGCTGCTGAGGGCATCGACCTGCGTGGCGGTCAGGCCCGCAATGCCGACCGTGCCCAAAGCCGCGAGCTGATCCGTCGAAAGAGCGGCAATGACGGCCGTGCTCAGGCCCGATATCGCCTTGCTGGTGATCGCGGCGATATCATCGGTCGAGAACATCGCCAGATCATCCGTCTCCAGCGCGCTGACCTGGGTGGAGCTCAGCGTCGCGACCTGCGCCGTCGTCAAGGCCTCGGCCTGTGCGCTGCTCAGGGTATCGATCTGGTCGGTGGTCAAGCCCGCGATCCCGGAGGTGCTCAGGGCCGCGATCTGAGCCGTGGACAGGGCGGCGACTACCTCCGTTTCCAGGGCGGCAACCTGCATCGAATTCAGCACGCCAACGCGGGCGGTGGTCAAGGCGGCAATCTGCGCCGTGGAGAGGGAGGAGATCTGGCTCGCCGTCAGGCCGACGACGCCGGCAGAGCTCAGGGCGGCGATCTGAGCCGTCGAGAGCGCTGCGACGACAGCCGTGCTCAGGCCCGATATGGCCTTGCTGTTGATCGCCGCGATATCGGCGGTCGAGAAAATGGCGATGTCATCCGTGCCGAGTTCGGAAAGCTGCGTCGAACTCAGTGCCGCGGCCTGAACCGTCGTCAGCACTGCGACCTGCGACGTCTTCAGGGCGGCGATCTGGTCGGTGGTCAGGCCCTTGATCCCGGCGGCGCTGAGCGCGACGATCTGCGTGGTCGAAAGGGATGCGACAACGGCCGTCGCCAGGGCCGCAACCTGCGTCGAGCTCAGCACGGCAATCCGGGTGGTGGCCAAAGCGGCAAGCTGGCCGCTGTTCAGCGAGGCGACCTGGCTGGTCGTCAGGCCGGCGATCGCGCTCGTGCTCAAGACGGCGATCTGCGCGGTGGACAGTCCCCCGACAAGGCTCGTGCTCAGTCCGGAGACGGCCTTGCTCGTGATCGCCGCGATATCGGCGGTCGAGAAGGTGGCGATATCATCTGATCCCAAGGCAGAAAGCTGCGTGGAGCCGAGCACGGCGATCTGGGTCGTCGTCAGGGCTTCCGCCTGGCTGGTGGTCAAGGCTGCAATCTGGTTGGTGGTCAGACCAACGATCGCGCTGGTGCTGAGGGCTGCGATCTGAGCCGTCGACAGGGCCGCGACAAGGCTCGTGCTCATGCCCGACATGGCCTTGCTCGCGAGCACCGCGATATCGGCGGTCGAGAAGGTGGCGATGTCATCCGTTCCGAGCGCCGCGATCTGGGTCGAGCTCAGGACCTTCACCTGCAGGGTGGAGAGTGCCCCGGTCTGCGCCGTGCTCAGGGAATCGACCTGGCTGGTCGTCAGGCCGGTGATCGCCCCGGTGCTCAGAGAGGCAATCTGCAGGGTGGAGAGCCCCGCGATGTCATCCGTGCCCATGACCGCAATCTGCGATGCCCTGAGGGCGGCCAACTGCGTCGTCGTCAAGGCGGCGATCTGCGCCGTGCCCAGGGAGACGATCTGGCTGGTCGTCAGGACGGAGACCATTCGTGTCGTCAGCGCGGCGATCTGGCCCGTCGACAGGGTGGCGATTTGGGCGGCCGTGAGGCCCGTGACCGCGCTCGTGTTCAGGGCCGCGATCTGATCGGTCGTCATGGCGGCTATGACAGCCGTGCTCAGTCCCGTTATGGCCTTGCTGGTAAAGGCCGCGACGTCGGCGGTCGAGAAGGTTGCGACATCATTCGCGTCCAGCACGGCAGCCTGGGTCGAGCTCAGTGCCTTCACCTGAGCGGCGGACAAGGCCTCGGCCTGCGCCGTGGAAAGGGCGGCAATCTGATTGGTCGTCAGGCCGACAATGCCGGCGCTGCTCACGGCGGCAATCTGCGCCGTGGAAAGGGAGGAGATGATATCCGTTCCCAGAACCGCAATCTGCTTGGAACTCAGCGCCACGATCTGTGTCGTCTTCAATGCCTCGGCCTGCGCCGTGCTCAGGCAGGCAATCTGGCTTGTCGTCAGGCCGGTAATGCCGAGCTTGCTCAGCGCCGCGATCTGGTCCGTCGAGAGAGCATCGATAAGGCCGGTGCTCAGGCCCGCTATGGCTTTGCTGGTGATCGCCGCCATATCGGCGGTCGAGAAGGTGGCGATGTCATCCGTTCCCAGCGTTGCAATCTGGGTTGAGCTCAGCGCCGCAACCTGGGTCGTCGTCAATGCCTCGGCCTGCGCCGTGCTGAGAGCGGCGATCTGGTCGGTGGTGAGACCCGTGATGCTGGAGGTGCTGAGGGCGGCGACCTGCGCGGTGGACAGCACCGCGATATCGTTCGTGCCCATGACGGCGATCTGCGAAGCCTTGAGGGCTCCGAGCTGGGTGGTTGTCAGGGCGGCGATCTGCGCCGTGCTGAATGTAACGATCTGGTCGGTCGTCAGACCGGCGATCGCGCTCTTGCTCAAAGCGGCGACCTGCGCGGTGGACAGCACCGCGATATCGTTCGTGCCCATGACGGCGATCTGCGAAGCCTTGAGGGCTCCGAGCTGTGTCGTCGTCAAGGCGGCGATCTGCGTCGTGCTGAGCGCTGCGACCTGGCCGGTCGTCAGGCCGGCAACCGCACTCGTATTGAGGGCCGCGATCTGACCCGTCGAGAGAGCTGCGAGCAGGCTCGTGCCCAAGCCGGATATGGCTTTGTTGCTGATCGCCGCTATGTCGTCGGTCGAGAAGGTGGCGATGTCATCCGTCCCCAGGGCAGCAATCTGGGTCGAACTCAACACTTTCACCTGCGAAGAGGACAGCGCCTCTGTCTGGGCCGTGCTCAGCGCAGCAATCTGGCCGTTCGTCAGAGCGGTGACGGCCGTGGTGCTGAGAGCGGCGATCTGCGCGGTGGAAAATAATGCGATGTCGCTCGTGTCCATGACGGCGATCTGCGCCGCCTTGAGGGCTGCGACCTGGGTCGTCGTCAAGGCGGCAATCTGTGCCGAGCTCAGGGCGGCGAGCTGGTTGGTCGTCAGACCCGCAACGCCGGACGTGCTCAAGGCGGCGATCTGAGCTGTCGAGAGGGTTGCAATGGAGGCGGTGGACAGGCCTGATATCGCCTTGTTGCTGATCGCCGCCATGTCGGCGGTCGAGAAGGTTGCGATATCCGCCGTGCTCAAGGCGGCAATCTGCGCCGAACTCAGCGCGCCGACCTGGGAGGAACTCAAGGCTTCCGCCTGGCTCGTCGTCAGGGCGCCGAGCTGCTCGGTGGTGATCGCCGCGACCTGAAGCGAGGTCAGGCTTTCGATGTCGGAACTATCCAGGACCGCCAACTGGTCGAGCGTCAGGCCAACGATGGCGCTTTGTGAAATCGCGCTGAGCTGCTGCGAGGTGAGGACATCGACATCTTCCGTATCGAGAGCGGCGATCTGGGCCGACGACAGCACACTGATCTGTTTCGTGGACAGCGAGGCCACGTCTTCCGTGGTCCAGGCAGCGACGGACGCCGTCGAAAGCGACCTGATCTGGCTGAGGCTGAGAGAAGAAACGATCGAAGTCATGCGTGAAAACTCTTGGCGTTAGCGAATACAGAAAGTCGAGCAGCCTGAGGGATGGTATCGTTGCTGAACCCGGCCTTGATGGAACCGAGGGTGACCGATTCCACGCCCAGCCTCGCCACTATCGCCGAGCTGGCTTGCCCGAACCTGAGGTTGATGCGCTGAAAGGGCTGGATCTGTTGGATCGGAGAAGCTGGCGTCAGCGCAGGGAAGGTGTTGCTCGCCCTGTAGTTTTTAGACTACAGCAATCCCATGATCGAGTTAAAGCAGACGGAGACCTTCGCCAAATAGGAAAGCCGCCTCCGGGACAAGCGAGCCGGAACCATTATCGCGGCGCGATTGATGCGGCTGGCCGCAGGCGTGCCGGGCGATGTGGAGGCGGTAGGCGAAGGCGTTAGCGAACTGCGAATTCACTATGGTCCCGGCTATCGCATCTACTTCCAGCAGCGCGGAAACGTCTTGATCGTGTTGCTATGCGGCGGGAACAAGGGGTCGCAAACCCGTGACATCGCCGCCGCCAAAAAACTCGCCAAAGAATGGAGTTCACAAGATGACTGAAAAACTGACCACTTACGACCCCGCCGCCGCACTGGTTGCCGATGAAGAGATTGCCGCTTTCATGGCCGATGCCTTTGAAACTGGCGATGCAGCCTATGTTGCCAAGGCACTTGGCGTCGTCGCTCGCGCCAAAGGCATGACTGAAATATCCCGCAAAACCGGGTTGTCCCGTGAACAGCTTTACCGTTCGTTCAGCGAGCGCGGAAACCCGACCCTCAAGACCACGCTCGCGGTGATGCGTGCCCTCGGCGTTGACATGACGGCCAAGGCCCATGGAGCACAGTGACGGTGCTTCTGGTTCTTGATCATTATCCCAAAGCCGGCAGAACGATGGTCTCTCGGCTTGTCATGAGATAAGGGCCAGGCCCTATTCCGCTGCCTGCGGCTTGATGACGCCGCGGCGGATCTGGTCTTCCTCGATCGATTCGAACAGGGCGCGGAAATTGCCTTCGCCGAAGCCGTCATCGCCCTTGCGCTGGATGAATTCGAAGAAGATCGGGCCGATCACGGTTTTCGAGAAGATCTGCAGCAGGATTTTCGTCATGCCGCCGTCGACCACGCCTTCGCCGTCGATCAGGATGCCGTGCTTCTTCATCCGTTCGATCGGCTCGTCATGGCCGTTCACGCGGGCATGGGACATTTCGTAATAGGTCTCGGGCGGGCCGGGCATGAATTTGAGCCCGTTCTCGGCCAACGTGTCGGTCGCCTCGTAGATGCGCTCCGTACCGACGGCGATGTGCTGGATGCCTTCCCCCTTGTATTTCTTGAGGAATTCCTCAATCTGGCTCGTATCGTCCTTGGACTCGTTCAGCGGGATGCGGATCTTGCCGCAGGGCGAGGTGATCGCCCGGCTCACCAGGCCGGTGATGCGCCCGTCGATGTTGAAGAAGTGGATCTGCTTGAAGTTGAAAAGCTCGCGGTAGAAGGCCCACCATTTGTCCATGTTGCCGCGATAGACATTGTGGGTGAGGTGGTCGAGATAGTAGAAGCCGGCGCCTTCCGGTTTCGGATTGTGCTTGCCCAGCCAGTCGAATTCGGCCTCATAGGCCGAGCCCTTGTCGCCATAGGTCTCGATGAAATAGAGCAGCGAGCCGCCGATGCCGACGATGGCCGGTACGTCGAGCGTCTTGTCCTTGCCTTCGTAGGGCGTCGCTCCTTTGGCGACCGCATGGCGAAAGGCATGCTCGGCATCGACGACGCGCCAGGCCATGGCGGGAGCGCAGGGGCCATGCTGTTCGACAAAGCGCATGGCATGGCTGCCGGGCTCGGCATTGACGAGATAGTTGATGTCGCCCTGCCGCCATACGGTTATGGTCTTGGTCTTGTGTCTGGCGACCGGTGCGTAGCCCATGCGGGCAAACAGCTCCTCCAGCTTTTGCGGCTCGGGATGCGCGAATTCGACGAATTCAAAGCCATCGGTGCCTGCCGGATTGTCTGCGGTGATCTCGGAAACCGGTACGTCGTGTGGGAAAGGACCCATGGCAAATTCCTCCTGTCGCTCATGCATATGATGCTACAGGACGGGCGCATTGTGCTTGCAATCTTGAGCCGACTTTGCTCCAATCATGCAAGAAGTGTGCGGATTTTCGAAAAGAGATGCATGATGGAAGCGCTGGATGGATATGATCTCAAGATTCTGAGCCATCTGCAGTCCGATGGCCGGCTCACCAACAACGAGCTCTCCGAACTGATCGCCCTGTCGCCGTCGCAATGCTCGCGCCGGCGCTCGCGGCTGGAGGGGGAGGGCTATATCCAGAACTATCGGGCCCATCTCGACCGGCGCAAGCTCGGGCTCGATCTGCTCGTCGTCATCGCGGTGACGCTTGCCACCCATAACCGCGACAATGCCAAGCGCTTTGCCAGCCTCGTCGAGAACCTGCCGGACGTGCTGGAATGTTTTTCGCTGACGGGCGAGATGGATTATCATCTGAAAGTGGTGACGCGCGATCTCGCCGGGCTTTCCCACTTCGTCAACGACGTGCTCCTGCCGCATGAAAGCGTGCAGCACGTCAAGACCTCGATCGTTCTCAATGTTCTCAAGGATTCCGGTCCCATTCCGATCCAGAAGTCCGCGCGGACCTGATCTCAGAGATCGTCCAAATCGACCGTTGATCCCTTCTTCGATTGTCCGATCACCCGTTCGACCGAATCCAGCCCTGCCGCGAGCGATTGAACGCCCGGCTGACCCATCAGCGCTTCCAGCTCCGACTGATAGTCACGGGCAAGCGCGATCAACTCCCTATAGGCCTGCTGCCCGGCATTGGTGAGCTCCAGATGCTCCTGCCGCCGGTCCGCTTCGTCGCGCGTTCGCTTCACCCAGCGGCGCTGTTCCAAGGCGAAGATCGCCCGGCTGATCTTCGTCTTATGCATGGCCGAATGGGCCGCGATGGCCTTTGCCGTCATGCGCCCGCAACTGCCGAGGGCCGCCAGCGAGCGCCATTCCGGCCGGGTCATGCCGTATCTCGCCTTGTAATGCGCGGCAAAGCGCAGGCCCACGAATTCGGCGGCCCGGTTCAGCCGATAGGGGAGAAACAGCTCGAGCGAAAATTGATCCATGGCGTTGATGGTTACAAAATAATGGTTACATTTACAACTATATGGGAGTTACGGGAGGAAACAAGCCATGGAAAGCAGGGTTGCTGCGAAGGCCGAACGGGGTATCGCTGAGCGCCGGGCGCTCGCCTACATGCCCGGATTCGGCAACGACTTCGAAACCGAAAGCCTACCCGGTGCCTTGCCGCAGGGGCAGAACAGTCCGCAGAAATGCAATTACGGCCTTTATGCCGAGCAGCTTTCCGGCTCGCCCTTCACGGCGCCGCGCGGCACGAACGAGCGCTCCTGGCTTTATCGCATCCGCCCCAGCGTCAGGCATGCCGGACGTTTCAAGAGGATCGATTATCCGCTCTGGAAGACAGCGCCGCATAGCGCCGACCACTCGCTGGCGCTTGGGCAGTTGCGCTGGAGCCCGTTGCCGGCGCCGAGCGCGAAATTGAATTTCCTCGAAGGCATCCGCACCATGACGACGGCAGGCGACGCGCTGACCCAGACCGGCATGGCCGCGCATGTCTATACCTTCAACGCGGATATGGTGGACGACTACTTCTTCAATGCCGATGGGGAGATGCTGATCGTGCCCGAAACGGGCGCCATCCGCGTCTTCACCGAGCTGGGCAAAATGGATGTCGAGCCGTCGCAGATCTGTATCATTCCGCGCGGGACGATGTTCAAGGTGACGCGTCTCGGCGAACAAGAGGTGTGGCGCGGCTATATCTGCGAGAATTACGGCGCCAAGTTCACCCTGCCGGATCGCGGCCCGATCGGCGCCAATTGTCTTGCCAATCCGCGCGATTTCAAGACGCCGGTGGCCGCCTTCGAAGACAAGGAGACGCCCTGCCGCGTGCAGGTGAAGTGGTGCGGTTCCCATCATGTCACCGAGATCGGCCATTCGCCCCTCGACGTCGTCGCCTGGCACGGCAATTACGCGCCCTACAAATACGACCTGCGCACCTTCTCGCCGGTGGGCGCCATCCTCTTCGACCATCCCGACCCATCGATCTTCACGGTGCTGACGGCGCCATCCGGCGAGGAAGGCACGGCCAATGTCGATTTCGTGATCTTTCCGCCGCGCTGGCTGGTGGCCGAGCACACGTTCCGGCCGCCCTGGTATCACCGCAACATCATGAGCGAATTCATGGGGCTGATCTGCGGCCGCTACGACGCCAAGGAAGAGGGCTTCGTTCCCGGCGGCATGAGCCTGCACAATATGATGCTGCCGCACGGGCCGGATTTCACCGGCTTCGAAAAGGCGTCGAACCGCGAGCTGAAGCCGGTCAAGCTGGAAAACACCATGGCCTTCATGTTCGAGACCCGTTTCCCGCAGCAGCTCACCAAATTCGCCGCCGAACTCGAGACGCTGCAGGATGATTATATCGACTGCTGGTCCGGCCTCGAGCGCAAGTTCGACGGCACGCCGGGTATCAAATAGGCGGCCGAAAACGGGGTTGCCTTCTCGAATGGGCGCCTCACATCTTCAAAACAATAGCAATAAAACCGGGAAGCACGCATCCATGAAACTCGCGACATTGAAGGACTCCACCCGCGACGGCCGGCTGGTCGTCGTATCGAAGGACCTGACCCGTTGCTCGGAGGTCGGCCATATCGCCCGCAATCTCCAGGCGGCGCTGGACGATTGGGCGCATGTGGGGCCGCGCCTCGTCCAGGTCGCGCAAGGCATCGAGACCGGCGCGCAGCCGACGATCCGCTTCCACGAACATGATGCGACCTCGCCGCTGCCGCGCGCCTACCAGTGGGCGGATGGGTCGGCCTATGTCAACCACGTCGAATTGGTCCGCAAGGCGCGCAATGCCGAGATGCCGGAGAGCTTTTGGACCGATCCGCTGATGTATCAGGGTGGGTCCGATGCCTTCCTGGGGCCGCGCGATCCGATCCCGCTGGCCGACGAAGCCTGGGACGCTGATATGGAGGCCGAGGTGGCCGTGATCGTCGGCGATGTGCCGATGGGTGTTTCCATCGAGGAAGCGGGCAAAGCCATCCTCTTCGTGATGCTGGTCAACGATGTCTCGCTGCGCGGCCTGATCCCGGCGGAGCTCTCCAAGGGCTTCGGCTTCTTCCAGTCGAAACCTTCCTCGGCCTTCTCTCCGGTTGCGGTTTCTCCCGATGAGCTGGGAGCGGCCTGGGACGGCGGCAGGCTGCATTTGCCGCTGCATGTCGACCTCAACGGCCAGCCTTTCGGCCGGGCCAATGCCGGCGTCGACATGACTTTCGACTTCCCGCAGCTGATCACCCATGCGGCAAAGACCCGGCCGCTTGTCGCCGGCACCGTCATCGGCTCCGGCACAGTCTCCAACAGGCTCGACGGCGGGCCGGGAAAGCCGATTGCCGAGGGTGGGGCGGGCTATTCCTGCATCGCGGAGATCCGCACGGTCGAGACGATCACGCGCGGCGCTGCGAAGACGCCCTACCTGCATTTCGGCGACATGGTGCGCATCGAGATGACCGATGCCCAGGGCCATTCGATCTTCGGTGCGATCGAGCAGACGGTGACGAAATATGAGGGGCCGCAATGAGCGAGATGGTGCTCTACGACTATTGGCGGTCTTCCGCGAGCTATCGCCTGCGGATCGCGCTCCACATGCTGGGCGCGGATTTCCGCACCGTGCAGGTCGATCTGCTCGCCAAGGCCCATAGGTCGCCAGAGCATCTGGCCCGCAACCCGCAGGGGCTGCTACCGGTCCTCGAAATCGACGGGCACGTCTTCAGCCAGTCGCTGGCGGTGATCGAATATCTCGACGAAACGCGCGGCGGCATCTTCCTGCCTCGCGACCCTGTCGGGCGGCAGCGGGTCAGGACGCTCTCCTATGCGATCGCCATGGAAATCCATCCGATCTGCAATTCCCATGTCGGTGCGCATGTGATGGCGCTCGCCGGCGGCAACGAGGAGGCCCGGATCGCCTGGATGCGGAAATTCATTGGCGAGGGACTGGCCGCCTTCGAAAGGCTTCTGGATCATCCCGCAACCGGCACCTATTGCCATGGCGACCGCGTCACCATGGCGGATATCTGCCTCGTGCCGCAGGTCTACAATGCCCGGCGCTGGAATGTTGATCTTTCGGCCTGCCCGCGGCTCGTCGACATCGCCGACCGCTGCGCCGGGCTGGGGCCTTTCGCGGCTGCCCATCCGGACAAGGCGGTGCGATAGGGCGGCCGGCTGAATGTTGCCGATGCACTTCGATACGCAGTGTGATACGGTATCACGAAGTAACACCAAGGAATCGCCGGTGATGCAGACCACAACGAGCATCAAGCTTGACAGTGACATCAAGGATCGCGTGCAGCGCCTGGCGTCCGCTCGCCAGCGCAGCGCCCACTGGCTTCTGCGCGAGGCCGTCGAGCAATATGTGGAACGAGAAGAGCAGCGTCTGCGCATGCGACAGGATGCGCTTGTCGCGTGGGAAGAATATCAGACGACTGGATTGCATGTAACGGCCGAGGAAGCCGATGCATGGCTTTCCAAGCTTGAAGCCGGTGAGGATGTGGACCCGCCCGCATGCCACGGCTGATATGGTCGCGGGTATCTCTTGCGGATGTTTCCCGTCTTCATGCGTTTCTACACGCCAGGAATAAGGACGCAGCAAAAAGGGCGGTCAGTGCGATCAGACAGGGAGTGAAACTGCTGGAGCAGCATCCGGAGGCGGGAAGTCCTATCGAGGAAATGCCTCCGGAGTTTCGGGAATGGCCGATCGAGTTCGGCTCAGGCGGCTACCTCGTCCTCTATCGGTACAATGGGAAAGATGTCATCGTTCTGTCTGTCAGACATGGGAGAGAAGCAGGCTACTAACTGCTTCAGGGCCGCGCTGCTGTTGCATTCTCTGGTTCCCCTTCGTGCCGCCACCGCGCCGTCCGTTCGATCCATTCACGCGTGCGGGTCTCCGGATCGCTGTTCAGGGTGATGTCGGTGACGACGGCGGCGCTGTCGGCGCCGGCGTCGAAGACGCCCTGAAGCCTTTCGGTGCTGAGCCCGCCGATCGCGACCAGCGGAAGAGGCGCGCTCCGCCGTTTCCATTCGCCGATCCGTTCAAGGCCCTGCGGCGCCCATTTCATCTGCTTGAGGATGGTCGGGTAGACCGGGCCGAGGGCGACATAATCGGGCTTTGCCGCCAGCGCCGTTCCCAGCTCCGCCTCGTCATGTGTCGAAAGTCCAAGTTTCAGGCCGGCACCGCGAATGGCGCCGAGGTCGGCGACAGCCAGATCCTCCTGGCCGAGATGGATGAAATCGCATCCCTCCTCGATGGCAAGTCGCCAGTAATCGTTGATGATGAGCTGGCAGTCATGGGTGGCGCAGATGGCTTTTGCCGCCCGGATTTCGGCGCGGATCTCTGTGTCCGGACGATCCTTGATGCGCAACTGCACCAGTTTCACGCCGAGCGGCACCAGCCGGGCAATCCAGGCGGCGCTGTCGACGATGAGATAGAAGGGGTCGAGCTTCATGCGAATACGGCCTTTCCGATGATGGGGGTGGAGGGCACGGCCATGTCGCGCGGTTCGAGCATGCCGGCGGCGAAGGCCTGACGCCCGGCGTCGATCGCCCTGGCGAAGGCGCCGGCCATGACGACGGGATCGCCGGCGCCGGCAACGGCGGTGTTGAGAAGCACGGCATCGAAGCCGAATTCCATGACGGTTGCCGCATGCGAGGGCCGGCCGATGCCGGCATCGACGATGAGCGGCACATCGGGAAAATGCGCCCGCATCGCCCGAAGGGCTGCGGGATTGAGCGGCCCTGCCGCCGAGCCGATCGGCGCGCACCAGGGCATCAGCACCTTGCAGCCGGCCTCCAGCAATCGTTCCGCCACGACGAGATCGTCGGTCGTATAGGGAAAGACCTCGAAGCCTTCACCGGAAAGAATACGCGCGGCCTCCACCAGCCCGAACACGTCGGGCTGCAGCGTATCGTGATGGCCGATCACCTCCAGCTTGATCCAGTTGGTCCGGAACACCTCGCGCGCCATCTTGGCCGTCAGCACGGCTTCGGAAACGCCATGGCAGCCGGCCGTGTTGGGCAGTACGCGCACGCCGAGCGCGCGGATCATCTCGAAGAAGGCGCCGCCATTGCGGCCGCCGGCGGTCTCGCGGCGCAGCGAGACGGTGACGATCTCGGTTGCCGATTGCTTGACGGCCTCGGCCAGGATGGCGGGAGAGGGATAGCGCGCGGTGCCGAGCAGCAGACGCGACGCGACGTCGGTTCCATAGAGAGAAAGCATGGGTCAGCCTCCTTGCATCGGCGTGAGGATTTCGATCCTGTCATTGTCGTTGAGGGCATGATCGGCGCGATCGTCCCGATGAACGAGTTCGCCGTTGACGGCGGTCGCGAGCCAGTCGCCTTCATAGTCGAGGGCTGCCAGCAGATCGGAGAGCGTCGTCGCGACGACAGACTGGGGCTCGCCGTTGACGATCAGTTTCATGATGCATGCGCTCCTTCGGAGTTTCGGGAAAAGACAAGGTTCGCGGCTTCGACGGCCATGGCCGGCGCCAGCAAAAATCCGTGGCGGTAAAGGCCGTTGAGGACGACCGCATTTTCCTCCCGCGTCACGCGCGGAAAATTGTCGGGGAAGGCGGGACGAGTGCCCGCGCCGGTCTCGATCACCGTGGCATCGGCGAAAGCCGGATGCAGCGCGTAGGCGGCGTTCAGCAATTCCATCAGCGACCGTGCTGTAATCGGCCCGCCGAATTCCGTCTCGATCATCGTCGCGCCGACCATGAACAGACCGGCGCGGCGCGGCACGATATAGATCGGAATGCGCGGATGCAGCAGGCGAACCGGGCGGGAGAGCTTCACCTCGTCGGTCTGAAGGTAGAGCATTTCTCCACGGACCCCGCGCAGATCGCGGACCTGTCCGATGCGAGCAGCGCCGGTGCAGTCGACGACATCGTCGAACGTCTCCGCGGGCGCGGCCTCTGTGGTGAAGGTCACGCCGCCTTCCGCCAGTTTGTCTCGCAGCGATCGCAGCACCCGCCGTGGATCGAGATGGGCTTCGCGCGCAAAGAACAGGCCCTGGCGGAACCGTCCGGCAAGCGCCGGCTCCAGCGCGGCCAGCTCGCTTTCCTCCAGCCATCGATGGCCGGTGGTGCGGCCGGAAAAGCGCTTCAGCTCGCCCAGGTCGCGGGCCGGCGCCACCATCAGAGTCCCCTGTCGGGCGACCTCGCCCGGCAGCATCGCCTCCCAGCGGTCGGCGGCATCTTCCCCGCGCCGCAGCACGGCTTCGTCGGCGCTTTCTCGCTCGCACCAGGGCGCCAGCATGCCGCCGGCGAGCCAGGATGCGGCCTGGCCGAAATCCGGGCTGGGATCGATGACGGTCACCTCGGCGCCGCGCATATGCAGCGCATGCGCGACCGCAAGCCCGGCCACACCGCCTCCTTTGACGAGGATACGCATTTCAGCCGGCCGGATGGCGGTTGACGGGGATTATGTCTTTTGCGGCAATAGTCATGGTTTGAGGCTCCAAGTTTGGTTTGGAGACCCAGTCCTCAGCCGGAATGATGAAAACACGCCGGCTAAGGATTCCGCGCGGGAATCAAAAGCCTTTCGAGCGCTCGCACCGTCCCTACGCCAGTATGAACTGGATCAGGTTCAACGGGTCACTGCGCCACAAAAGGCCTAAGCCATAATGTCCAGCAGTATCTCAGCCCCTTGCCGGGACCCCCCTGGTGAATGTCTTGGAAG
>JASGEG010000180.1:0-19683 GCA_047606605.1 Rhizobium sp.
CGTCCGGCTCACGGCAAAGCATCGCTCCGGCCGCATCCTGATCGAGCTTGCCGACGACGGCGCCGGCATCAACCGCGAGAAGGTTCGCCAGAAGGCGATCGACAACGATCTCATCGCTGCCGACGCCAATCTTTCCGACGAGGAAATCGACAACCTGATCTTCCTGCCGGGTTTCTCGACCGCCGACAAGATCTCCGACATTTCCGGCCGCGGCGTCGGCATGGACGTGGTCAAGCGCTCGATCCAGGCGCTCGGCGGCCGCATCAACATCAGCTCCAAGCCCGGTCATGGCTCGGTCTTCACCATGAGCCTGCCGCTGACGCTCGCCGTCCTCGACGGCATGGTGGTGACGGTCGCCGGTCAGACGCTGGTCGTGCCGCTGACCGCCATCGTCGAGACGCTGCAGCCCGAGGCTTCCGCCATCCATTCCTTCGGCGCCAACCACAGGCTGATCTCGATCCGCAACAGCTTCTGCCCGCTGGTCGATGTCGGCCGCATCCTGAACTTCCGCCCGACGCAGGCCAATCCGGTCGACGGCGTGGCCCTGCTGGTGGAATCGGAAGGCGGCGGCCAGCGCGCCCTCATGGTCGATGCCATCCAGGGCCAGCGCCAGGTCGTCATCAAGAGCCTCGAGGCGAACTATACCCACGTGCCGGGCATCGCCGCGGCGACCATCCTCGGCGACGGCCGCGTCGCGCTCATCCTGGATGTCGATGCCGTGGTCGGTGCCTCGCGCGGGCAATCGCTGAAGGCCGAAATATCCTATGCAGCCGCTGGGTGAGCCGATGTCCTATGCGATCAAGAACATGACCCAGGGTGCCCGCGAGCTGATCGCCTTCCGGATCGGCGACCAGGAGTTCTGCGTCGATGTCATGTCCGTCCGGGAAATCCGTGGCTGGACGCCGGCGACGCCCATGCCGCATGCGCCGGCCCACATCCTCGGCGTCATCAATCTGCGCGGCGCCGTCCTGCCGATCGTCGATCTGTCCTCCCGGCTCGGCATGAAGCAGGCCGCGCCGACCGCGCGGCATGTGATCATCGTCGCGCAGGTCAAGCGCAAGGTCGTCGGCCTGCTGGTCGATGCCGTATCCGACATATTGACGGTGACGGATGAGATTATTCAGCCGACGCCGGAAATCTCTTCCGATCATGAGCGGCAGTTCGCGCGCGGCATCCTGGCGATCGACAGCCGCATGATCTGCCTCGTCGAACTCGAAACCCTGTTCCCCGAGCACGAAAGTCTGGCTGCATGAGCGTGATGGGAGCAACGGATTTCAAGGCATCCCCCGACGAGGTACTGGCGAGCGGCGAATATCCGCTGACCCGGCGCGATCTCTCGGAAATCGCCGCGATGATCTATTCGGATGCCGGGATTTCGCTCAACGAAACCAAGGCGTCGCTGGTCTATTCGCGCCTGTCGAAACACATTCGCGCGCTGGGCCTGCCCGGCTTTCGCGACTATTGTCAGCTGGTCTCCTCACCGGCGGGCGCGGCCGCCCGGCGCGAAATGCTGTCGCATCTGACGACCAATTTCACCCGCTTCTTCCGCGAGAACCATCATTTCGAGCATCTGCGCGACGAGGTCCTGCCGGGGCTTCTGGCGCGCGCCAAGGCGGGTGGTCGCGTGCGCATCTGGTCGGCGGCCTGTTCCGACGGGCAGGAGCCTTATTCGATCGCGCTCACGGTTCTGTCGCTGATGCCGAACGTCGCGGATTTGGATTTCAAGATCCTGGCGACGGACATCGATCCGAAGATTCTCGGCCTGGCCCGCGCGGGCGCCTATGACGAGCCAGCGCTCGAGACCGTATCGCCGGCCATGCGCAAGCAATGGTTCCGCGAGGTCGATATCCAGGGCCGGCGCAAGTTCCAGATCGATGATCGCGTCAAGCGGCTGATCACCTTCAACGAGCTGAATCTCCTGGCGCAATGGCCGTTCAAGGGCAGCTTCGACGTCATCTTCTGCCGCAACGTCGTGATCTATTTCGACGAGCCGACGCAGACGAAGATCTGGTCGCGCTTCGCGGGCCAGCTGCAGGAAGGCGGCCATCTCTATATCGGCCATTCCGAGCGGGTCTCGGGCGACGCCAAGCACCTCTTCGACAATATCGGCATCACCACCTATCGCTATCTTGGCAAGAATGGGGGGAGAAAACCATGAGTGCTCCCGCCCGTGTCCTCGTCGTGGACGACTCGCCGACCATGCGCGGCCTGATCACCGCCGTCCTGCGCTCCGATCCGGAGGTCGACGTCATCGGCCAGGCCGGCGACGCGATGGAAGCGCGCGCTGCCATCAAGGCGCTCAATCCCGATGTCGTGACGCTCGACATCGAGATGCCGAACATGAACGGTCTCGATTTCCTCGAAAAGATCATGACGCTCCGGCCCATGCCGGTCATCATGGTCTCCACCATGACGCATCGCGGCGCCGAGGCCACCTTGACCGCGCTTGAAATCGGCGCCTTCGATTGCGTCGGCAAACCTGTCCCCGGCGAGCCTCGCCCCTTCGGCGATCTCGCCGAAAAGGTGAAGGCGGCGGCGCGATCCCAGCGGCAATATGTGAAGCCTGCCGTCACGCATGCCCCGCCGCCCGCCGTTGCGGATTTCCGTGTAGGCCGCAAGATCGTCGCGATCGGCTCGTCCACCGGCGGCGTCGAGGCGCTGATCGCGGTGTTGCAGAAGTTCCCGGCCAATTGCCCGCCGACGGTGATCACCCAGCACATGCCGCCGAGCTTCACCCGCAGTTTCGCCGAAAGGCTCAATCGCCTCTGCGCGCCGGTAGTGCAGGAGGCGAGCGACGGCGCACGGCTGGAAATCGGCAAGATCTATCTGGCGCCCGGCGGCGAGCGTCATCTCCAGGTCGTCAACGCATCGGCGCCGCAGTGCCGCCTGCTCGAGCGCGCCCCGGTCAACGGTCATCGCCCTTCGGTGGACGTGCTGTTCGATTCGGTCGCCGAACTTGCCGGCCGCAATGCCGTCGGCGTGATCCTCACCGGCATGGGGCGTGATGGCGCCGCCGGCCTTCTCAAGATGCGCCATGCCGGCGCGCGGACCATCGGCCAGAATGAAAAGACCTGCGTGGTCTATGGCATGCCGAGGGTCGCGTTCGAGCTCGGCGCCGTCGAACAGCAGTTTCCGCTGAACGCCATTGGCGAGGAAATATTGAAAGCAACAGCCGCCCGAAAGGAAGGGAGCGAATAATGTCTCTAGCGGAGAAAATCAAAGTTCTGATCGTCGACGATCAGGTCACCAGCCGCCTTCTGCTCAGCGATGCGCTGACGCAGTTGGGCTTCAAGCAGATCACCGCCGCCGGCGATGGCGAGCAGGGCATGAAGATCATGCAGCAGCAGCCGCATCATCTGGTGATCTCGGATTTCAACATGCCGAAGATGGACGGCCTCGGCCTGCTGCAGGCGGTCCGCACCAATCCGGCAACGAAGAAAGCGGCCTTCATCATCCTGACGGCACAGGGCGACCGCGCCCTGGTGCAGAAGGCGGCCCAGCTTGGCGCCAACAACGTCCTGGCCAAGCCCTTCACCATCGAAAAAATGAAGGCGGCGATCGAGGCCGTGTTCGGAGCATTGAAATGACCGTTGAGGCGGCCGCCCGTCGCGTGCACATCATTCAAGGCGAGTACAAGGTCATCAGCGACCCCGACGTGGTGCTGGCGACCATTCTCGGCTCGTGCGTGGCGGCATGCCTGCGCGATCCGATCGCCGGCGTCGGTGGCATGAACCATTTTCTGCTGCCGGGCATGGCGACTTCGCCGACGAGCGGCGGTGACGCGACGCGGTACGGCGTGCATCTGATGGAACTGCTGATCAACGGTCTTCTGAAGCAGGGCGCGCGCCGCGACCGGCTGGAGGCCAAGATCTTCGGCGGTGCGAAGACCATCGCCACCTTCTCCAATGTCGGCGAGCAGAACGCGGCCTTCGCCATGCAGTTCCTGCGCGACGAAGGCATCCGGGTCGTCGGCTCCAGCACCGGCGGCGAGCATGGGCGCAAGGTGGAATATTGGCCGGTCTCGGGTCGTGCGCGGCAGTATCCGCTGACCGGCGCCGAAACGCAGAAGACCGTGGCCCTGGAACAACGCCCTGTCGCGGCCCCGAAGCCCGTCGACAATGCGATCGAATTTTTCTGATCAGCGAGGACTATCCGATGACCATCACCCCGCGCACCGATACGTCGACCATGCAGGAGGCTCTCCCCGCCATACTGATGCGCATCGTCGCGGAACTGCACGATATCGCCTATCTGATCGAGCGCATCGAGCCGCAGCTGCTTGATCTCAGCGAAGTCAACGTTCTGGAATCGCCCGATGCGATGAAGGTGCTGCAAGGCATCGATCTTGCCGTGCAGAAGACGCGCGGCATCGCCGAATTCATCGATACGATCAGCGGCGAGGTATCCGACGGCTGGATGGTCGATGTCGCCACCGCGCTGAGCCTGGTCAAGCTTACCGAGATGCAGAAGGCGCTGAGCGGCGGCTTGCGTCACGGGCATTCGCAGCCGCTTGCGAAGGCGGCCGGCGATTTCGATTTCTTCTGACGGCAGGCGCCGGCGGCCTATATTGTTTTTCCAACATTATTCTCGATAGCTTTCTTTGAATTCCTGCGCCTTTCCAGCCGGACGAAACGTTCGCACAAGTTTCGATTCCTATCTTCGCTGCAAGGCACAAAGCCATCAGGGGCTTTGACGAATCGTGCGAGAACAGAATGAATCTGTTAAATCAATTAGTTCCCTTGTTCCGGAATCTGCAGAATCTCGGAAAAACGCGGCTGCTGGCGCTGGCCGGCGTGGGCGTCGTATCCATGGCGCTGATCCTGTTTGCGGCCCTTTACGTCAACAAGCCTGCCCAGGAAACGCTGTATATCGGTCTCAACGCGACCGATCTGAACCAGATCAGCATCGCACTCGCCGAAGCCAAGATCAATTTCCAGGTGGGGTCCGACGGCACCAGCCTGACCGTGCCGGCCGGCATGACCGGCAGGGCCCGCGCGCTTCTCGCCGAGCGGGGCCTGCCCAACAGCACCAATGCCGGTTATGAACTCTTCGACAATGTCGGCTCGCTCGGCCTCACCTCCTTCATGCAGGAAGTGACCCGCGTTCGCGCCCTTGAGGGCGAAATCGGCCGCACCATCACCTCGATCGCCGGCATCAGCGCGGCGCGCGTCCACATCGTCATGCAGGATGTCGGCAACTTCCGGAAGGCGGATCAGAAGCCGACGGCTTCGGTGATGATCCGCGCCAATGCCGAGGCGGCCCGCAAGTCGGCGCAGGCCATCCGTCATCTCGTCGCCTCCGCCGTGCCGGGCCTCGAAGTGGACGACGTCACGATCCTCGATTCCAGCGGACAGCTGCTCGCCTCCGGCGACGATCAGAGCAATGGCGCGCTGAACCGCAATCTCGGCATCGTGCAGAACGTCCAGAGCGAGGTCGAATCGAATATCGACAAGGCGCTTGCGCCCTTTCTCGGCCTCGACAATTTCCGCTCCAGCGTGACCGCGCAGCTCAACACCGACAGCCAGCAGATGCAGGAAACCACCTACGACCCGGACTCCAAGGTCGAGCGTTCGGTGCGCACCACCAAGGAAGCGCAGAAGTCGCAGCAGCGCCAGTCCGATACGGCCGCGACCGTCGAGCAGAACGTCCCGCAGGCGGCGCCGCAGGCCGGCGGCAACGGGCCGACCTCGAACGATCAGTCCGACAAGCGCGAAGAGCAGACCAACTACGAAATCAACAGCAAGACGATCGCAACCGTCCGCAACAGCTACCGGATCGAGAAACTCTCGGTCGCCGTCGTGGTCAACAAGGGCCGCATCGCCCAGATGGTCGGCGAACCGGCCGATCCGGCCAAGGTCGACGCCTATATCGCCGAAATGCAGAAGATCGTCGCGACCGCCGCCGGGATCGATCCCAACCGCGGCGACGTGGTGACCGTCAACGCGATGAACTTCCTGGATACGCAGGTGCTCGACGACGGCGCCTCGGGCTTCAGCATCACCGACATGCTGAGCCGCAATCTCGGCGGCATCGTCAACTCGCTTGCCTTCGTCGCGGTCGCCTTCCTGATCGTCTGGATGGGCTTCCGTCCGCTGATCCGCTCGCTCGGCGGCGGTGCTGCCGGCGCCACGGCGCTGCCGGAAGCGGGTGGCCTGGAACTGCCGGACTTCGCACCGGGCGCGGTCGGCGGGCCGGGAGCGGCGCTGATGGATGGCTTCGGCTCGGACTTCGGCTTCGACAGCACCGACGACCTCCTGTCGATGGGCGAGGACGGCGGCACCTTCAACCGCCGCGTCAAGGAGGGGCCGGAACGTCGCCTCTCGCGCATGGTGGAGATCAGCGAGGAACGCGCCGCCAAGATCCTCAGAAAATGGGCCGTCGAAACAGCGGCATGAGACCAGGACCGGGAGAAATCCCGGTCCTTTTGCGTGAATGGGTAGCCGCGCCGGCCGAGGGGCTCGTCAGAAGTGTTGGCAACCCGCCGGACGGCCGCAAATATTATTGATGGGTAAAAAGAATCGACTTACAGTCAAGCCGTCCATTCGCAGTAAAGTCGGGCGTCGCGAGTGAGATCATAGATCCGCGTTCGGTCAATTCAGGGATGTGAGGCGACCGGGGCGCGGGAAATCAGTTTATGGTTCGTTGATTGCGGTTTTGGCGAATTGCGCCAATGCGATTGCCGAAATCAGATTCATGTTGGCGCCTTTGCACACCGCGCGGTCATCTGGATGTGCATATGGCGCGATAATGATTTGAGTTGGCGTAGACGCTTTTCCGAAAGTCGATCCCGGTTTTCGAGGCTATGCGCTGGGTCCCGGCCGAGCGATGTTCTCGTTGGCGTTTGGTCGTCTGACAGTCGCAGGAAGAAATATAGATAATGGACATGCAGCTATCGCAGGCAAGCAAGGGCGACAGGGATGCGCGATCGATCGCCGCCGCCAATGCGATGTCGCGCGATCAGCTCATTCAGCACTTGAGCGCCATCGCCGGGCCGGCCTATCTGCAGTCCGGCATGCGCCTGCTCACCGGCTATGCCGGCGCCGCGCACTATCTTCTGGCGCGCTGCGACCTTATCCAGGAAAGCGGACTCGATTTCGTCGTCTCCTCCGACTGGCCCTTCGATCTCGTGCGGCGCCTGGCTTCGGAGCTGACGAGCGGCTATGGCCGCACCGGCGAGCTGGAAAAATGCATGTCCCTGTTCCAGCCGAATGTCGCCTTCCTGCCCGATGACGTCGAATTGCCTGACGGTGTTGGCCGCCAATATTGCGCGCTGACCTTCAATGTCGGCCGCACGCGCTTTTCGCTGATGCTGCTGGCCGGCGACAGCCTGTCGATGTCGCCGGAGCGGCTGCGCGACGTCGGGCTGCTGGCCGGCTATTTCGCCAGCTTCACCCGCAGCGTCGAAGGCAAGCAGGAGCGGGATTTCGATCTGACCGAGCGCGAGCTGGAATGTCTGTTCTGGATCGCCGAAGGCAAGACCAGCGACGAGATCGCCATGATCCTCGGCATCTCGCGCAATACCATCAACAATTACATCACCAGCGTCATGCGCAAGACCGCGACCAAGACGCGATCGGAAGCGATCGCCTTTGCCGTCAGGAACAATCTCGTTTGAAGGCCGACCGAATGCGATACCAGCCGGACAGGATGACGGAGACACCGGGCGAGACGCGGCTTGCCCGTTCGCCGCGGATTTCCGGCCGCTCCGATCTCTTCCCGAAACTGGTGTCGATGCAGAAGCTGATCGACGCGCAGAATTTCGCCGTCTATCGCGTCAGCGGTTCCGGCCTGCCGAGCAAGCAGCGCCTGGTCTGCGAGCTGGAGAACTGGGGCTCGGCCAATCCCGTCATGAACAAGGCTTTCGTCGAGGCCTATGGCGAGGCGATGATCGAGCATATCGAGAAATCGCTGCTGCCGCTGATGTGGAATGGCCGCGACAGCGACAGCACCGCCGAGACGCCGGATTTTGCCGCTTTCACGCAGCGCCTGAAACCGCATCTTCTGTCCTTTGCCGGCGTCGCCTTTCCGGTGCGGCTGGGCTCTGTCGGCAACGGCTATGTGGTGTTCGCCGCCAAGTTCATGGATCTCGCCAGCGACATGATCGTCGAGCTGCATGGCCGCAGCTGCCAGCTCATGATGGAGCTTCTGTCGCTCGACGAGCGCCGCTCGCCGGCGGCGGAAGCCTTGAGCGAACGCGAGATCGCCTGCCTGCAGCTTGCGGGCGACGGTCGGATCAGCGAAGAGATCGCCGAGAAGCTCGGCCTGTCGGTGCATACCGTCAACGCCTATCTCGGCTCGGCCACGATCAAGCTGGACAGCGTCAACCGCATCCAAGCGATCGCGAAAGCGATCCGCTTCGGATATATCAGCTGACGCCGGCGCGCCTTAGGAGCATGTCGCGCAAAAGTGTGCCGCGGTTTTGCGGCAACGACATGCGTAAAATCAAAGATCTAAAGCGCAAGGAGCGAATCTGAAAGATCGCGACGCGCTTTAGCGGGTTTCCTGGTGAGAATTGGTGTCCTCGACCCTTTCAGGCCGCCTGCGTCGTCTTGCCGGCGATCGCATAACGGGCATCCTGCAGGCTGCGGGCGAGCAGGGCGGTATTTTCGTCCGGATCGGCCGAGGGCTTCTCGAAGGCGATATGGTGGATCTCGATGCCGGCATGATGTTCGGCAAGCGCGAGCTTGGCATAGACGGTGACGCCGCGCGGCTTGATCTCGAGGTCGAGCGTGACCTCCGCGGGGCCGCCCCAATCGAGCTTATAGTCGCCCCCGAGCCCGAAATTGACCGTGCCGGGATGGAAATAGAGCTCGGCCGCCGATGCCACGAGATCGGCAAGATTGCCATAGCGTTCGAATCGCAGCAGCGAGATCAGGTCGGCCGCATCGAGGAGCCTCAGCTCGCTGGCGACCGGACTGATCGCTTCGGCGAGGATGCGTTCACGTTGGGCAGAGTAGGGGCATTTTTTCATTTGATTATCGTACCCGTTTTCTATTCGACTGCGCGGCGTAGATCCGATGGATGAGCTCTGCGACGGCCTTGTAAAACACTGACGGGATGACACTATCCACCGAGACTTGCGCAAACATGGAGCGTGCAAGCGGCGGATCTTCGAAAACGGGAATTCCGTTTTCCTCTGCAATCTCCCTGATCTTCAGCGCGATCAGGTCCTGTCCCTTGGCAACGACGATGGGAGCGTCGTTTTCCTCGCGGACATAGCGCAGCGCCACGGCAAAATGGGTCGGATTGGCGATGACGAGCGTGGCGCGCGGCACCTGCTTGATCATGCGCCGGCGGGCGCGGTCGCGGGCGATCGAGCGCTGGCGCGACTTGACGATCGGGTCGCCCTGCGCCTGCTTGTATTCGTCCTTGACCTCCTGCTTGGTCATCTTCAGCTGGTCGAACCAGTGATACCGGCTCCACAGCACGTCGGCGATGCCGACGACAGCGGTCGCCATCAGCACGATGATCAGGATTTTCTGAACGATGGTCGACAGCCGCACGAAAATGGTCTGCGGATCGGACACCAGCGAATCGATCGCATGGAAATACTGGCCGCGCAGCACGAAGAACATGATGATGCTGACGATGACGATCTTGGCGAGCGATTTGCCGAATTCCACCAGGCCCGTCATGCTGAAGAGACGGTTCCAGCCCGAAACCGGCGAGATGCGCGAAAATTGCGGCCGGATGCGTTCGAGCACCGGCGTCGGCAGGTTCTGGAACATCGAGGAACCGATGCCGAAGGCGAAGAAGAGCACGATGGCGGGCAGCAGCAGATTGCCGACGTCCCAGCCGATGCGGGTGAACAGCGAAATGGCATCCGGTCCGGTTTCGAGCTTCCATTGATCGGGCTTCTCGAAGAGATCGCGCAGCGTCTCGGCCATGCGCCCCATGCGTTCCGGCAGGAAGAAGGTGACGTAGATGACCGTCGCGAGCATGGAGGCGAAGATGGTCGCCTCCCTGGAGTGGGGCACATTGCCCTTTTCCATTGTGTCGCGGAGTTTTTTCTCCGTCGGTTTCTCTGTTTTACTGTCCTTGTCTTCGTCCGCCAAAGCAGCCGCCCTTCACGAAACGGAAAGAGGCCGCGCATCGCGCGGCCCTGTTTTCAGCATTCTAAGCAATTCCAGGAAAAGTGCGCAGCGGTTTTCCGTCCGGAATTGCGTAAAGCGACAGGCTAGACGAATCAGGTGAGTCGCGCCGCTGCTATGCGGCTTTCTCCACAGGTGTCGTGTCCTTTGGCTTCAGCTCGATCTGGCCGGAATTGGCGAGCCGGATGGCTTCCTGGGCGATGGCGCGCCGGGCGATGGCGATTTCGCGTGCATTGAGGCCGTTGCTCGGCACCTGCAGATCGGATTCGATCATGCGGCGCTGGCGTGGGCTGATCGATGAAAGCACGATCTCGCGCATTTCGTTCGTCGAGCCGCGCAGCGCCATGGTGATGATGTCCGAGGCGATATCGTTGAGCAGCAGGACGCGGCTCTGCTGCGGCATGTAGGTGAGGTCGTCGAAGAGGAAGATCTTCGGGCGCACCTTGTCGACCGATTCCTTGCTGATGGTTTCCAGCGAGGTGAGCAGCGTGTCGACCTGCGGCTTGTCCAGCTCGTTCATGAGATCGGCAACCTTGGTCGAGCCGGAGGCGTTGCGCTCGGCGTCGATTTCCGACATCAGCCCCAGCACGCGGTTCTCGATGATCTGCGCCGCCTTCGGGCTGACGTCCTTGAGATTGACCGTGCGGTTCATGATGTCGGCGCGCTGCTCTTCCGGGAGCTGCAGCAGGATCTTGGCGCCGAAGGAAGACGGCATCATCGACAGCACGTAGGCGATGGTCTGCGGATGCTCGCGCAGGAAGAACTTGGCGACGAAGCTCGGGTCCGCCTCGCCGAGACGATCCCAGATCGAGGCTTCGTAGGCCTGGAAGGCCGTGCGCCGACCGAGCAGGCTGTCGACCTCGTCGGGCGTCAGGCCTTCTTCGAGAATGCTCTCGATCGCCTTGGCGTTGTCCATCAGGCCGGCGCCTTCGGTGAAGAGATCCTCGAATTCGGCCACGAGCTGCGCCAGCTCGTCCGGCGGGATCAGCCGCAGCGATTGTGCCGAGGCGATGATGAGCTGCAATTCATGCTGGGTGAAATATTTGAGCAGACGCCCCGCCACCTGCTTTCCCATGGCCAGCAGAACGGCAGCGGCCTTTTCAGCCTGTGACAACGGTTTCTCGGCAAGGCTGCCGCTGAAATCGTCAAAGTCCATCATGGTCTTCATCTCCGTCCCGAACAGGGAGTGGGCTTATTCTGAAAAGAATTCAGTCTTTCCGAAGTCTGTTTCCGGAGCAGAAGGGCGCTCCGGAAAATTCATGCGTGATCAAATAGGTCGTACGAAATCGCTTATTTCGATCGGGTGTTGGACAGTTCGATAAGCTTGATACCGAAGCGGGTGTCGTCATGGTCCAGCACGGTGATCTCGCCCCGGCCGATCCGCCGGCCGTTGACGGTGATCTCCACCGGCTCGCCGATCTTCTTGTCGAGGGCGATGATGGCGCCTTCGGTCAGGTTCATCAGGCCGGAAACCTGCATGCGGCTGCTGCCGAGGACGATCTGGACATCGATCGGGATATCCATGATCAGGTCCATGTTGGCGGCCATCGCGCTGCCCGGAGCGGCAGTCTCGGCGAAGGTGTCGCCGCCGAAATCACCGGCGCCGAAGGCGGTATCCGCATCGCCGTCCGCGAACTCGCCGCCGAACGCGGGAAGGCCGGCGCCGGTGTCCGCCCCGAAGGCATCGACATCGAAATCCGAAACGACGCCGTCGGTATCTTTCTTCAGCACGCCGCGCAGACCGTCGATGGCCTCATCCAGTGCGGCGTCGCTGCTCGTCAGGTCCAGCGAATCCTCGCTGCTTTTCTGTGTCGTCTTCGTAGCCATGAAATCACTATTCCAGTTGAAACTTGCCTCAAGCTGCCGTGGGTGCGGGCCGCACCCGCCAGCCGGTCAATTCATCAGGTGCCGAAGAAGCTCGTCGTCGGAGTTCACGGTATCCTTGACGCGTACGGTGTAGTTCTCGCCGGATCGCCCGAACTCGCAGACATAGAGTTCCTTGCTGTTGGCGCTGACCTCGACGCGAACCTCGTCCTTGTCCATGAAGGGAATGACGTCGCCCACGGCGAGCCTGGAGATGGTGTCCAGCGTCAGCGTCTGCAGCCGGATGCGGGCCTCGAGCGTCACTTGCGAGCGGCGCACCTGCTCGCTGAGCTGCTCCGTCCAGGCCTGCGATCCCGCCGAGGGGTTCTTCGCCCGCGGCGCGCTGACCACCGTGCGCAGCAATTCCCGCTGCGGCGCGATGACGACGATTTCCGAGACGGTCTTGCCGAGCGAGATCGTCATCAGGATGGCGGCGGCGAAATCGTCGGCCTGGCCGGCAGCCGGCTTCGACCGATCCTCGATATTGTAGGGCGGATCGAGATAGGGCTCGAAGCCGCCCGGCGCGTTGACGGCCGAGCGCAGCACGTTGGCGATCTTGTCGAAGATCATCACGGACAGGTCGAGCTCGATCATCGAAAGCGACCGGGGAACGGGAGTCTCGATGGTTTCGGGCTTCGCGCCGAGCATATGCTCCATCAGGCTCATGACGAAGCCGGCGCCGCAGCCGAGCACGAATTTCGGCGCCCAGTTGCGCAGGGAGCCGTTCACCAGGGCATAATTGCCACCGAGGCCGGCGATCAGCTCGCTCATCAGGCCCGACCGGCAGCCGGCATAGCCGACGGAAACCTCGAGCCCGGTTTCGCTCTTGACGATATCGGGCAGGAACTCGGCATAGACCTGCCCGAAGGCGGTGCCGAGCTTGCTGAGGGTCGTCTGATCGCCGAGACCGCCGGTCAGTTTGGCGAAGAGGACGGGGTCCATTGCCGGTCCCTTCTGCGTGGATTCTTGGCTCATGATCGTCAGGCCGCCTTGCTCTCACCGCCGGGGTTCATCATTTCCTGCTCGACCGCGTCGATGGACGGCCGCTCATAGGAGGAGATGGTCTTGCGGCCGTATTCGAGCGCCACCTGCGGCACCGAGCCGTTCATATAGGCGAGCAGCGTCTGCTTCACGATCACGTAGAGGCGGTGCTGCTTGTTGCGCACGATCTTGATCTGCGAGACCAGCGGCGCGCAGACCGAATAGGACAGGATGATGCCGAGGAAGGTGCCGACCAGCGCCGAGCCGATGAGATGGCCCAGCACCTCAGGCGATTCGTTGATGTGGCTCATCGCCTTGATGACGCCGAGCACGGCGGCGACGATACCGATGGCGGGGAAGGAATCGCCCATGATCGTGATGGCGTGATAGGGCTTCATCTTGTCGTGCTGGATGGTGTTGAGTTCCTCGTCCATCAGCGCCTCGATCTCGTGCGAGCGGGCATTGCCGATGATGATGAGGCGGACATAGTCGCAGATGAACGCCGTCAGGTCCCGGTTCTTCAATACCGTCGGGGCGGCCTGGAAGATCACCGATTCGTCCGGGTTGTCGATATGCGCCTCGATCTCGTTGCGCGACTTGGTGCGCAGGTCCCGCATCAGCGAATAGAGCACGCCGAGCGTATCGAGATAATCGCGTTCCTTGGGGATCGAATGCCGGAAGGCTTCGAGCAATGCCTTGCCGGAATCCTTCACGACCTTCATCGGATTGGCCATGATGAAGCCACCGATGCCGGCGCCCGCGATGATGACAAATTCGAAGGGCTGGAACAACGCGTTCACATCCCCGCCCATCGCCATGAAGCTGCCAATGATGCAGCCGCAGGTCACTACAAATCCGATAATAATATTCATCGCCAGTCCACACCTGAACGTTGCTTCCTCAAATCAACTAGGGGACCTGCCTTGCGTGAGGCTGTTCGAGGCGTGTTTTCGCAGGGTTTTCGACGTGTCAGCTTCGCACAAGCCAATGCCGGCACAGTAACGGGTAAGGGCATCTATGCCCGGCTAACGACATGTCGGAGCGCCACGATCCCGGGCGTTTCCTTTCCCGTTATTCTCCAATGTCCGGAGGGCGTTGAAAATGCAGTCTGGTATCTATGTGGCGCTATCGTCCCAGATGGCGCTTGAGCGGCGCCTGACGACGATCGCCGACAATATGGCCAATGTGAACACCACGGGTTTCCGTGGCACCGAGGTCAAGTTCAATCAGGTGCTCAGCAATACCGAAAACAAGCTCAACGCCAAGGTCGCCTTCGTCTCGCAGGGCAACGACTATCTTTCCACTGACAATGGCGAGTTGCAGAACACCGGCAATCTCTTCGACTTCGCCGTCAAGGGCGATGCCTGGTTCGGCCTCAATACGCCGGCGGGCCTGGTGCTGACGCGCGACGGCCGCTTCACCATGACCGACAGCGGCGCGCTGGTCTCGGCCCGCGGCTATCCGGTGCTCGATCCCGGCGGCGCGCCGATCCAGCTCGATCCGTCCGGCGGCGCACCCACCGTCTCGTCGAACGGCACCATTGCCCAGAACGGCAAGCAGGTCGGCCAGCTCGGCCTCTACAGCTCCGATGTTACCAAGGGCTTCCTGCGCTACGACAACAGCGGCGTCCTGCCGACCGATACGCCGCAGCCGGTGATCGACCGCTCCAATATCGGCATTGCCCAGGGCTATCTCGAAAACTCCAATGTCAACGGCATGCGGACAATGACCGAACTCATCGAGGTCAGCCGCGCCTTCGACAATATCTCGACGCTCACCAACAGCAGTGAAGGCACGCTTTCGGACGCGATCAAGACCCTCGGCGGCAGCCAGTAAGAGGGGCGCATCATGTTCGACGACCGGATGCCGGAGGGGGCGATCTCCCCGAAGCTTTCGCATATGGCCGCTTTGGCGGGCCGCTATGCGCTGGCGGAAAATGCGGTCGCCCATGGCGGCCATGTGCGCACCATCGCGGCCGGGCATTATACCGTGGCGGGCCTTTCCAGACATGTGCGCCTCGGCGAATTCGTCGCCCATCGCTCGCCGACCGGCATCCATCTCGGCGAGGTCGTGCGTGTCGAGCCGGAGCTGACCTATGTCTGTCCAATCGAGCCGGGCGAGCCGATCGGCATCCACGATACCGTCATCCGCAAGGGCGCCTTCCGCATTTCGCCGGCCGATAGCTGGTGCGGCCGCACGATCAATTCGCTGGGAGAGCCGATCGACGGGCTGGGGCCGATGACGGCGGGCACGCAGCCGCGCTCCATTTCCAACACCGCGCCGCCCTCCATGACGCGCAAGCGCGTCGAAACCGGCTTCAGGACCGGCGTGCGCGCCATCGACATCTTCTCGCCGCTCTGCCTTGGCCAGCGTCTCGGCATCTTCGCCGGCTCCGGCGTCGGCAAGTCGACGCTGCTGTCGATGCTTGCCCGCGCCGATGCCTTCGACAAGGTGGTGATCGCGCTGGTCGGCGAGCGCGGCCGCGAAGTCCGCGAATTCATCGAGGATACGCTCGGCCCCCATATGCGCAAGTCCGTCGCCGTCGTCGCCACCAGCGACGAGAGCCCGATGCTGCGCAAGATGGCGCCGCTGTCGGCCATCACCATCGCCGAGCATTTCCGCGATCAGGGCGACAACGTGCTCTTGATCGTCGATAGCGTCACCCGTTTCGCCCATGCCATCCGCGAGGTCGCCACCGCATCCGGCGAGCCGCCGATCGCGCGCGGCTATCCGGCCTCGGTCTTCACCGAGCTGCCGCGTCTTCTCGAGCGCGCCGGGCCGGGACCGGAAGGCACCGGCACGATCACCGCCATCATCTCCATCCTCGTCGACGGCGACAATCACAACGATCCCATCGCCGATTCCACCCGCGGCATTCTCGACGGCCATATCGTCCTGCAGCGCAGCCTGGCGGAAGAGGGGCGCTACCCGCCGATCGATCCTCTGGCCTCGGTGTCGCGCCTGGCGCGCAAGGCCTGGACCTCGGATCAGGAGAAGCTGGTGTCGCGCCTGAAGGCGCTGGTGCATCGCTACGAGGAAACCCGCGATCTGAGATTGATCGGCGGTTATCGCCAGGGCAGCGACGCCGATCTCGATATCGCCGTCCGCCAGGTGCCGATCATCTACGAGATCCTGAAGCAGACGCCCGGCGAGCGGCCGTCGGCAGACGCCTTCACCGATCTCGCGACCGCGCTGAAGAACGGTTCGGTCGCAATCACTCCAGCAAAGAGAGGCTGACGTGAGAGAATCCGACGCAGACGAACCGGTCGCTCCGCTGATCCAGGCGAAAAAGCGCACCGTGACCGACAAGTTGCTGACCTGCACCGGCCTGCTGCTGGCGGGCATCTCGGCCTTCTTTCCCTGGTACGTGTTCCTGAACCCCGACAAGTTCGGCATTCAGGTTGCCGAGGGCGATCGCACCCGGGATCTGCCGCACTGGAAAGGGCGCGAGATCGTCAATGTCTCGCCGCTCGCCATGGCCAACAAGAATCCGAGCGCACAAAAGGATTTCATTCCCGATCCGATGACGACGGCGACGGTCAGCAGCGTCGGGCGGGAGGATGACAAGGGGCCGCCGGCCGAAGATCAGCCATTCCCCGGCAAGTCGCCCTTCCACCTGCTGCATGTCGCCAACGGCCGGGCGCTGATCGAGGACGACACCGGCATGTATGTCGTGCGCGTCGGCTCGGTGCTGCCCGACAACAGCCGTCTGGCGACCATCGAACAGCGGGATGGACGATGGGTGATCGTCACCTCGACGGGCGATGTCTACAGCCATGAATGAGATGGTGGAATCGCCTGGAATGCAGGCGCGACCAAGACTTTCGCAAGAACGCGCCGACCGCAAGTCCCACGCAAGATTATCCCTCTAGGGTCGTTGTTGTAAGAACGGAGAGAAGCCCATGCAACCCATTCAGCTCTTTGACCTGGCCTCGCGGCAAGCCGAGTGGCTCCAGGTGCGCCAGGAGGTCGTTGCCGGCAACATCGCCAATGCCAATACACCGAAGTTCCGCGCCAAGGATGTGACGCCGTTCCAGGCCATTCTCGACAACGAGAATGTCGGCATGGCGAGAACCAATCCGGCGCATCTCTCCGGCAGCGAATTCAGCCAGAGCGGCGACGTCAACGTCGAGGAAGCGTCGCTCAACCAGGAAATCGGCGTCCAGGAGTCGGGTAACACCGTGGGCCTGGAAGACGAGCTCGCCAAGTCGGGTGAAATCAAGCGGCAGTACAGCTTGAACACCGCCCTGGTCAGCTCCTTTCATCGCATGATGTTGATGACCGTAAAACAATAGATGAAGTGAAGGTGCCATGGACTCCTTATCTGCCGCATTGAAGATTGCGGGCTCGGGCCTGGAGGCTCAGTCGACCCGCCTGCGCGTCGTTTCCGAAAACATCGCCAACGCCCGTTCGACCGGCGACACGCCCGGCGCCGATCCCTATCGCCGCAAGACGGTGACCTTCGGCGCCGAGCTCGACCGGGCCAGCGGTGTGACGACGGTCGGCGTCAAGAAGATGGGCGAGGACACCGGCAAGTTCGTCGAGGAATACGACCCTGACAATCCGGCGGCGGACCAGAAGGGCTACGTGAAGATGCCGAACGTCAACGTGCTGGTCGAAATGGCCGACATGCGCGAGGCCAATCGCTCCTACGAGGCCAATCTGCAGACCATACGCCAGGCCCGCGACCTCATCTCCTCCACCATCGATCTCTTGAAGAATGCACAATGATTGACGCTATCAAGACTGTCTCCTCCCTCTCGGCCACCCGCGGTCTCGGCAGCATCGCCACGGACCTGACCTCCACCGTATCCGGCGCGCTTGCCGCGACGCCGGAGGCAGCGGTCGGCACCGCCGCCGCGGACAGCTTCGCCTCGGTCATGTCCGACGTGGCCAAGAACACCGTCGGCACGCTGAAGGAAGCCGAAAACGCCTCCTTCGCCGGCATCAAGGGCACGATGAGCACCCGCGAAGTGGTCGACAAGGTCATGCAGGCGGATCAGACGCTGCAGACGGCGATCGCCCTGCGCGACAAGATCGTCTCCGCCTATCTCGACGTCACGAAAATGCAGATCTAGGGCGGATCGCCCGCTCCAATTTTTGATTTGGCGTGATCCCGTTCAAAGCCGCCGCGCGGTTTGGGGATTTGCGCTCCAGCTCGAAGGATGAAGACATGAGAGCGCTCGCTATTGCCGCAACGGGCATGGACGCCCAGCAGACCAATCTCGAAGTGATCGCGAACAACATCGCGAATATCAACACGACGGGCTACAAGCGCTCCCGCGCCGAATTCTCGGATCTCCTGTACCAGACCGAGCGCGCCAAGGGCATCGCCAACCGGCCGAACCAGGCGGTGGTGCCGGAAGGCGCCAATATCGGCCTCGGCGTGCAGACGACGGCCGTACGCAACATCCAGATTCAGGGCGAACTCTCGCAGACGTCGAACGATCTCGACGTCGCGCTCGTCGGCCGCGGCTGGTTCCAGATCCAGATGCCCGACGGCACGACGGCCTATACCCGCGCCGGCTCCTTCAACAAGAGCGATACCGGCCAGATCGTCACGCCCGACGGCAATGTGCTGCAGCCCGGCATCACCATCCCGAGCAATGCCAGCAACGTCACCATCAGCCAATCCGGCGAGGTCGCGGCGACGATCGGCACGGCGACGACGCCGACCGTTCTAGGCCAGCTGCAGATCGCCAACTTCGTCAACGAAGCGGGCCTGCAGCCGATGGGCAGCAATCTCTTTACCCAGACGCCGGCCTCCGGCGATCCGGTCGTCTCCGATCCCAACGAGAACGGCTTCGCCTATCTGAAGCAGGGCTATCTCGAATCGTCGAACGTCGATCCGGTCAAGGAAATCACCGACCTGATCACCGCGCAGCGCGCCTACGAGATGAACTCCAAGGTCATCACGACGGCCGACGACATGGCGCAGATCGTCAGCAAGAACCTGAAGTAACAAAGGGACGGGCCGAACATGAGGTTTCGCCGGATGAAAAGCTTAGCAATGGCCTGGTTCGCCGCGGCGAGCCTCTCCGTCGCGTTCGCCTCGGCCGCGCCCGCAGGCGCTGTCGGTGCCGATGGTCCCGGCCTTGGGACCGCCGTGGTGCCGACCGAGACGATCTATCCCGGCGATATCATCAGCAGCGCCCAGCTCGAGGAAGTCGAGGTCACGAACCCCAACCTGACCGGCGATTACGCCAAGCGGCTCCGCGACGTCACGGGGCTGGTGTCGAAACGGACGCTTCTTCCGGGCCGCACGATCTCCATTTCCGCATTGCGCCAGCCCTATGCCGTGACGCGCGGCTCCAACGTGCGTCTGGTGATGAGCATGGGCAGCATGACCATCACGGCGGCGGGAACGCCGCTGGACGACGGCGCCGTCGGCGATAGCGTCCGCGCCCGCAACATGGATTCGGGCATCATCGTCAACGGCACGGTTCTCGAAAACGGTACGATCCGCGTGGTCGCGAAATGAAACGGCTTCGTCAGTTTTTCGCAGTCCTGTTGGCATTGCCCAGCCTGATCGTCGCAGATCCGGCCGCGGCGATGCAGTCGCGCATCAAGGATATCGCGTCGCTCCAGTCCGGCCGCGACAACCAGCTCATCGGCTACGGTCTGATCGTCGGCCTGCAGGGGACGGGCGACGGCCTGCGCTCCTCGCCGTTCACCGAGCAGTCCATGCGCGCGATGCTGCAGAACCTCGGTATTTCCACTCAGGGCGGTCAGTCCGGCGCCAAGAACA
>JASGEG010000181.1:0-4524 GCA_047606605.1 Rhizobium sp.
CCCGTCGCCAATGGCGCCTTGCGGCAGGTCGTCTTCCTGACCGATGGCGCGATCGGCAACGAACAGCAGCTCTTTCAGGAGATCAGCCGGAACCGCGCCGACGCCCGCGTCTTCACCGTCGGCATCGGCTCGGCGCCCAATACCTATTTCATGACCAAGGCCGCCGAAATCGGCCGTGGCACCTATACCGCCATCGGCTCGCAGGATCAGGTGGCGGTGCGCATGGGCGAGCTGTTCAACAAGCTCGAAAATCCGGCCATGACCGACATCGCCGCGACCTTCACCGAGGCCAAGGCCGAGGATATCACGCCGAACCCGATGCCCGATCTCTATGCCGGCGAACCCGTCGTGCTGACGGCGCGGCTTGCGGATGCGCAGCCCGGCGGCAAGCTGCAGATCGTCGGCAAGACCGGCGACCAGCCCTGGCGCGTCGAAATGGATATCGCCAATGCCGCCGATGGCAAGGGCATCTCGCAGCTCTGGGCCCGCCGCAAGATCGACGACATCGAAGCCCGCGCCTATGAGATCCAGGATCGGGCAGCACTGGACAAGCAGATCGAGACGGTGGCGCTTGCCCACCATCTCGTCTCGCGGGTCACCAGCCTGGTTGCCGTCGACGCAACGCCTTCGCGCCCGACCGACCAGCCGCTCGGCTCGGCCAAACTGCCGCTGAACCTGCCGGCCGGCTGGGACTTCGGCAAGGTCTTCGGCGAAGGCGAAAGCCCGGTCATCGCACCCAATGGCCAGCACAAGGCCTCAGTCACGCCCGTTGGCCCGACGGATGGCGAGGTGCATGGCGCCACGAGAACGACGACGCAAAATTCAAAAGCGTTCGTCGAGCTGGCGAGCCAGATAGCGGCCGCGCCGACGCCGGCCACCGCCGGGATGATCGCCCGCCAGGCCACCTCCAGCGTCAACCTGCCGCAAACCGCAACGCCGGCCGAGCGCAACATCATCATCGGCCTGCTGCTCATCGCGCTTGCGGCGATCTCGGCAGGGCTCATGCTGCTGCGCCGCCGCCTGTCGAGGCTCTGATCTCATGAGGGGGGAACGCATCGCGCTTTCCCCTTCTTCCTTCGGGAAGAAAGGGCTCAGCCGTCTCGAAAAGCTCGTCTTGGCCTGCATCACGGCCCTTGCCCTCGTCGGCCTGAGCTTTCTCGGCAACGGGCTCTATATCAAGGCCAAGGCCGAGCTGTCGCAGATCCTGCTGAAACGCGCCTTCGCCGCCGAACTGCGCGGCGAGGATGCCAAACCCTGGCCCTGGGCGGATTTCACCACCGAGGCCGAGGTGCGGGCGCCGAGGATCGCGGCTGCCGCAATCGTGCTCGCCGGCGCCAGCGGCGAGGCACTGGCCTTCGGTCCGGGCTGGCTGACCGATACGCCGCAACCCGGCGACGAGGGCACCGCCGTCATCGCCGCCCATCGCGACACGCATTTCCGCTGGCTGAAGGATATCAGGCCCGGTGACCTGATCGAGGTCACACGTCGCGACGGCAAGGTGGTCAGCTTCCGCGCCGGCCATGGCCGCGTCGCACGATGGGACCAGAACGGCATCGACCCCGCCGCGCCCGGCCGCCATCTGGCGCTCGCCACCTGCTGGCCATTCGACGCCGCAACGCGCGGACCGCTGCGCTATATTCTCGACGCGGAACTTGTAGAGCCGGATTGAATGCAAGCTGCGACTGCGGACACAAAGACGTTATCCACGCCCTGACCCGCCTTGAACGGCGATCCTCCCACCCCACGTTGCATGGGAGATCACGCCAGGGAGGAATTGGACGATGCGCCTTCACGCAACGAAGCTTTCCGTTGCCTTTGCCGCCTCCGTCCTGCTGACGGCGAGCGCCGTCTGCGCCGCCGAGGACAAGATCGTCACCACGCAGAAGGTTACGGTCAAGGTGGAGACGATCGCAAGCGGCCTGGATCATCCCTGGGCGGTGGAGCCGCTGCCGGATGGCGCCTATCTTGTCACCGAGCGGCCTGGGAACATGCGCATCATCCGCGACGGCAAGGTATCGGAGCCCATCGCCGGCGTGCCGGATGTGCATGCGCGCGGCCAAGGCGGGCTGCTGGACGTCGCCCTCGATCCGAAATTTGCCAGCAACCGTGCCATCTTCTTCACCGCCTCCATATCCGGAGATGGCGGCAGCGGCACCGCCGTCTTCCGCGCCGCCCTGTCGCCGGACGAGCGCCGCCTGAGCGCGGTGAAGCGCATCTTCCTCATGAACAGGCTGTCGCGCGGCAATATCCAATATGGCGCACGCATCGCCTTCGCCGGGGACGGCAGCCTGTTCGTCAGCCTCGGCGATCGCGGCGAACAGGATCGTGCCCAGGATTTTCAGGACGATGCCGGCTCGATCATCCACATCAAGGCCGACGGCAGCATTCCCGCCGACAATCCGTTCAGGGACGGCACGCGAGGGCGGCCGGAAATCTGGTCCAAGGGACATCGCAATCCCCAGGGGATCGCTTTCGATCCTGCCGATGGCAAACTCTATACCGCCGAGCATGGCGCCCGCGGCGGCGACGAGATCAACACGCCGGAAGCGGGCAAGAATTACGGCTGGCCCGTCATCTCCTACGGACGCAATTATTCCGGCACCAAGATCGGGATCGGCACCGAGAAGAAGGGCATGGAGCAACCGATCTTCTACTGGGACCCCTCGATCGCGCCCGGCGCCATCGCGGTCTATCGCGGCCGGATGTTTCCGGAATGGAACGGCGACTTCCTGGTCACGGCGCTGAAATTCCAGTTGCTCTCGCGTCTGGAGCGCGATGGCAGCGGTAAGGTGGTCGAACGCGAACGCCTGTTCGAAGACGATTTCGGCCGCCTGCGCGACATCGTCGTTGCGCCGGACGGCGCGCTGCTGATCACCACCGACGAGGACAACGGCGCCCTGCTGCGTGTTTCCAGAGCGATGCGCTAACGGGTGGGATCGGTCGCCGTGCAGTGCGGCGGGTGCGCTCTTGCACCCGCGAAAGGCAGCTGCTAACGGTCGCCCTCCTTTCTCCCCTCCCACAGGATGCAGATGACTCGCATACAGGCGAATTTGGTATTGCTGCTGGCGGCCGCCATCTGGGGCGGCGGCTTCGTCGCACAGTCGACGGCAATGAAGGCGATCGGGCCGTTCTGGTTCATCGGCCTGCGCTTTGCCGTGGCCACCATTGTCATCCTGCCCTTTCTCTGGATGGAAAACCGCAAGGCCGAAAAGCCTTTGACACGCCGCAACTGGCTGTCCTTTCTGTTCATCGGCCTGGCGCTTTTCGGCGGCGCGGCGACGCAGCAGATCGGGCTTTTGACGACGACCGTCACCAACTCCAGCTTCATCACCGGCCTCTATGTCGTCTTCGTGCCGCTGATCGCCGTCGTCTTCTTCCGCCGCCAGCCGCATTGGGTGATCTGGCCGGCGGCGCTGATGGCGCTGAGCGGCATCTACCTTCTGTCCGGCGGCTCCCTCGCCCGTCTGACGGTCGGCGACGTCCTGACGGTCGTCTGCGCCCTCTTCTGGGCAGCGCAAATCACCTTGGCCGGCGCGTCGGTCAACGAGACCGGACGGCCACTCGGCATTTCCGCCGTGCAATTCGCGGTGACCGCCGTCCTGGCCCTCGTCGTCGCCGTGATTTCTGAGCCGATCAGCATCGCCGATATCCGCGCGGCGCTCGGCGAGATCCTTTATGTCGGCATATTCTCCTCCGGCCTGGCCTTCGCGCTGCAGGTGATCGGCCAGCGCTATACGACCGCGCCGCAGGCCGCGATCTTCCTCTCCTCCGAGGCGTTGTTCGGCGCGTCTCTCGGCGCGCTGCTGCTCGGCGAAACCATGGGACCGCTCGGCTATGTCGGCTGTGCCCTGATGTTCACCTCCATGCTGGCGGTAGAACTCGTGCCCGAACTGACGCGCCGGCGCAGCGTCGCCGCGTAAAAACCGGTAAAATTACCCGCTATGGCTGTCCCGAACGACGCCGGCTGAAATTTTTTCGAATGCGCGGAATAGCGGATTTTTCCGATCCTATTTGGGAAAATTTCGTCAAATTTATATCGCAAACGATACAAAAACCTTAGAAATTCGTGCCCGCGAGGGAAAATTTGCGAATCGCCTTAACACGGTTGCATTACGACAATGCGCCCCTTTCGGGACGTTAAAAAACTTTTGCTTGCCAATTCCCAATAAACACAGCACTCTCGACGGTGTTCGGGCATTTTTAGAGCATGGGAAGTCCTTAAGAAAATTGCGCGCCGGGAACGCTAATATTCCGGTCAGCCTGGTTGAGGAACGATACGCGGATATCGCTTCATGGCCACGCCGAGGTATAGGGGACCTTTTCCTTCAAATTGCGAGAACTGCCTGCAAGCGCCCGCAAGGGCAATACAAGTAATGCTGCCCGTGTGGATGGTGGGCAGAGAGAAAAGGACCTGACGCATGGCCGAGACTGGCACTGTAAAGTTTTTCAATACCGATAAGGGCTTCGGTTTCATCAAACCGGACAAGGGAGGCGCGGGCCATCGCCGGTGTCGATCCGCGCTCG
>JASGEG010000182.1:0-5232 GCA_047606605.1 Rhizobium sp.
ATGGGCCGAGGTCGCCGAGAAATAGGCGCGGCCGTAGCCGCCGGTCGCCAGCACCACCATCTTGGCGGCGAAGCGATGGATCGTGCCGTCATCGAGGCACCAGGCAACGACGCCGGTGCAGCGGCTGCCGTCATCCGACATGATGAGGTCGAGCGCGAAATACTCGATGAAGAATTCGGCGTTGTTGCGCAGCGACTGGCCGTAGAGCGTGTGCAGGATGGCGTGGCCGGTGCGGTCTGCGGCAGCACAGGTGCGCTGCACCGGCGGTCCCTCGCCGTAATTCTGCATGTGGCCGCCGAAAGGACGCTGGTAGATCTTGCCTTCCTCGTTGCGCGAGAAGGGCACGCCGTAATGCTCGAGCTCATAGACCGCCTTCGGCGCTTCCATGGCGAGATACTGCATGGCGTCGACGTCGCCGAGCCAGTCGGAACCCTTGACGGTGTCGTAGAGATGCCACTGCCAGCTGTCCGGCGTCATGTTCTGCAGCGAGGCGGCGATGCCGCCCTGCGCTGCAACGGTGTGCGAGCGGGTCGGGAAGACCTTGGTGATGCAGGCGGTGCGGAAACCCTGTTCGGCCATGCCGAGCGTGGCGCGCAGGCCGGCGCCACCGGCGCCGACGACGATCACATCATAGGAGTGATCGACATATTCATAGTCTTTCCCGTTCTGAGCGGGCCCATTCTGAGCGGAAGAGTTCGGTGCCATGATGCAATTATCCTACGAACGCAATCTTCAGAATGGCGAAGAGACAGAGCCCCGCCATGACGATCGCAAAGAATGTGTTGAGCATGAGAAGGACGATCTTGCCGAATTCGCCGTGGACATAGTCCTCGATGATGACCTGCATGCCGAGCTTCATGTGAATGATGCCGGAGATCACCATCAGGCCGAAGATGACGGCAACGATCGGGTTCGAGATCGCGTGCACGACTTCCGCATAGGGCGCGCCGGCGTAGATCATCAGGAAGATGACGAAGAAGATGAAGAGCGGGACGTTGGCGACGGCCGTCAGGCGCTGGCGCCAGAAATGATCGGTGCCTTCCTTGGCGGAACCGAGACCGCGGACTTTGCCCAGAGGGGTGCGCATATCCATGAGAAATATCCTTTAAAGCATGATCGAACCGAGGAAGCGCGAAGCGGCTTCCCGAGGGATCACGCCAATCAAACCAGCCGGATGACGATGCCGACGATCCAGACCAGCGCGGTCAGACAGATCGAGCCGACCAGCGTCGCCTTGGCCATTTTCGTCGAGACGGCAGGGTCGAAGCCATGGCCGAGATCCCAGACGAAATGGCGGAAGCCGCCGAGCATATGGTGCAGCAGCGCCCAGGTATAGCCGATCAGGACGAGCCGGCCGATGATCGAGCCCATGATCCAGTTGACCAGATCGAAATAGGCCTGGCCGGTCGCAGCCGCGATCAGCCACCAGGCGACCAGGATCGTGCCGAAATAGAGCGCGCCGCCGGTGATGCGGTGAACGATCGACATGACCATGGTGGGAATGAGTTTGTAGACTTGCAGATGCGGCGACAAGGGCCGGTTTTGTGTGACGTTCGCCATCAGAACCTCGGGGCGTTACGATACGCTTCGATCCCGGATATTTCCGGGGCAACGCAGGCACGCGGAAATCCAGTGTGCGTTGCATCAATTGCGACCAATAATCACGGAACGCGACGGCGACAAGCACAATTGCGGCCTGCATCGAATTTAATCGATTCGGATTGCCCGGCATCTTGGGCGAACGCGCGCCAATCGTCTCCTTCGATCGGCCCCGGAATGCGATTTTTCCGTCGCTCGCGTGGACTTAGCCTCGAACTTGCGGCAGTGTATCTTTAATATTTCATTAAGCATTTGAAACACGAGGTGGCGACATGAGGCAGCACGATTTGAAGGCAGCGGCGCTTGTTTTGGCGGCAGCCGCGATTTTCTTCTCCACCTGCGCCACGGCCGGAGACTATTATCGGAAACATCGGCCCCACCATGATTCCGGCCTCTTCCGGTTGCATGAAATCTCCGCGCCGCAAGATCCGGCTCAGCCGCAGCCGGCCGGAATCGTCTTCACCGCCCGGCAGCATGCGGCCGATTTCAACACTGCCGGCGGTTTTGAGGCAAGCGGCGGGACCTATGTCTTCGGCTATGGCGGCTATGGTCCATATCCGGACGCGCCGCGGCCGCTGCGGCCCCGCGCCAAGATCATCGATGTCAGGCTTGCCGGCAGCGCATGCTCATATGAAGCCGGTGTCTGCGTCATTCGCCCTTAGAGCGATTCAGTATTTCACGGAATCGTTGAACCGCTCCACACTTTTCCTGGAATTGCCCTAGCCATCAACCGGCGAGAAAGCGCCAGACCGTGGTCTTCTTGACCTCGCTGTCTTCCAGCGCCCGCGTCACCGGCACCTGATAGGTGGCTTCAGCCTGCAGACGATCCTTGGGCAGATAGGCCCGGCCGGGATCGCCGACGAGAACGAGGCGGCCCTCTGCCGCCAGACGCCGGAACCAGGGCACCAGACGGCCTGCGAAATCGCGGTCATAGAAGACGTCGCCGGCAAGGATCACATCGGCATCCACGTCTCGACCGACGAGATCGTCGCCGGTGAAGCCGAGGAGCACGCCGTTTTCGCTCGCATTCAGCCGCACCGCCGTTTCAGCCCAGGGATCGATGTCGGCGGCGAGCGCATGGCTCGCCCCGGCCAGCATGGCGGCGATCGCCACCAGCCCCGAACCGCTGGCGAAATCGAGCACCCGCTTGCCGGAAACCGTTTCGGGATGATCGAGGACATAGCGGGCAAGCCCCTGCCCACCGGCCCAGGCAAAGGCCCAGAAAGGCGGCGGCAGGCCGATCTCCTCCAGTTCCTCCTCCGTCTTCAGCCAGAGATCATGCGCCTCGCTTGCCAGATGCAGCCGGATTTCCGGCACATGCGGCGGCGCCATGAGGCCGGTATTGGCGCGGATGAAACTTTCGGGATCGGTCTTCACGTCATCCTCGAAGCAGGCTCAGGCAGGCGGATTGTCGAGCCCGCCCATGCGGCAGACCTCGAGCCATTCCTCATCCGTCACCGGCTGCACCGAAAGCCGCATCGAGGTGACGAGCGACATCTGCGACAACTTGGGATTGGCCTTGATATCCTTCAGCGACACCGGCTTCGGCATATCGCGCACGGCGCGGATATCGACGCAATCCCAACGCGGATCGTCCTTGGCGGTGGAATCGGGATGCGACAGCGCGCAGACCTCGACAATGCCGACGATCTCCAGCCCGTCGTTGGAATGATAGAAGAAACCCTTGTCGCCAACCTGCATCGCCCGCATGTTGTTGCGGGCGAGATAGTTGCGGACACCGGTCCATTCCGTGCCCTTCTCGCCCGCATCCTTCTGCTGCTGCCAGGACCAGGAGGACGGCTCGGATTTATACAGCCAATGCGCCATCGCTCATGCCTCCGGATTGTTGAAGACCCAGTTGTACGGCTTGACCTCGACGCTCTCGAACAGGCCGGCCTTGGCATAGGGATCGGAATCGGCAAGCGCCCTCGCCGCCTCGATGGTCTCGGCGCTGACGATGACAAGGCTGCCATTCGGCTTGCCGTCACCATCGAGGAAAGGACCCGCCATCTTCAGCGTCCCCTCGGCATTGAGCTTGTTCAGATGCTCGAGATGGGCGGGACGCGTGTCCATGCGGACATTCAGATGACCGGGCTTGTCCTTGCAGACAAAGGCAAACAGCATTGTTGTACTCTCCGTTTGAAAATGCGGCGACTGATCCGCTTCCATGGAATCATCGCCAAATGAAACCTCGCGTGGCTTGGTCCGAACCCGCTGGAGATCAAGATCGACCCCGACAAGCGGCGAACTGCGTAAAGCTGCCCACAAGCCACCCTTTTTGGGCACCTCTTCCGATACCGTCGGATTTTCATCATCGTGCTTTTCCGGCTCGTCCATGAAACCCTCCAATTCGCTAGCGAAATATATCTAACAGGAACGATGCTCAACGGAGCACAACCTATTCCGTCGTAATCGGCCGCGTCATCAATTGCTCGATGGCGGTCGGGATATCCAGCTTGCCGTCGATGATGGCGGAGACCGCTTCGGTGATCGGCATATCGACACCGAGCTTCCGCGCCAGCTTCGCCGCGATCGAGGCGGCATGGGCGCCCTCGACCAGATCGCCCCGCGAGGGATCGGCCAACTCGCCGCGACCGAGCGCGATGCCGAAGCGCAGGTTGCGCGACTGATGGCTGGTGGCGGTCAGCACGAGGTCGCCGAGGCCGGAAAGTCCGCGCACCGTCTCCGCCTTGCCGCCCTTGGCGGCAACGAAGCGCGACATTTCGGCAAGCCCGCGACTGATCAGCGCGGCGCGAGCGGAATCGCCGATGCCCCGGCCCTCGACGATGCCGCAGGCAATGGCGAGAACGTTCTTCAGCGCCCCGCCGAGCTGCACGCCGATGCGATCGTCGGATGCATAGAGCCGGAAGGTCGGGCCGGAAATCGCCTGGGCGAGCCTTTCGGCGACCGTCATGTCGGCAGCAGCGATCGCCATGGCCGTCGGCAGGCCCTTGGCGATATCGGCGGCAAAGCCGGGTCCGGAGAGGACGGCGACGGCATGCTGCGGCAATTCCCGCTCCAGCATGTCGGTCAGAAGATCGCCGGAGACCTTGTCGATGCCCTTGGCGCAGGTAACGACAACGGCATCCGCCGCCAAATAGGGTCCGTAATGGCGGGCGGCATCCGCCTGCGCCTGCGACGGCATGGCGAAGAGGACGATGCCGGCATCGGAAACGGCATCCGGCTCGGCCGAGAACCGCAGGGAATCCGGCAGTTCGATCCCCGGCAGCGCGGAATCATGCACACGGTCGGCGGCGATGTCGGCCATCAGCGCGGCCTTGCGCCCGATCAGCGTCACCTCGCTCTTGCCGGCCAAGGCGATGACGGCAGCGAGCGCCGTGCCGAAGGCGCCTGCGCCGATCACCGCGATCTTTTCCCTGCCGCTCATGCCTTTGCTCCGCGTTTGCCATGTCCCAGCAGCGTCTCGGCCTTCTGGTCGAGCGGCCAGCGCGAGCGCGGCTGCACGTCGAGATCGTCAGGCGCAGCGCCGGTCGCCATCCGTTCCAGCCCGGCCCAGGCGATCATCACCGCATTGTCGGTGCAGAGATTGAGCGGCGGCGCGATGAAGCGGAAGCCGTTGCGGTCGCAAAGCTCCTGCAGCGTGCGGCGCAATTCGAGATTGGCGGCGACACC